>JBMOMS010000194.1:0-53165 GCA_049324895.1 Chloroflexota bacterium
CGGGAAAATGCGCAAGTAGAACTTGCGCACCCCAAATTACCCCAGGAAATTGAGAAGGTACAAATCCGTGTACAAAAGGGGTTTAATCACGCCGATTCCCAATGAGCCAGATTTTCTTTGCGATCTTAGTGTGCTTCGCGGTCAAAAAGCGGCATTGGTTGGGTTCTCCGACAGCCTGCTAGGACACAGCGCGACAATCCGCCGAACGCGCATGCGCCTCCAGCCCCTCGGTGCGGGCGATGACCGCGGCCGATTTGGACAGCTCCTGCCCGACCGCCTGGTTCAGTCCGACCAGGCTGATGATGCGCACGAAGTCCCACACGTTGAGCGGGGAGGCAAAGCGCGCCGTTCCGCCCGTGGGCATGACGTGGCTCGGCCCCGCGACGTAATCGCCCAGCACCTCGAACGAATACTCCCCCATGAAGATGCCGCCCGCCGACATGACCTTTTCGCTCCAGGCCCACGGGTCCTGCACCGCCAGGCACAGGTGCTCGGGGCCGTAGGCATTCGAGAGTTCCACGGCTTCGTCCAGGTCCCGGGTGAGCACGATGCCGCTGCGGCCTTTGAGCGACTGCGCCACGATTTCGACGCGCGGCAGGCTTTCCATTTGCCTGCCGACTTCCACCTGCACGGCTTCGGCCAACTCCCGCGAGGGCGTCAGCAAAATGGCGGAGGCCAGCGTGTCGTGTTCGGCCTGGGCCAGCAGGTCGGCGGCCACCCAGGCAGGTTTGGCGAATTCGTCGGCGATGACGACTGTCTCGGTGGGGCCAGCCAGCCCGTCGATGCCGACGGCGCCGAAGACCTGCTGCTTGGCCAGGGTGACGAACAGGTTGCCGGGGCCGAAGATCTTGTCCACGGCGGGGATCGATTCGGTGCCGTAGGCCAGCGCGGCGATGGCCTGCGCGCCGCCCATGGCGTAGACCTCGTCCACGCCCAGCAGGGCGGCGGCGGCCAGGATGATCGGGGCGATCTGACCCGCCCCGCGCTGGGGCGGCACGGCCAGGGCGATCTCCTTCACGCCCGCCACTTTGGCAGGCACAGCCGACATCAACACGCTGGAGGGCAGGGGCGCGGTGCCGCCCGGGATGTAGAGTCCCACGCGGCGGATGGGGCGGATGAGCTGCCCGAGCGCGCCGCCCATGTCCTGGGTCAGCCACGAGATTAGCGGCTGTTTTCTGTAGAAGCTCTCGATGCGTTCGGCGGCCAGTTCGAGCGCGGCGCGTTCTTCTTTGCTGATGGAAGCCAGCGCGGCCTGCAAGGCTTCGCCCGGGACGCGGAAAAGGTTCGGGGCTTTGCCGTCCAGCTTCTCGGTCCAGGCGCGCAGCGCGGAATCGCCCCGGGTGCGCACCTCGCGCAGGATGCGGGTCACGGCCTGGTTGGGCGAAATCCGCTCGCCGAAGGCCGCCTCGATGCGATCCAGTACGGAAGCGGGCACATCCTCATCGCCTGGCGGTACGCGGCGCAGGATGGTCTGGCGGGCAGTGGCAGGGTTCAGAATGGAAATCATGTTCACCTCGGGAAACAAAAACTCCCGCCGGGGCGGGAGTTTGGGATTGGATACGCCAGGTCAAGATGCGCGTCTAAGCCGCCCGTCCGGGGTGGAGGGTGTTGGCGTGATGATGGCCGTGCATCTGGGAGCGCATTGGAGGGTATTCTATGGAAAAGGGGTATGGTTGTCAAGGTGCAAACCACAGTAATTCCCTAACTCGGACGAGCCGAAACCAAAAGAGCTTAAACACGAAGGACACAAAGGTCACGAAGGAAGACCTTTAAAACCTTTGTGTACTTCGTGTCCTTTGTGTTGAAAAATTCTTGTACAAAAAGCAAGCATTTAACTTTTTAGTACCTATATGACGCGAAGCGTGTTATTGCGAGCCTTCGGCGAAGCAATCTCCCTGCCCAAAATGGGGAATTGCTTCCCTGGAAGAGCACCAGGACAGGCGGGAAAACCGCCCTCGCAATGACATACTGGGAATTGCTGTGCAAACCAGGGCTTTCTTGAAGTCGGGAGACTCTTTTTTGTACACGGAGGATTTTTTACGAAACGGATTTCACCTGGAGGACGCATGTCGACATTTGTCGAAAAATATGGCTCCTGGGCGCTGGTGACGGGCGCGGATCTTGCCCATGCATCGCGCGTGGGTTGGGTAATTCATATGGGGGAAGCGTAGAGAACAGATTGGGTATACCCCTTGAACCGATGTTGCGTGTAGAAAGACTGTCGTTAATGTACCCGAAGGTTGCCGCCTTCTGTATTGGCGCGACTATCGAACATATAACTCAAGCAGGTTTCCATAGCCTTTCCAATCCCTTAAGTCCAGGTGTTGAGGATCAAGGCCAATAGACAGTAGCCATTTTTCAATGGTTGTTGGTTCAAACAACCGTATAAATTCGATAGGATCAGATTGAGTGATTTGAGTGATGTCCATGTCATTTTCGTCCCAGGCACCTTCACAAGTAAAGTGGATTTCGAGCCCATTTTTTGCGTAATATAAAGTTATGCACCAATATTGATGGCCCGCCTCTGGGACATCAGTACAATCGATGGCGTCAATTTTTTCTGGGGGGCCGAACTTGTTGATCACCTCCCCAATTGAGATGTTGGGATAAGTAGTCAGTTCCATCATCCGGACAATTCCATCGGCCCATACCATGTTTCCTTTCTCGTCCGGTTGCTTATCTTCAATTTTCCAACGCCAGTCCACCCTGCCCAGTCCTGTTTTGGATTCCTCTGATTGAATTGAATTTCTCAACACCAAAGGCGAACTGTTCAATCTTTCGAGCGCCTCACTACTTGTGGTAACGCCGGGCGTAATTCCCTGCCAGCAGGGCAAAGAGCAGGAGGAATTGCCAAACAAGTTTTCAATTGGATGGACAGACAATGGAGGTTGCGCGGGCGATGATAATGTCATTGATGCAGTGGATGACACTGGCGGTTGCGATTGCATCATAAGCGGCGGCTGGGTTGACGATGGCGTTGATGTCTTGTAAAAAAACGTTCCGAGGAAAATGGAAATGCCTGCCATGAGCGCTAGAAATGTGAAGCGCTTTAACTTCCTTTTTTTCATCTTTGCCTCCGATGCTTGATAATCGCAACAGGTTTGGGTGTATAAAAAATATGCCTTTCTGCTTGAACATAGGGCGATGAATTTTTTTGTCGGCGCGCCAAAGCCTGGGATGGAATCCGCCAATCCCCGACAACTCCCGCAGACAGCGTACCCTTTGGGGATTAGCGGACTCACCGCCATGTCGGAAAGAACGTCCCATTGGCTTGGAGCGCCGACATTTTTTGTGCGGGTTGCGCTTGTCACCGTCCGCGGTGAGGGGGCGCGATATTTCTACGGCAGGTTGAAGGTTCGCACCAGGAAGACGGCCATTTGCGCGCGGTTGGCCGCCTGGGTGGGACAGTAATTCCCGCCCTCGCAGCCGCCGGTGATGCCTTCGGCGTAGAGCCGCTCGATCCAGGATGCAGCCCAAAAGTCTGCGGCAATATCGTTGAACACGCTGCCGCTGGCGTCGGGCGGTTGATACGTGTCGCCGTATTTCCCGCGCAGCAGGAAGACCGCCATTTCGGCGCGCGTCACAATCCCGGCCGGACAGTAATTTCTTCCACCGCAGCCGCCGGTGATGCCTTCCTCCGCAAGCTGCTCGATCCAGTCAGCGGCCCAATACCCGGCAGGCACGTCATTGAATACGCTGCCGCTGGCCTCGGGTGGGGAGTAGGCTTTCCCATATTTGGCGCGCAGGATGAAGACCGCCATCTCCGCGCGGGTCACGTCCTGGGTGGGACAATACATCAGCGGATTGCTCGAACATCCGCCGGTGACGCCGGCCTGGTAGAGACTCTCGATGAATGCCCAGGCCCAGTGCGTGGTGGGTATGTCGGCGAAGGTGGTGTCCGCCATCGGCAGGGCCATGTGCGCCACGGTCCCCAGCGCGGCTTTGACGAAGCTCGTGAAATAGGGCATGTTCAGGGTGGCCAGGGTGTCGTTTTTGGTGTGGTAATAGGGATTGCCCTCGTTCCAATCCTCGATGGCCGTGACGGAGGAGTAGCCCCTGTTCCAGAAGGAGATGCTATCCACATACTCGTCGTAGATGGGATCGACGAATGGATGCAATCCGTCCAGGCCGTCATAGGCGCCCACCACCTGGATGAAGAGGTTGGCGATGGCGAGATCGTTGGCGTAACCTGGACTGGTGGTGTAGCGGGTCTCCAGGGCCAGGACCCCGTCGTCGTTATCGTCCCAGGCAATCATATCCATGTTGAAGACGGCCAGGATGTTGTCCCCGCGCGCCTTGGCCGCCGCCGCATAGGCGTCGCTGCCCAGGAAGCCCTGTTCCTCGCCGGTGAAGAAGACGAAGCGCACGGTGCGCTCGAAGTGATGGCCCGCCATCCGCGCGGCCGCCGTCATCACCGCCGCCGACCCGCTGGCGTTGTCGTCGGCCCCGGGCGCCGGGTTGCTGTTGGGCATATCGTCCAGGTGCGCCGTGATCAGGATGATCTCGGTCGGGCGCGTTGCGCCGCTGATCTCCCCGATCACGTTGCGGCTGGACAGGTCCTCGCCGCTGTCGTACCAGGATTCGTAGTGAACGGACAATCCCCGCGCCTGCATGAATTCGTACACATATTGGGTGGCTTTCGAGACGTGCGTGCTGTAGTTCATGTTGCGCGTGGTCAGCGTAAACGGGGAGCCGCCCACCGTGATGGGCGTGACGCCGGTCAGGGACGCGGTATAGTTATACACATCGCTTTGCAGCACGCCGCCGAGCATTTGGGCGACCGTCTCATTGTATGCAAACGGATAGGCTGCGGTCGATTGCGGCGCCGCCGCGGGTTGGAAGGCCGCATCCAGCGACCAGGCCTGGGCTGGCTGCGCCTGGAAAAGCAGCGCCAGCACGCAGAGCAATACGCCGAAGCGGACACCAAAGGCCGCCCCCTGTTTTCTGTGATTGAGTCTCATTTCACGCCTCCATTTCCATGCTTGCAGCCGGCATCCCCGCCGGGGCTGTTGGGCGGGTTGAGTGTACGCTCAAATGCCGCAGGCAACAAGGGGCGCAGCGCGTGTTTTCAGGGCCTTCACAGGAATCCCGAAGTAGTTGCAGATTGGGTTTTCCATCCTCCAAAAAACGAACTTTCAAGCGAGCGCAGTATGTGGACTCCAATAAAGCGTCAGGCGCTCCTGTGAGGCAGGAGCGCCTGACGAATCTGGATTGTTACAATACACACGGTCACAAATTGCGCTTTCCCTTCTCTAAAAGAGCGCAATTCCCTGGGCCTGCCCGCACCGCCGGCAGGGATGCCGCGGGCATCAGCGCAGCGGTTATGCACGACGGTGCGAGACGGAAGGTCAGGTGTATGGCCGAGGCGGTATAAGCGACGCTTTATCGGGTCAAGCCATTTCTACGGCAGGTTGAAGGCCGTGACGAGCAGGACGGCCATCTGGTCGCGGGTGATGAAGGCGTCGGGGCAGTAATTGCCGCCGCCACAGCCGCCCGTGATGCCTTCGTTGGCGAGTTGTTCGATCCAGCCGGCGGCCCAGTGGTTCTGCGGCACATCCCCGAACATGGCGCCTGTCGCCAGGGGGGGCGTATAGCTATTGCCGTATTTTCCACGCAGCAGCAGGACCGCCATTTGGGCGCGGGTGACCGGGGCATCGGGGCAGTAATTGCCGCCGCCGCAGCCGCCCGTGATGCCTTCGTTGGCGAGTTGTTCGATCCAGGCAGCGGCCCAGTGGTTCTGCGGCACATCGGCGAACATCGCGCCTGTGGCCGCGGGGGGAGTGTAGGCGGAACCATGCTCGCTGAGCAGGATGAAGACCGCCATTTGGTCGCGGGTGACGATGGTATTGGGGCAGAAATTCAAGGGAGCCAGCGAGCATCCGCCCGTGACGCCCGCGTTGTAAAGGCGCTCGATCCAGCCTGCGGCCCAATGGGAAGCGGGGACATCTGTGAAGATATCCGGCCCGTCCGTGATGGAAATGGTGAAGGCTTTTTCGAAGGACAGCCCGCCCTGGTCGGTGGTGCGGACGCGCACCGAGTACGAGTTTTTGGCCAGGAAGTTGAAGGGCTGTGCGCTGAGCAACTGGTTGCCTGTGATGGAGAAGGCGGCATTATCGTCGCTGCCCAGGCCGGCCACCAGGTTGTAGGTGAAGGTGTTGCCGCTATCCGGGTCGGTGCTGGTGAAGTCGCCCACCACGACGCCGGCCGCTTGATTTTCAGCCACCGAAGTGCTGGAAAGGGACAGGTCGGTGGGCGCCTGGTTGGCCTTGGTGATCGCGATGGACAGCGCCTCGGAGTCGTCCGGGCTGGTTCCGAGTGTGGCATCGTCGACGTTGACGGTAACATCCAGCGCGGGGTTGCCGTCGAAATCCAGGACGGAACCGGCTTTGATGTACAGCGCGTTCCCGACGATTTCGAAGAAGGACACATCCGCGCCGCTCAGTGAGAGGGTGTTGGTCCCAACCCCATCCGCGTCGGTGACGGTAATGTCCGCCACTTTGATCGCTGCGGCGGTGCTGGTGTCTTCGGGCAGGGTGGTCACCTGGTTGCTCAACGCAACGGTGGGCGCGGTTACGTCGACGCCGAGGTCGATGAAGTCGCTGCGGAATTTCTTGAGCGCATCGATGGACAGGTCCTTGGCGATGACCCCGTTGTTGTACCAGACGGTGTCGCCGTTATCACTCACGAATTGGATCGGGGAACCCGCTGCGGTCGCGTCGACGGGGAGGATCATGCCCTCGGGGGATAGGCCGGGCGTGTACGGGCTGCCGTTGGAAAGATCGGTGTGTGTCGGCACCGGCGCGTCGGCCGGGTTGCCTGTCCAGCGGTAGAGCGCAAAGTTGGCGTTCCCATCGACACTGCCCGCCAGGATCAGGCAGCCGCTGTTGTTGCACTCCATGGAACGAATGCCGCGTCCCCCCAGGTCGAGCTGGATCGGGGCGCCGAAGGCGGTGGAGCCGCTCGGGGCGCCAAAGAGCGTGGTGGCGTTCGTGATCGGGACGATCAGGGCCTGGTTGCGGTTGCCGGTCGGTTCGAGCGGGGCGCGGAAGCCCACGTAAAGCGTGGTCGTGCTGCCGGGGGCAAAGGTCAGGCCTTCGATGTTGAATCCGTCGGCTTGTTCTGGAAGCACGCCATCCGCGGCGCTGGCGGCAAACCCAAAGTAGCCGGCGCCCAGGCCGTGGCCATTGGCATTGTCCCAGGCGATCAGGTCATCTTCGAAGTACGGGTAATAACCCGCGGGGGTAAACACAGTACCGGCGCCGCTGCCCGTCACCGTCACGCCAAAAATGCGCTCACGATTGGGGCGGTCTTCTCCGCTGGAGTTGTTGCCGTGCGAGCCGATGAAGAACAGGGTGGAGCCGTTGTGCGCGGAGCCTTCGATGTCCACTTCGCTGGAACCCGTCAGTCCAAGCGAAGAGCGCATGTCGCTCTCGGCTACGGGCGCGCCGGAGTTGTTGCGGTCATACACGCGCAGCACTTCGTCTTCGTCATTGGCAACCACCATGTAGGTTTCGTCGAGCGCAAAGGCCGTGGAGGCATCGGCCATGCCGGTGTGATAGCGCGCATTGGGGCGGGTTGCGTCGTAGGTCGACACGCCATACTGGAAGGTGTCGCTGCCGGCAGCGCCATCCCCGTCTGTCACGATGACGTCGATGGTGGCAATGCCGGGCGAGCCGGCCGGGGCGCTGAAATCGAGACGATATTGGCCCTGGGCCGCATCCACCGTGACCAGTGTGGCAGTCACCAGGGAGGCATTGTTGTTGGAAATTTGAACGTCGAGCGCGTTCAGGGCGGTTTCGGCGTCCGTCACGGTGAACGGGAAGCCGTTTGCGCCGCTGAAGAGCGGAGTGGTGGTGTCGCCGAAGACGCCGCTGGCACCCTGGGCCAGGCCGACCACGGCGGGCGGCGTGTTGGGAACGACCGCATTCTGGATGGTTCCCGGGGAGCCGATTTGGTTGGAGTCGTTGGGGGCGGCAAAGGCGCCGTTGACGCCGACCGCGCTTAACTGCGAGATGGCCGTCCCATCCAGGCCGGCCGCATTATCGAAGGTCAGGTTGGTGGTCGCTGTGCCAAAGGTTACATTGGCTTGCGCCTTGCCGCTGCCGTCGAACAGGTTGACGGCGTCGCCGCCCGTGCCCAGGCCAACCCCCGAACCGTTATAGGCGCCAATCTGCAAACCCGCCGGCGGGGTGTCGTTGAACCAAACGTGGTTGAAGTTCGAAGCCACCGTGGGCAGGTCGGCGCTTTCGATGAAGATGACCGACTCTCCTGCCGCGATGCTGGTGACGCCGCTCAGGGCAACCGCCGAGCCGAAAGAGGCCGAGCCGTCATCCATCTTCCAGCCGCTGATGTCCACCGCGCCCGGACCGGTGTTCGTCACCTCGAACCAGTCGGCAGACAGCGGCGCAATGCTGCTGGACCAGGGCGCCACTTCGGAGATGATCAGGGAAGGCGCAATGGCGCCCGGTGACCCAATCTGGTTGGAGTCGTTGAGGGCGGCGAATGCGCCATTGATTCCCGCAGCGCTCAGCTGTGAGATGGCCGTCCCATCCAGGCCGGCTGCGTTGTCGAAGGTCAGGTTGCTGGTCGCCGCGCCAAAGGTGACGTTGGCCTGTACCACGCCGCTGCCATCGAATAGATTGACAGCGTCTCCGCCCGTGCCCAATCCCACCCCCGAGCCGCTGTAGGTGCCGATCTGCAAACCCGCCGGCGGGAAGCCGTTGAACCAGACAAAGATGAAATTCAAAGCCGCCGCGGTTGCGTCGGCGCTTTCGATGAAGATAACCGACTCACCTGGTGCGATGCTGGTGACGCCGTTCAGGGCGACCGCCGAGCCGAAAGAGGCCGAACTGTCATCCATCTTCCAGCCGGTGAGGTCCACCGCGCTGGCGCCGGTATTGGTTACTTCGAACCAGTCGGCGGACAGCGGCGCAATGCCGCTGGACCAGGGCGCCACTTCGGAGATGATCAGGGTGGCGGAGGCCTGTACGGGTGTGGCTCCCAGCGGGCCAAAGGCCAGGGTTAATACGATCAATGTGGAAACCAGCAGGCTTCCAAGCGAAATTTTTTTCATGGCTTCTCCAGGGAACAGGGATTTGGATTTTGGCAACCATCCAGCCTCAACGGATGAAAATTTATCCTGTAAAACTTTCATTCACTGAGACTCTGTTGCAAGATGGCATGGGATGGAACAATGAGGCGGTTTGTGAGTCCTCCTGTGTGCGTGGCAATGGCAGACCGTCGATTGTTAAAAACAACAACGCAACCATTTGGGTTGAATGGGTAAATTATACGTGCGCTCGATGGTCGAAAAATATCCCTAACAAAATGTTAAAAAAACGTTAGCGTGGTCCTGGGGGGGCGGAAATAAAAACAGGCCGGCGTCCGCCGGCCTGTTTGGTTTCTTGGGGAATGCAAGGAGGAATGTTTGTACCGCCGTCGCTCAACCCTGGCGCACATCCCAGAATTTGCGGACGATCTTCTCGACCGCGGCTTTGACCGCGTCCAGTTCCAGGCCGGCCACCTTGAAGGTGATCAGTTTGGAGCTGGCATCCGGCCCGGTGAACTGGCCGAAGGAGATGAAGTTTCCGCCCGCGTCGGTGATGGCCTGGGTCAGCTTCATCAACTGCCCGGGCTTGTCCTCGACCTGCACCGTGGCGCGCACACCCTGCTCGCGGGCGCCCATCAACTCAAGGAAGATCTTGAACAGGTTGGTCTCGGTAATCATGCCGACCACCCGCTCCCCGTCGACCACGGGCAGGCCGCCCAGTTTGTTATCGGCCATGATGCGCGCGGCCTCTTCGATGGGCGTGTCCCGCGCCACGGTCAGGACCTCTTTGGTCATGACGTTGCCGACGGTCACTTTGCTGAGCAGGTAGTTCATCTCCCAGACGCTCAAGGTCGAGACGGGCGAGGGCGAGGCGTTCAACAGGTCGCGTTCCGAGACGATGCCGATCATCCTGCCGTCCTTCATGACAGGCGCGCGGCGGATGTGTTCCTTCTTGAACAGGGCCAGCGCATCGTGGATGGGGGTATCGGGTGTAATGGTAATCACGGGTTGGGACATTCTTTCACCGACAAGCATGGGGACCTCCAGACGGTTCAGCGAAGGGTGAGTTCGCTTTGTGAATAATTGTACAATGTGATTATACGGTGGTTCCAAAACCGCAACGTCACAAAGTCGGAGTGAAAAAGGTCACTTTCCCAATTCCGAGAGGATGCGCGCCACGTGGCGGGCGTGTTTGAGATACAGGTCGATGCGGATGTTCTCGTTGGGGGCGTGCGTGCGGGTGTCGGGATAGCCCAAGCCGCCTGTGGCGACGGGCAGCCCCAGCACGTGGATGAAGGGATGGTTCGGCCCCGAGCCGCCCGTGATGGGGATGACGGCCATCGGCTGGTCATAGACCTCCTTGGCGGTCTCCACCACCAGTTTGATGAAGGGATGGTCCGGGTCGGTGCGGGCGGGGAAGTCGCCGCCCAGGTTCTCGATCTGGATGTCGCTGAAGCCGTGGGCATCCAGGTGGGCGCGCAGGCTTTCCAGGATCTTCTCGGGGTTCTGGTTCGGCACCAGGCGGAAGTCGACCTTGGCCGAGGCGCGCGCGGGCAGCACGGTCTTCGAGCCGGGTCCCTGGTAGCCGGCGGTCAGGCCGCAGATGGTGCAGGTGGGCGTGAAGACTTCCTCGATCTTGAGTTCGGTGCCGCCGGTCAGGCCCTTGGTAAAGTAGGGCACGCCGTAGCGGGATTTGTACTCCTCGGCGGGATCGGGCAGGGCCGCCATCAAATCGCGGTCGCGCGCCGACGGGGGCTGCACCTCATCGTAGAAGCCCGGGACGCGGATGCGCTCGTCGGGACCCTTGAGCGTGTTCAGCGCCCAGACCAGCCGCCAGGCCGCGTTGGGGAAGATGCTGCCGCCCAGCCCCGAATGGACATCGGTGCCGAGCAGGTCGAGCGAGAGTTCCACGTACAGGATGCCGCGCAGGCCGAGATATTCCTGGGGCGTGTCGGTGTGGTCCACGCCGCCAAACTCCCACAGGCAGGCGTCGGCTTGCAGCAGGTCGGTGTGTTCGTTGACGAATTTCGCCAGGTTGACGCTGGCGGTCTCCTCCTCGCCCTCGACGATGAACTTGACGTTGCAGGGCAGCTCGCCGGCTTCGTCGAGCAGCGCGTCGATGGCGTGCAGGCGCGAGACGAGGTGGCCCTTGTCGTCGCTGACGCCGCGCCCGTACATCTTGCCGCCGCGGATGCTGGGTTCGAAGGGCGGGGTCTCCCACAGTTCGAGCGGCTCGGGCGGCTGGACGTCGTAGTGGTTGTAGATCAGCAGGGTCTGGTCGCTTTTGCCCTTGCGTTCGGCGAAGACGATGGGTGAGCCTGGGGTGGGGTGGATCTGCACCGCAAAACCGCGCGCCGCGAGCATTTCTCCGACCAGGGCGGCGCATTCGGGCAGGCCGATCTTTTGCGCGGAGATGCTGGGCTGGGCGACCAGCCGTCCAAGCTCGGCCAGGCTGCGGTCCAGGTGGGTTTCGAGATAGGCGTCAATATTCGTGTAGCCACTCATGCGGGGATTACTCCATGAAGGTGAGGATCCAGGTGACGGAATAGGCACCGGCCAGGGCGAAGACAGTCATTTTGATTAATTGGCCGATCCAGCAGAAAAAAAGGAAGCGCAGGATGGGCATCTTGATGACTCCCGCTGCAATGCCCGCCAGGTCGAAAAACGGGTTGGGGATGGAAGAAAGCACCAGGATGCCCCAACCGCCATATTTCTTTACCCAGGGTTCGATGCGGGCGTACACATCCATGCGCTCGATCACGGCCTGCCCGCTGTAGCCTGCCAGGTAGCCCGTGAGTTCGCCCAGCACGGCGCCCGAACCGGCCGAAAGCCCCACCAGGAGCGGGTTGAAGATGGCGCCCATGGCAAAGACCACCGTCAAGCCGGGCGCGGGCAGCAGCACGGTGGCGCTGGACAGGAGGGCGATGATAAAGATGCCCGGGTAACCGAAGACGGCAAATTCCTCCACGCGGTCGCGGATGCTGAAGACAGCAACGCTCAAGCCGACCACGACGGCCAGGGCCAGCACGCGCAGGAGGGCCGCCTTCCAGTCGAAGGGCGCGCGGGATGCAGCCGGGTTCACAGCATCCAGTGAACCCGGCTCTTCGACTGGGGAATCAGCTTTCTTCGATGGTGACACGGATGATTTTGACCGCGGGTGCGTTGACGTTGTTCGGGTCGCGCGCGGGAATGGACATCAGCACGCCCGTGCCGTCGATGATCTGGCCGAAGACGGAGTGCTTGCCGTCCAGCCAGGGGGTGGGCACGTGGGTGATGAAGAATTGCGAGCCGTTGGTGTTGGGGCCGGCGTTGGCCATCGAAAGGATGCCGCGTTTGTCGTGCTTGAGGCTGGGATGGAATTCGTCGCCGAATTTATAGCCAGGTCCGCCGCTGCCGCGGCCGGTCGGGTCGCCGCCCTGCACCATGAAGTCGTTGATGACGCGGTGAAAGATGATGCCGTCGTAAAAGCCTTCGCGCGCCAGGAAGACAAAGTTGTTGACCGTGGTCGGGACCTTGTCTGCGAACAGTTCGATCACCAGCGTGCCTTTGTCGGTTTCCATGTGGGCGGTGTATTTCTTCGCCGGGTCGATCTGCATGGCGGGCGGGGTCTTCCATTGTTTGGTCATGTTTGTCTCCTAATAAGATATGAAGTAGGGACGACTTAAGTCGCCGCTACGGGTTACTTGAGCAGGGATTCGATGCGCGCCGTGACCATGTCCAGGGCGGGCAGGTTGAAGCCGCCCTCGGGGATGATCACGTCGGCGTAACGCTTGGACGGTTCGACGAATTCCAGGTGCATCGGGCGGACGGTCTTCATATATTGTTTGATGACCGATTCGGGGGTGCGGCTGCGTTCGGTGATGTCGCGCTGCAGGCGGCGGATCAGGCGCAGGTCGGCGTCGGTATCCACGAAGATCTTCACGTCGAACAGGCGGCGCAGTTCGGGTTCGGTGAAGATCAGGATGCCTTCCACCAGGATGACCGCGCGCGGCTGGACGGTGAAGGTGCGCTCGGTGCGGCTGTGCGTGGCAAAGTCGTAGATCGGCACCTGCACGGCGCGACCGGCCCTCAGTTCCTCCACGTGGCAGGTGAGCAGTTCGGTTTCGAGCGAGTTGGGGTGGTCGAAGTTGACCTCGGCGCGCTGGGCGGGCGGGAGTCCGCTCAGGTCCTTGTAGTAGGCGTCGTGCTGCAAAAAGGCGATTCGGTCGGGGCCGACGCGCTGCAGGATTTCCTGCGCCACCGTCGTCTTGCCCGAACCCGAACCGCCTGCAATTCCGATTACCAGAGGGGGATGTGTCATGCCCCCGATTATACCGCTAGGAGCTTTGCGCGCCGCGTTTCTTCCACCAACCCGTCAGCGCCTGCCAGATGGGGCAGCGGTCATACACGCCCGTGAACATGACCAGCGCGCCCAGGGCGACCAGCAGCCACAATCCGTTCTGGAAGCCCAGCCAGCCCAGGGCTGCGCCCGCCAGCAGGCGGAAGATGCGGTCGAAGGCACTCATGGCGGCGGGCCGGGGCGCTTCTCCCGAGGCCAGTTGGGCGAACATCGATCGATAGTCCGCCTCGGAGCGCGCGCCGGTCTGGCGCAGCACCTGCTGCCCGTTGCGGTAGACGATCAGCGTGGGAATGGCCATGATGCCCAGCGAGCGCAGCAGGTCCTGGCTTTGATCGGCATCCACTTCGAGGAAGTCGACCTGTCCCTGGTACTCCTTTGCCAGCTTGCGCAGGATCGGGCTGATCATCTTGCACGGACCGCACCAGGCGGCCCAGAAATCCACAACGACCGGATTGGTGTGAGTCTTGAGTTCGGCTTCGAATTGTTGAGTGTCCATACGGTTTGGATGTGCCTGGGGCTGGAAAGTTGCAATCCTCCAGGGAAGTATAAAAAAGGCCGACGGGAAGGTCGGCCTGAAATGACTCGCTGGTCGAATGTGTCACCCGATGTGGCGGATGGAGGGATGGCTGGAAAAATGCCGCTGCACCGGTTCGCGCGAGGCGTTGGGGGTTTGGAGCACCAGGATGAATTTCGCCACGGTGTCGAAGGGATTTCGCCACAGGTGCGGTTGGGTGGCTTCGAAAACCAGGGTGTCCCCGGCTTCGATCACCTGGATCTTTCCGTCCACCACGTATTCGATTTTTCCCTCCAGGCAGTAGACGAACTCGTGCCCGCTGTGTACGACCTGCCTTTCCCCGCCGCTGCCGGCCAGGGGTTCGAGGGTGATGATAAAGGGTTCCATCTCCTGGTAGGGCAGGGTCTTGCCCATGCCTTCGATGGTCACGCCTTCGCTGGTGATCCTGGGACGCGTCGCCGCATGGATGTGCAGGAGCGATGCTGGCGATTCCTCTTCGAAGAAATAGCTCATGCGGATGTTGAGCGCCGTTGCCAGGCTTTGCAGGGTGGCCACGCTGGGCGAGGTTTCGTCGCGCTCGATCAGGCTGATGGCGTTGGGGGAGAGGCCCGCCATCCGCGCCAGGTCGCGCTGGGAAATATTCCGTTCGCTTCGTAATTGACGCAATTTTTCGCCGAGCGCAAACGTTCTGTTCATGTTGTATTCCTTGAATGTATAGGGTTGCAGGTTATGGCCCAATCATACCAGAATGCGGCAAAACACACAATTTTTTGGTAGTGGGGGATGAGAGTTGCCCCATGCAATGAGAAATATGCAATTTAGTTGTACTTATGTCAATAATATTGTTTAGCTAATACTTTAATGTGACATTTGTTACTAAAATAATTGACGTATTTGAATAATAATATAGGTGTCACGTTATAAGTGTAAATTATTGGCAAATAGGAGAGTTCGATGAAGGTTGTTTTGCTTACCAGCGATGTCAAAACCATCGGCCAGTCGGAAATCGATGAGGCGGCGCTGGCCCTTGCGAATGGCCGCCTGGTCGACCATATCGAGAAACTGCATTAGGCCGCCATGTTGCCGGAGCGTCCGTCTGAAGATATCCGACCAGGAGTTGCGGCCCGCCGCCGTCCCTCCAGGCGCAACCATGCCAGCCGCATGTCGGAGGGCGTGGGAGAGCGCTTGCGCGACATGCGCAAGGCCCGCCGCCTGTCCATCCGCGCCCTGGCGGAATTGAGCGGGTTGAGCGTCAACACCCTCAGCCTGATCGAAAACGGCAAGACCTCGCCCAGCGTCAGCACCTTGCAGCAACTGGCGCACAGCCTGAATGTGCCGATCACGGCCTTCTTCGAGAATGGACAACACAAGAAGAAGGTGGTCTACCAAAAGGAGGGAGAGCGGCGGCAGATCGTCTTTGCGCAGGGCCAGGTGGAAAGCCTGGGCGGCGGCCTGCCGCGCGCGGGCAGCGAGCCTTTCATCACCCGCCTGGAGCCGGACGCCAGCAGCGGCGAGAAGCCGATCCTGTTTGCCGGGCGCGAGTTCATCTATTGTCTCGAAGGCCACATCACCTACATCGTGGATGGGGAGACCTACCCTCTGGCCCCGGGCGACAGCCTGATCTTCGACGCCCATACCCCCTATTCCTGGCGCAACACCGCCCCCGGCGGCTCGCGCGCCCTGCTTGTTTTGTGTCCCGAAAGTTTTGCCGATGACCTGCCCGAACGGTATATCATGCCGTGAGGCGGGCCGCCCCAATTTGACCTGGAGGTGCAAGATGTTCACCCGAACTAAATCCTGGTTCCTTGTCCTGGCTGCGGCCTTGCTGGTGGCGGGGGCGCTGACCCTGTTGAGCCGTCCCGTCCATGTGTCGGCTGCGCAGGCCGTCGATGCGTCCGTCAATTCCTGTCTGGGCTGCCATGAGGATTTGTACTACCTGCACGATACCGGCTGCCTGTACTGCCTGACGGACCATTCCGACCGCTGCGTCGATTGCCATGAAGGGGATGCCGCCGCACTTAAGATGGAAGCGGCGCACATCGGCCTGCTGGCTCACCCGCAGGAGAATAACGGGGCCAAATGCCTGGAATGTCACACCCCCGAAGAGGCCCGCTTGCGCCTGGCCGAGTTTGCCTCCAGGGAAGGCTTCGATGTGGTCATCCGGGCCGAACCCTACACACCCTCCGCCGAACTGTCCGGGGAATTTCCCGACCTGCCGCAAGCCAACCCGCTTGGCGCGACCTGGCCCTGGCTGGCGGGCGGGGTTGTCCTCTTTGGGGTCTGGCTGGCCCTGGTGCTGCTTTCACCGTCCAGACCCTAGTGTATCATCCCCCCGGTCACACACCTGGCCTGGCGCCGCCCGTCAGGTGTGTGACCGGGCGCGGTATGGAAGGCGGTATATGCTTACCCAAAATATGACGCCCGAGTTTTCCAAGTTGGAGGCGGATTTATGTTACGCCTTTGTGGATGAGACGCGCATACGAATCTTGTATGCGCTCAACGAGTGTCCAAGAAACGTAACAGAACTGACCCGCCAGCTTGACAGCCACCAGCCCAAGATCTCCCGCCATCTTAAAGTGCTGCGCAACCTGGGCCTGGTCGTGACAAGACGGCAGGGTGTCAATGTTAACTACGAATTGGCCGATGCCCGCCTGATTGATGTGCTCGACATTTTGCGGGATGTCTTGCGGGATCACATTACCGGCAAAGCCGTCATGATCGACAAAGCCATATAGACCTGTGGGATACGCTTTGGACCGCCTGTTCAAGCGTAGTCGACAGGTGGATGTTTTGCAAAATGCTTATGCACAGACTCTTGTGACGCATTGGGGGTTTGCAGGACCAGGATAAAACGCGCTTCCGAGTCGAAGGGATTTTGCCACAAGTGGGGAAGGGTGGCCCTGAAGATCAAAATATCCCCGGCGCGCATCAGGTAGACCTGTCTGTTGATTACATATTCAATTTTTCCCTCCAGGCAATATACGAATTCATGCCCGCTGTGGATCACCTGTTTGTTCCCGCCACTGCCGGCCAGGGGCGCCAGGGTAATCACAAACGGTTCCATCTCCTGAAAGGACAGGGTCCTGCCCATGCCCTCGATGGTTACGCCTTCGCCCGTGATTTTTGGGCGCACCGCCGCCTGGATATGCAGGACCGAGACAGGCGTTTCCTCTTCGAAGAAGTAACCCATGCGGACACCCAGCGCCGCCGCCAGGCTTTGCAGGGTGGCAACGCTCGGGGAGGTTTCATTGCGTTCGATCAAGCTGATGGCATTGGGAGACAGGCCTGACATCTGGGCCAGGTCGCGCTGGGAGAAGTTCCGTTCGCTTCGCAATTGGCGTAATTTTTCACCGAGCGCAAACGATTTATCCATGAGCGCCTTCCTTCAAATAGGGTGGACTCAAAGTAAAGTACCATAATCATACCAGAATGTGACCAAAATTATAATTTTTGAGGTGAATTTGCAGAGTGCTCAACCAAAATAATGTGTATCAATCCTCCTTATTCCCAGATATGAAAAGTATAAGTGACAATAAACACAAGAAAAGTGACAGTCATCACTTTTTATACTGATTTCCCCCCGCTACAATAAGCATGTTTGAATAATTGAAATCTGGGAAAGTTTTGTATGTATTACTTTCCAGGCTTGTGTGTGAACGCAGCGCAAAAAGAAAAAATGCAAATTACGCCGGGCGGGAAGGGAAAGAGGCGCGCAGCCGCGGATGCCGCGGTTGGGGTTTGCCTTTCGCGCCCGGGGCGGCTGCCTCTGCGCATCAGCCATTTTCTTTTGATGAGACGCGGTCCAGTCTCACCCTGTTGATCTTGTTGTGCTGGTTACGATACAAGGGACGGCATTGCTGTATTCGTTGGTCGTAATACTGTACTTGCTGTTGCCATATCCACCTGTTTCAGGAGAATTGCACATGGAACATTCATCACGCTTCTTATATAAACTGGCATTTGCCCTGGCATTGCCGCTCGTCCTGGCCGGCCTTTTGGTGCAGCAAAGCGTGTCTGCGCAGCCGGAATTGCAGGGCGCCCTTTCCATCCCGGCCCAGGCCCAGGCCGTGGTGGACCACACCAAACTTCCCGAGTTGCAGGGACCTTTTGCAACTCCGCAGGATGTAACCAAGGCCTGCCTGTCCTGCCATGCCAATGCTGCCGATGAAATCATGCACACCACGCATTGGACCTGGGAATATGTCAATGAAGAGACCGGCCAAACGCTCGGCAAAAAGACCCTCATCAACAATTTTTGTATCAGCGTCCAATCCAACGAGCCGCGCTGCACCAGTTGCCACGTTGGCTATGGCTGGAAGGATGACAGCTTCGATTTTGCGGCCCGGGAAAATGTGGATTGCCTGGTTTGCCACGATACCACTGGCGCTTACAAGAAATTCCCCACCGGCGCGGGGTTGCCTGTGTCTGAACCGAAGGAATTCCCGGCTGGAAGCGGCACCATGTGGAATCCACCCGACCTGGCGAATATCGCCCAAAACGTTGGCTTGACGTCACGCAAGACCTGCGGCACCTGCCATTTCTTTGGCGGCGGCGGCGATGAGGTCAAGCACGGCGACCTGGATAGCTCGTTGAACAACCCAGCCTTCGAACTGGATGTTCACATGTCGGCGGAAGGACAGAATTTCACCTGTACAACCTGTCACACCTCCGAAAATCATGATATTGCCGGCAGCCGCTACAGCATGAGCGCCGAAGAAAAAGGCTGCGAAAACTGCCACGGCTCAAGCCCGCACGCCATGTCCACTCTCAATGACCACGCGCAAAAGGTGGCCTGCCAGACCTGCCACATTCCAGAATTTGCCCGGGGCGGCATTGCCACCAAAATGACGTGGGACTGGTCGAAAGCCGGCGAACTGGCAGACGGCAAGCCGGTGGTCCGCAAGGATGAGCACGGGCACGTCATTTACGATGGCCAGAAAGGCGAATTCACCTATGCCGCCGACGTGATCCCGGAGTACGTCTGGTTCAACGGGCAGGTGGTCTACACGCTGGCCAACGATGTGATCGATCCAACGCAGGTCGTAAACATCAATCAGTTCATGGGCAGCAAGGAGGATCCCAACGCCAGGATCTGGCCTGTCAAGCGCTTCGAAGCCGTCCAGCCGTACGACTCGGGAAATAACACCCTGGTCATTCCGCACCTGTTCGGCAAGGATGAGTTTGCCTATTGGGGCAACTATGATTGGGGCAAAGCCATCGAGTTTGGCATGGAATATGCCGAACTCCCGTATAGCGGGGAATACGGCTTTGTCAAATCTCAAATGTACTGGCCCATCACGCACATGGTTGCGCCCGCCAGCGATGCCCTGGCCTGCCAGGACTGCCATACCGCCGAAAACGGACGCCTTGACTTTGCCGCGCTGGGATACTCTTCCGACGATGTGGCCCGTTTGAAGGTCTTTCCACCCGTGTCGACCCAGGCGGGGTTGATCAACCCCAAAATGGCGCCAGATGCCTGTCTTGCGTGCCACGAAGGACAACATACGCTGTGGGCGGAGAGCCTGCACAGTGAAAAGGGCGTTGGCTGCGTGGCCTGTCATAAACTGGAATCGGAAGGCGAGCACCCTGCCGTGCCGATGACGGTCGAGAAAACCATCGAAACCTGCGGCAATTGCCACATTCAACAGTATGAAGAGTTGCGCGCCAGCCGGCACGGCGAGGTTGGCTTGAACTGCAACGACTGCCACAACCCACATTCGCAGCAGCTAATGACAGTGGGCGAGAACACGACCGCCTGCGTTAATTGCCATAAAGCCGAGGCGGAAGATGTCATGCACTCGACGCACACCCGGGAAGGGCTGGATTGCGCGAGCTGCCATTTGAACCCCGACAACGGGCATGCCTTTGCCGTCAGCCTGTCCACTTGCAACAGCTGCCACGAGGATATACACAGCGCGAGCGTGCTCTCGGGCGCGGGCGAAGCCGTCCAGCCGGCCGAGCAGCCGGCTCCTTCGGCGGAAGATCATGGCGCTGCCGAGTCTGCCCCTGTTGAAGGCGGGATTCAATTGCCCGTCTGGACGGGATGGGTTGCGGCCTTGCTGTTGGGCGGTCTGGTCAGTTGGGCTGTGTTCGGCAGGGAGCCTGGCGGCCCCGTTGGCAAATAGAAAGGAGAATTGTATGAGCAACTCCCCCGAAAATAAAAATATCACCAGCGTTTCGCGCGGCGATTTCCTAAAGGTTGCTGCGGCGACAGCCGGGGCGGTGGGACTGGCGCAATTCTTCAGCCTGCAAACGCTTGCGGGAAAAGATCCCTCGGGGCATGAAACCTCAGAGGGACCGCAGTGGGGTATGCTGGTGGACATCAACCTGTGCATCGGATGCAATTACTGCACCTATGCCTGTCAGGCGGTCAACAACCTGGCGGAAGATATGCGTTATAACGTGGTCACGGTGGAAACAACCCTCAACGATGAGGAATACTTCCTGTCCCGGCCGTGTATGCACTGCGAGGAGGCCCCTTGCGTGCATGTTTGTCCCGTGGGCGCGACCTACCATCGCCCGGATGGAATTGTCACGATGGATTACGACCTGTGCATCGGCTGCCGGTACTGCCAGGTTGCCTGTCCCTACGATGTGCGCGTTTTCAATTGGAAAACACCGGTGGAAGACAGCCCGCTCTCGCCGAATTTTGGCGTTCAGGAAGTGCCCAATCGCCCGCGCGGCGTGATGGAGAAATGCACCTTCTGCGAGCACCGCATCGACGCCGGCGTGGAGCGCGGCCTGGTCCCCGGCGTCGACGAAGCCGCCACCCCGGCCTGTGTCGTGGCTTGTCCCACCGGCGCGCGCGTCTTTGGAGATTTGAAGGATGCGAACAGTCCCATTTCGAAGGCGCGGGCCGGAGCAAAAGTCACACTGCGATTGCGCGAGGAATTGAGCACCGTGCCGCGCGTTTACTATATCCCGCCTGAGAACGCGCTGACGTCAGATGAAGGTTAACATGACAGCCCATATTCACGTTCCAAAACTCAATGTTGGCAAACGGCAGATCGATGTCTTTCCCCTTTGGCTTGTGTTGCTTGGCGCGGGGTTGGCCTTTGGACTGACAGGCGCATTCATCGTCCTCCGCGATGGCCTGCAGGTCACCGGCCTATCCAACCAGGTTCCCTGGGGTTTGTGGATCTCCATCGACCTGTCCTCCATTTCGCTGGGCGGAAGCGCCTTTGTGTTTGGAGTCATCGTCTATTTGTTGCGCATCAAGCGCATGGAGGCGATTGGCAAGTTGTCGGTCCTGCTTGGCTTCCTGGGTTATTCCACTGCGGGCATGATCTTGCTGTTCGATCTCGGTCAGCCGCTGCGTTTCTGGCACCCGGTTGTGTTCTGGCAGGCGCACTCCCTGTTGTGGGAAGTGACCATGTGCGTGGTGCTGTATCTCAGCGTGTTGATGGCCGAGCTTCTTCCGGTGGTTCTTGAGCATCCTGTTTTCAGCGGACATTCCTGGTTGACGAAGTTCCCCCTGTTGGGAAAGGCGTTTGCCCTGCTGCATAAAATTGCCCACCTGCTGCATTCGTTCGGCCCGCTGCTGGCGATTGCCGGGCTGACGCTTTCGCTGCTGCACCAGGCGTCGCTGGGCGCCACCTATTCCGTGCTGGCGGGGCGCGGCATGTGGTTCAACCAGAGCGCGCCGGTCCAGTTCGTCCTTTCCGCCATGGGCGGCGGGATTGCGCTCCTGTTCTTCATGAGCGTGATTGTTTTTCGCGTGATGCGGCCGGGACTGGTCAGTGACGACACGCTCTTCGATGTTGCCAGGCTTTCGGGCGGAGTGACCCTGCTCTTCATCTACCTCCGCATGTGGGACTGGGCCGTTGCCAATTACTACAGTTTCGATACGCTGGTGGATATGCAAACCAGGGCGCTGGATACGATTGCGCCCTTCTCGTTGACCTTTTGGCTGGGGCAAATCCTCCTGCCTCTCGTCGGCGCATCTCTTATGCTGGCAGCCGGAAAGATAAGAAATTTCCGCCTGTTGATGATCGCTTCGATACTTCCGATGTTCACGGCTGTGATCATGCGCTGGAACTATAATTTCTCCGGGTTGATTGCGTCCATCACGTACGATCCCTTTACTCCGGCCATCCGCATCAATAACTACGCCCCCTCCTGGGTGGAGTTTGCGGTGGGGACGCTGGTGATTTGCTACTGGTTATTGATGTTTTCGCTTGCGGCGCGCTTCCTTCCCTTCCAGGGCAAGGGTCATGCTCCCGAACATGACGCATAAGCTGGATGGGTTCAGGTAAGCTGTTGGGACAAATAAGGCACGGAGGTAACAACTCCGTGCCTGGTTTGGAATTCCCGGGCGCGGCAGGCGGCTCCTGTATGGGCATCTTGTTCACGTTCCGGCTTTTTGGCTTGTCCTGCGGGAAAGGGTGTTGTGGGTTGCTCTGCAGGCATGAATATGGTTGTATTGGAAGGTCGATCGCATAAAAAACGAGTCCGCCATTTACAGTTCTGATCGTGTGAAGGAAAACCTGCCATGAAACAAGTTACCATTTTCGATTTACAGGCCGAACTCTGCTTGGCCATGGGACATTCCGTGCGCGTGCAGATTGTTCATTTATTGCGCGAAGGCCCCAAGCGGGTGAGCGACATCGCCGAAAGTTTGGGCCTCAGCCAGGCGACAACTTCCCGCCACCTGGCGGTGCTTCGCAATGTCGGCGTCCTTGTTTCCCAACGCCAGGGAACGGACATTATTTACCAGATTGGAAACCCCAAGATCACCGATATTTGCGAATCCATGCGCAAAGTGTTGGCGGAGCGCGAAAGCCAGCGCTCTGAAATCCTTCAGAATTTTTAAGGGGATCGAAAACATTCGGCGTTGCAATTTGCAGGATGGGGGGCTTTGTGGTTTGTCGTCAAGTTGGCGTTTGCGCATAAAGCTGCGTATCCACGAAATAAGGGATACGCCAGGTTTCCCCGGCTCAGGGTTTGTGTCCAAAAACATGAGGTGGTATGCCCCGGCAGCGCTTTCCACTCTCTGAAAAAGCGCGATTTTCACCTGGGTTTAGTATATTTATCTATTGACAAAAAATCAATAGATAAATATACTATAGATTAAGGAGACGACATGCCAGGCGGAAGAAGATTTGGACCAGGCCGCGGAGGCGGCAGAAGAAAAATGTTCTTTCTGGAATCCTGCTTGTTGGTATTGCTGCACCGCGAGTCGGGATATGGTTACAGCCTGATGAATGGGCTGCGGGATTTCGGTTTTCTGCCTGAAGACATGGACATCAGCATCCTCTACCGGGCATTGCGCGATTTGGAGGCTGGCGGATTGATCAGTGGTTCGTGGGACGAAGAGAAAAGCCTCGGCCCCCAGCGCCGCATGTACACCATCACCCCGCAGGGAGAAGCAATTCTGGCCGAGTGGATCCAGGCCCTGCGTGTGAGGCGCAAGGAAATCGAGGCGCTTGAGATGGCGTACGATGCAACCCAAAAAGACAAATAACCAATAAAAAGGAGTTAGACATGCCGCAACAAAATGGAACCGGGCCACAAGGACAAGGCGCGCGCACTGGGCGCGGAATGGGCAACTGCAACGGAACTGGCGGACGCGGACAGGGGCGTGCGCGAATGGGGCGAGGCCAGGGACGCGGAATGGGGCAGGGATTGGGGCGTAATATGATTTCGCAGGAGCCGACGTGGCTGCAAGCGCAACTCCGCGATTTGCAGGCCGCCATCGAAAAGCTGGCGGAAAAGATCAAATAAGAAGATGGGGAGAGAGTCAATAAAGCCTGGCAGGCTCGCCCTCTCCCACAAGGATACCCATGAAAATTATCATCTCGATGGCTGGCAACCAGCCATCCTCTCTCTTCGATCCGCGCTTTGGGCGCGCTGCCGCATTTTGTTTGGTGAACAGCGAAACAGGTGAATGGTCGGCGCACGAAAATCCCGCGCTCTCCGCATCGGGTGGAGCAGGGGTACAGGCATCACAGTTCATCGTCAAGCTTGGCGCGCAGGTCGTTGTCAGCGGCGCATACGGCCCGAATGCATTCGACACCCTTTCCGCTGCCGGCGTCGAAATGTATGTTGCCCCGGCTGAGAAACCCCTGACTGTCGCTGATGTTCTTGCTTTATTCAAAGCGGGTGAATTGACCAGGGTCGAAGCCGCGACCCATGCAGGCCACCACGGGGAAGGGCGTTAATGCGGATTGTCGTCGCAAGCGGAAAGGGCGGCACAGGCAAGACCACCGTTGCCACCAGCCTGGCGCTGGTGGCCCGATCCATCCGCTTCATGGATTGCGATGTGGAGGCGCCCAACGCCGCGCTTTTTCTCGACCCAAGCGTGGACACGCGCAAAGAGGTCGGCATCCTTCTCCCCGTTGTCGACGAAGCGCTTTGCACGCATTGCGGGCGCTGCGCGGAAGTCTGTGAGTTTCACGCGATTGCCGTCATCGGCAGGAAGACCCTGGTCTTCCCCGAGCTTTGTCATGGCTGCGGAAGTTGCACCCTGACCTGTCCCGAGAACGCCATCAGTGAACGCCTGGACGGGATGGGAATGCTCGAAGGCGGGATCACGCCAACGGGCGTGGGTTTTTCGGGAGGCGTGATGAACGTCGGCGAGCCGATGGCAGTTCCCATCATCCGCGCGTTGAAGAAGTGGGCCCCCGCAGTGTTGGAAGGATACGATGTGGAGATTCGCGATGCCCCGCCCGGGGCTTCCTGCCCTGTGGTCGAAACCATTCGCGGCGCTGATTTCGTCCTGCTGGTGACGGAGCCCACTCCCTTTGGGCTGCACGACCTGAAACAGGTGGTGGGCATCGTGCAGGAGTTGGGTATCCCCGCGGGGGTGGTGGTCAACCGCGACGGCATTGGCAACAACGAGATCGAGGCCTATTGCGCGGGCGCCAGCCTGCCCATCCTGTTGAGAATCCCAATGGAACGCCGCTTTGCTGAAGCGATTGCCAGCGGCAAAACGTTGGTGGACGCGGCGCCCGAATATCGGCCCCTTTTCCACGGCCTGCTGGAGAACATCCTGGCGAGGGTGGCGGCATGAAACAACTTGTCGTTCTCAGCGGCAAGGGCGGCACGGGCAAGACGTGTGTCACCGCCGCATTTGCCCACCTGGCCGCGCAAGGCGAACTTGCAAACCAGGTGATCCTGGCGGATGCAGACGTGGACGCCGCCAATCTGGAATTGGTCCTGCAGCCGCAAATGCGGGAGCAGCAGGATTTCAAAGGCGGCAAGGTCGCGGTCATCGATGCGGATTCGTGCTCGGGTTGCGGGGTGTGTGAAACGGTTTGCCGTTTCGACGCGATCCACCCGGGCGCTGGAAGCTATGTTGTCGACCCGATTGCCTGCGATGGCTGCGCCGCCTGCGTGTATCAATGTCCCAGCGAAAGCATTTCCCTGCGTGAACAAATTGCGGGCAGGTTCTTTTTTTCGGAGAGCCGTTACGGGCCGTTGTATCACGCGAATCTGTTTGCAGGGCAGGAAAACTCCGGCAAACTGGTGACGCTGGTCAAGCAGCGCGCGCGTTTGCAGGCCCTGGATGAAAATCGCGCGCTGGTCATTGTGGATGGCCCGCCCGGGATCGGCTGCCCGGTCATCTCCGCCGTGTCGGGCGCGAGCCTGACGCTGATCGTGGCAGAGCCGACCGTTTCGGGCGTTCACGATATGCGCCGCGTGCTGCAAACAGTAAAGCATTTTGGCGTGCGCGCAGTGGTGTGCATCAATAAAGCGGATATCCATCCCGCGGGCGCAGACGAGATCGAAGCGTATTGCCGCGAAAACGGAATCGAGACCGTCGGCAGGATTCCCTTCGATTTAACGGTAGCCGGCGCGATGGTCGCGGGGGAGGCGGTGACCGCCTTCCAGCCGCAGGCGCCAGCCAGTCGCGCCATCCAGGAAATATGGCGGCGCGTGCTTCCATCCCTGCTGGATGGGATATAACGTGGGCGGCAGTCCCGCGGATTGTTCCCAGGTCGGGAACCCATCGGAGTAAATATGAGCGAGACTTCCCTGGCGGAAGCCATTTTGGAAAAGTTGAAAACCGTCATCGATCCAGAAACGAACACCGACGTGGTGCGGATGAGGCTGGTGGAAAACTTGTGGGTGGATGTCCTGGGCAAGGTTCGGTATACGTTCCGCCCGTCTTCGTTCGTTTGTCCCATAGCCGTGACGCTGGCCCTGGACATCAAGGCTGCGGTGTCACAAGTGCCCGGAGTACAATCGCAGGAAATCGCCATCGCAGACTATATGATGGCGGAAGAACTCGAAAAAATCATCAATCAGGAGACGTAACATGAAAATCGCAGTGACCGCAGAAAGCAATAACGGACTTGACAGCATGGTAGCCCAGCATTTTGGGCATGCCCCCTTCTTTATCCTTGTGGATGTTGAAAATGGCGAAATCGCCGCCGTCAATGGGGTGGCCAACCCGTTTGCCGAAGCGCACCAGCCCGGGCAAATCCCCGGCTTCATCCATGAACAAAAGGCCGACGTGATCTTGAGCGGCGGCATGGGCGGGCGCGCGATTCAATTCTTCGAGGAGTTGAACATCAAGGCCTCCACGGGCGCAGGCGGAACGGTGCGCCAGTCGCTGGAAAACTATTTGGGGGGCAAGTTGAAGGAAGCCGCGCCCTGTGACGAAAGCGTCGCTCACGGCCACGGATAATGAAGAAGCCGCCATCTGCTATCGCAGGCCGGCGGCTTTTTGCACAATACCCGAGCGCGGTACAAATTCAGGTTTGGAGGTGTGATATGCCCGCCAGTGGAATCAATCCTGAAGATTTTTTCGGCGATCCCGCGCGCTTGACGCTCGAGCGCATCATCGCTGCGGAATATCTCCTGGGGCGGGGTGTGCTGCCCTGCGAGTTGGGCAACCTGCCGCGCGAACAGGCGCTCAGGTTGCTGGAGGAAGCCCGCCGCATCGCGAGCTACAGGCTGGGCACGGGTGAACTTCCCGTCGGGGCCTATCGCCCCATCGGTTTCTCCTTCAATTGACGGGCGCCCCAATGAAATATGTGTTCGGCCCGGTTCCTTCGCGCCGCCTGGGGCAATCCCTGGGAGTGGACACCATTCCGTTCAAGACCTGCAACTGGAATTGTGTCTACTGTCAATTGGGACGTTCCACGCCGCTGGTCAATGAGCGGCGCGAATACATTCCGCGCGAAGACATCCTGGCGGAGGTGGAGGCTGTGTTGGAGGCCCGTCCGCCCGGCGGGGTGGACTGGATCACTTTCGTCGGTTCGGGCGAGCCGACTTTGCATTTGGGGATCGGCTGGCTCATTCGTGAGGTGAAGGCGCGGACGCAGGCGCCTGTGGCTGTGATTACCAACGGGGCGCTCCTTTACCTGCCCGAGGTGCGCGCCGAGCTTTCCGCGGCTGATGCTGTGTTGCCCACCCTGGATGCGGGCAGCGCCGACCTGTACCGACAGGTCAACCGTCCGCATCCCGAGATTTCCTTCGAACGCCTTGTGCGCGGCCTGGTTGCCTTCCGCGCGGAATATCGCGGCAAATTGTGGGTGGAGGTGATGTTGATCCGCGGGTTGAACGATTCTGTGGGCGCGCTCGAAGACATTGCCGCGCGGCTCGAACAGGTCAAACCCGACGCGGTACACATCAACCTGCCCACCCGTCCGCCCGCGGAAACCTGGGTGGAACCGCCCGGGGAGGAAAGCTTGCTGGCGGCGATGTCCATATTTGGGGCCGTGGCCCAGGTTGTTCATCCCGCCGCCGGCAATTTCGACTTGAGCGGATATGAAAATGTGACGGATGCGATCATCGGCATCATCACGCGCCATCCCATGCGCGAGGATGAATTGTTGAAAACCTTGAGCCGCTGGTCGGGCCGCGATGTAACCCAGGTGTTGGCGAAACTTGCACACAGCGGGCAGGCCCAGGTGGTGGAGCGTTACGGCTGCCGCTTTTGGAGCGCATCCCTTTCCCACCATCCCGATGAAGAACGAAGCCGCCGGACGCAGCCCCGCAGCGCGTGAAGCAAACCTCCCCATTCAAAAGGAAACAAAATGACGTTTGTGTGGATCCTGGTGATTTTGGTTTTGTTTGTATTCCTGCTCGATCGGATGGTCGAGCGCACCTATCGCTATGAAAGAAAAACTTCGACGGTCACGCCGCAGCAATATGACCTGCCCTTCGATGAGATTCACATCCCCGCGCGGGACGGCGGGCAGCTGTACGGTTGGTGGATCCCAGCCGCGCGCAGCGCGCCGACCCTGATCCTGATCCACGGTTGGAGTCGGGATCTCTCCCGCGTCCTGCCTTACATTCGCGTCCTGCACCCGATGGGGTACAACTTGCTGGCCTTCGATGCCCGCAATCATGGCCGCAGTTCCCCCATTCCGCACCCGACAGTGGGCACATTTTCAGAGGATGCCCTCTCTGCGCTGGATTTTCTCTTCCAGTCGAATTTGACCGATTCGCGCGAGGTGGGTGTCCTCGGACTGTCCGTGGGCGGCGGCGCGGCCCTCAACGCTGCCGCCTGGGATGCGCGGGTCAAAAGCGTTGTAACTATTGGCGCACTTTCGCATCCAAAGGATGTGATGAGCGCCGAATTCCAAAAACGGAAGATCCCGAGGGTGTTTGCGGTTTTTCTGTTGGGATATATCCAGTTCCGTTTTGGCATCGACTTTGACAAGATCGCTCCTGTGAATAATCTTGCGCGCGCAAAGGCAGATATCCTGTTGATCCACGGCGGGCAGGATGAAACCATTCCGCTGGCACAGGGATATTCACTTGCAGCCGCGGGCAGCCAAAACCGCACCCAGTTGTGGGTTGTCCCCGGCAAGGGTCACAGCGATTGCGACTCTCATTCCCAATTTTGGGAAACAGTCGGAGCGTTTTTAAAAAGGACGCTCCTGTTTTCATCATAAAAAATTCAAGGAGAATTTACACATGCTTCAAACCAACCTGGAACACGTTATGAGCAAGGAACAGTTGCAGCAAATCATCGAAAGCAACGAAAAGGTCGCTGTCTGCTGTGGACGCATGGGCCCGATGTGCATTCCCGTATACGATGTCTTCGATGTGCTGCGCGAGAAACACCCCGACATCAAGTTCATGGACATGGAATTCGACCTGCCCGATGCTTCCGCCATCCGCAACCTGCCGGAGTGCAGCACCTTCCGCGGGCTGCCCTTCACTGTTTATTTCCGCAATGGCAAGGTGGTCAAGGCCACCAGCAGCATTCAGACGGCGAAGCAGGTCAAGGACATCATCAGCGAAGTGTTTTCGTAGTATCAAGACCTGGCGGTCCCGGAGATCGACCAGGTCTCGATAGGAAATTCGATGGGCGACAAATATCACTACGATCTAATCATCATCGGCGCCGGGCCGGCCGGGCTGGCGGCTGCAATCTATGCTGCGCGCGCCGCCGTCAAAACATTGGTGGTCGATCAGTCCTCGGCGGGCGGGCAGGTCAAGACCACACATCAGGTTGCGAATTATCCGGGTTTCATCGAGCCTGTTCCCGGCTACGAACTCGCTTCCAATATGCGCAAGCAGGCTGAAAAATACGGCGCGAAGTTCGAGCTGGCGGCGGAAATTACCGCCTTGAAGCTGGATGGCGCGGAGAAATGGGTCAAAATCGACGATGAAACCTACACCGCCAGGTATCTCATCCTTGCCAGCGGCTCCTCGCCGCGCCTGTTGAATGTGCCGGGGGAGCAGGAATTCAGAGGCAGCGGCATTTCCTATTGCGCGACCTGTGACGGTGAATTCTATACCGGCAAGGATATCGTTGTGGTGGGCGGCGGAAACAGCGCGATGGAGGAATCGCTTATGTTGGCGCAATTTGTCAACTCGATCACGGTCATCCATCAATTCGACGTCCTGCAAGCCGAGAAGATCACCGCAGACAAGATGATGCATCACCCGAAGGTGAATTTCCTCTGGTCGCATGAGCCGCGCGGATTCGACAAACAGGGCGAGAAGATGATTGTCACCGCGGAAAATCTCAAGACCAGGGAACTCGTCAGCATCGAGCGCGACGGCGTATTTATCTTTGTCGGTATGCTGCCCAGTGTAGACTTGTTCAAAAACAGCGCGCTGAAATTCAGTTCCCACGGATATATTGTCACCAACGAAAATATGGAGACGAATATCGAGGGTGTCTATGCTGCGGGCGATGTTCGCGATAAGAAGTACCGGCAGATCGCCACTGCCGTCGGTGATGGAACCATCGCCGCGCTGGAAGTCATCAAACGGATATAAGGCTCACAGGCCTTCGTTTCAGGGGGCAGGACATCAGAATTCCACTGACGCGGATGGTGTTCTGTATATGGAAAAGCCGCCCGCCTGCTCCGGCAGATGGGCGGCTTTTTTTAAGGATCAGGGGTTCAGCGGGGGGATTTTAGTTTCAACCAATATATTGTGTTTTTGTGGGCTTTTCTGACGCTGTATTGTAATTAATATGTTACTTAAATCACAATTTAAGTGACAGCCTTCACTATTTGCCTGCATACCTAGCCGATACAATATATGTGCTTATATGCTTATTTGAACATAACAGAATATATCCATGATACTGCCGACACAGAGTTTCGAAATTTCCCAATTGGAAGCAAATTTATGCTACGCCTTCGCAGATCCGACGCGTATCATGATATTGCACCTATTGGGTGAGCAGCCGCGAAATGTGACTGAATTGACGGTTGCCCTTAAATGCCCGCAGCCTACGATTTCAAGGCATTTAAAGATTTTGCGCGATCATGGGTTGGTCCAGGCTGCCCGCAAAGGAGTCAGTGTAACGTATACCCTGGTGGACCATCGCCTGATCCACGCCCTCGAAATCTTGCGCACGGTGCTGCGCGATACCATTCGATCCAAAGCAAACCTGGTCATCGATATGGAACCTTAAGGGTAAAGGATCCAACTTTGCCCCGATTTGGCTGCGCGTTTTTGCGTTATTGTCATCGATGAAGAAATTACCTTTGCAAGCGTAAAGGTGCCCAATATATTTGAGGAGAATGTCATGCAATACAAAAGGACCGCTTTTTACTTCCTCTTTGCTGGGCTGGCGTTGGTCATCGCCGCCGGCATTTTTTTGGCGACGGCCACGCCTGTCCGCGCGCAGTGCGGTTCACAGGCATCGTCCTGCAAGAACTGCCACGAAGTGCAGGGTGAGCTGTCTGTCAACGCCGACGGCACAGGCTGGCACCAGTCGCACGCCTTCGGTGATTTCTGTTACATCTGCCACGCGGGCAACAACCAGGCCAAGGACAAGGCCGCCGCGCACGAGGGCATGGTGGCTCCGCTTTCGGACGTGAAGGCCTCCTGCCAGCAATGCCACGCCGCGGATTTGGATGCGCGCGCGCAGGTGTACGCGGACGCCCTGGGCGTGGAAGTCGGCTCGGGTGCGGCAGCAGCCCCCAGCGGGGACGCCGCGGCAGCCCCTGTCAGCGCGGCATCCGCTCCTGCAGCGGGATCGAGCTGCAATGAAATCGTGGTGGACGATCCGAACGCGGTCGATTACGTCCAGAATTATGACGAGATCGTTCTCGGCAGGAAACCCATCAATTGGGGCAATATGATCCTGGTCGGCATGATCGGGCTGATGGTGGTGGGCGGCGGCGGGTTTGTCATCACGCGCGAGAAGTTCATCCACGTGAAGTTTGGCGACACGCGCGAGGTCAAGGAAGAGTATCCCGTCGACGTGGTGGAGATGCTGCCGAAGATCGCGGGGCTGAAGGTGGGCGCGCGCCAGTCGTTGAAGAGTGTTTTGGACAGCAAAAAGGCTGACAAGGTGCTCGACCTGATGGACGCGGTCGTGAAGAAGGACGAGGAGTAAGCCATGAAATTCATTATGAACTACATCCGCAAGGATGAGTGGTCGCCGTACGTGGCGGGTGTGCTGCTCGGGTTGGTGGGCATCGCCGCGGTCTGGGCCAGCGATAGCCTGCTGGGCGCTTCGGGCGCGTTCGAGAACATCGCAGGCATGATCGGCAAGGCGGTTGCGCCTGCGGCCTTCGACAACATGTATTTCAACTTCATCATGCCGCCCGGCCTCACCTATGGCGTCTGGCTGCTCATCGGTGTTTTCTTCGGGGGGATGATCGGCGCAGCCACCAGCGGGACGCTGCTGTGGGGCAGGAAGGATGCGGCCAACTCGGATGCGCAGTGGAAGCGCATCTTTGGCCCGCAGGCCTGGAAGCGCTGGACGCTGGCCTTCATTGGCGCGATCGTCCTCGAATATGCGGCCGGCATCGCAGGCGGCTGCACCAGTGGATTGGCCATCTCGGGCGGCATGTTGCTGGCTCCCGCGGCCTTCCTGTTCATCATGGGCATGTTTGCCTCGGGCATCGTTACCGCCCTTGTTATCTATCGCAAGAATTATTAGGAGATCGACATGACAACCATCGTGCTTCCCCTGGTCTTTGGCGTCTTCTTCGGCTTTGCGCTGAACAAGGCCGGGCTGACCAAATACAACAAGATCGTCAATGTCTTCCGCTTCACCGACCTGACGGTGTTGAAATTCATGATGACAGCCCTGGTCGTGGCAATGAGCGGGCTGTATGCCCTGCGCGGGCTTGGGCTGGTTACCTTCCCGAATGTGCCTGCCACATACATTGTTGGGAATATCGTGGGCGGGTTGATATTCGGCGTGGGCATGGCGCTCACCGGATACTGACCGGGCACTTGCGCCGCCGGTGGCGGCGAAGGTAAATTGGATTACATTGTCCCTGGCCTGCTTGGCTTTTTGACTGGCGCTTTCATTTACGGTTTGACCTACCAGCAGGTGTTCCCTGCGATTTCGGCGGCGGCCAATTACGGCAACGCCATTATCCCCGACCTGTGGAACGTCAGCCCCTTCCTGTTCATTCTGATGTTCGCTTTGATGTCGCTCCTGTTGTTTTATTTGATCGACCGCGCGGGATGGCAAAGGAAGGAAAGGGAGTAGGGAACAGAGAGTGGAGAGCCGTGCTGTTGCTTGACAGACTGTTCTCTATTCTCTAATCATCCACTCTCTCATTTCGGAGAAACTATGACAAAAACGATCTCAAGAAGAGATTTTCTAAAACTGGGCGCAGCCTCGGCGGGCGCATTGGCCCTCGGCCAGATGCTGCCCGCAAAGGTGGCGCAGGCGGCGCGCGAAGCGGGTCATCTCAACGCGGAGGGCGATGGCTTCATCCCCTCGATGTGCGAGATGTGCGTGTGGCGCTGCGGCTTGATCGCCAAAGTGGTGGATGGGAAAGTCGTCAAACTGGATGGCAACCCCGAGCATCCGCACTCGCGCGGCAACCTGTGTCCGCGCGGACAGTCGGGGCTGATGAACACCTACGACCCCGACCGAGTGCTGACCCCGCTGATTCGGGTGGGCAAACGCGGCGAGGGCAAGTTCCGCGAAGCCTCGTGGGAAGAGGCGCTCGACCTGGTGGCCTCGAACATGCAGGCCATCAAGGACAAGTACGGCCCCGAGGCGATGGTCTTCTCGTCCACACACAATTTATCGCAGGTGCAGTTCGAGAACCTGTTGTACGCCTTCGGTTCGCCGAATTATGGCACGCAGCGTTCGCTGTGCTTCAACGCCATGATTACCGCCTTCTCGTTGACGTACGGTGTGGAAGAACCGTCCCGCAACTATGACAACGTGGAATATATCCTGATGGTGGGGCGCAACATGATGGAGGCCATCTCGACCTCCGAGACGGGCGAACTGGCGCGCGCCATCGACCGCGGCGCAAAACTGATCTACCTCGACCCGCGCTACACCAAGACCGCCTCCAAGGCCACCGAGTGGATTCCCATCCGCCCCGGCACCGATTCAGCCTTCCTGCTGGCGATGATCAACGTCATCACCCAGAACGAACTGGCGGACTGCGAGTTCGTCAAGAAGTATGTGGTCGGGTGCGATGACATCCAGGCCGAGATGCAGAAGTATACGCCTGCCTGGGCCGAGCAGATCACGGGCGTGCCCGCCGCAACCATCGAACGCATTGCGCGCGAATACGCTGCGGCCAGGCATAACGCCATGGCGCACCCCGGCTGGCGCACCTCCAATTTCATCAATTCCTTCCAGACCGAGCGCGCCATCGCCACGTTGAACGCCCTGAGCGGCAACGTGCTGACGCCGGGTGGTTGTCTCTCCACCGAAGTGGCCGCAGAGGGAGCGGGCCTGGGCGCACCGCCCCAGCCTCCGTATCCGCGCGTATCCGCCCTGCGTTTGGACGGGACGCCGTGGAAGTATCCGCTTGTGCCGTTGAAACTGGGCGTCTTCCAGGAATTGCGCGACGCCATCCTCACGGGTGAACCGTACCAGGCGCGCGGCTGGTTCATCTCGCGCCAGAACCCGATCCTGTCCCTGCCCGACCGCGCCAGGACCCTCGAAGCCTTCGGCAAGATGGACTTCATCGTTACCGTGGACATCATCATGAACGACACGGCCTGGTTCTCGGATGTGGTCCTGCCCGAAGCCTCGTATCTCGAACGCTACGACCCGCTCCTGCCTGTCGGCAACAAGGCCTTCCTGCGCCAGCCTGTGGTGGAACCGCAGGGCGAGGCCAAGTCCGCGCTGTGGATCTACAAACAACTGGGCGAGCGCCTGGGTCTGGGCGACTTCTTCCAATACACCGACGAGGAAGATTACCTCCGACAGCAGCTTGCGCCGCTGGGCGTCAGCCTCGAAGAAGTCATCGCAAAGGGCTACGCGGAAATGCCCGAGGAAGAGCATGACGGTGAGATCACCTTCAACACACCGTCGGGCAAAATCGAAATCTACTCCGAGACCTTGAAGAATGCGGGCTTCTCGCCCTGGCCCACCTGGGAGGAACCTCCCATGCCGAAGGAAGATGAGTTCTACCTGCTGACCGGCAAGGTGGCGCAGCACACGCAGTTCGGCACGCAGAACAACCAACTGCTGCACAAATATTCCGACGAGCCGCGCCTGTGGATGAACGCCAGGAGCGCCGCCGACCTGGGTCTCGCCACCGATGATTGGGTGGAAGTGACCAGTCCCGTCGGCGCGATACACGTCAAGCTGCTCTCCACCGAAGCCATCCGCCCCGATTGCGTGTACATGACCCCCGGCTATGGACATCTCTCCAAAGGCTTGAAGACCGCCTTCGGTGTGGGCGCCAGCGACTCGGCTGTCCACGTGACCTATACCGACCCGATCAGCGGCGGACAGGCATTGAGCCAGACCTTCGTCACGGTCAAAAAGGCGTAGAGGTGCATCATGACTGAAATCAAACATCACGCTTATCTCTTCGACGCCACGCGCTGTATCGACTGCCGCGCCTGCATGGTGGCTTGCAGCGTGGAAAACAACATCGAGATGGACAAGACCCGCATTTGGGTGGCGGGCCTGGGCGTCACTGGCACGTATCCCAACTTGCAGCGCGGCACGATGGTCTACCATTGTATGCATTGCGACCACCCCGACTGCATGTCGGCCTGCCCCGTGGGCGCGTACACCAAAGCGGAAGACGGTCCCGTCACCTACAACCCCGACCTGTGCATCGGTTGCCGCTATTGCATGAACGCCTGCCCCTTTGGCGTGCCGCACTTCGACTACGACAAGGGCATCGTCGAGGGCGCGTTCATCGACAAATGCACCTTCTGCCCCCAGCGCATCTACAATGGACAGGAACCCGCCTGCGTGCAGACCTGTCCCACCGGCGCGCTCGAATACGGCGAACGCGACGAGCTGATCAAGAAGGCGCACGAACGCATCGCCGCGCATCCCGAGCGCTACATCGATCACGTCTACGGCGAGCACGAGAACGGCGGCACCTCCTACCTGATCCTCTCGCACGTGCCGTTTAGTGAGCTCGGCCTGCCCACCCTGCCCGAGGAGCCGATCAACGAAGTCAGCGAAAAGGTGATGGAAATGACCATCCCGTTCGCGCTCAGTTGGGGCGCGGTGCTGACCGCTGTGACCGTCGGTGTGGCTGCCTATGACAACAATAAGAAAAAGAAAGCCGCCTCGGAAAAAGACGCGGAGGTGAAGAAATGAAACTCAACATCACCCTTCCCAGGTTCCTCCGCATCGGAACGCTGCCCCTGGTATTGATCGCCCTGATGGGCATCGCCTTCATGGTGGCCATGGCGCGTTACGCCTTCGGCATCGGCGTCATCAGCGACCTGAGCTATTCCTATCCGTGGGGCTTCTGGATCAGCTTCGACCTGTTCACGGGCGTGGTCATCTCCAGCGGCGGCTTCCTCATGGCGGGCACGGTTTACATCCTGCGCATCAAGGAATTCGAGCCGCTCCTGCGTCCCTCGGTGCTGACGGCCTTTCTTGGCTACATCATGGTGGCCGTGGCCCTGCTGGTCGACCTCGGCCAGCCGCTGCGCATCTGGTACATGATGATCCATTGGAATCACACCAGCGTGCTGCTCGAAATCGGCATTTGCGTGATGACCTACCTCACCGTGCTGGCCATCGAGTTCGCGCCCGTGGTGCTGGAACGCTTCCCCGCGCTGCACAAGATCGCCCATCTCATTCATAAGTTCATCATGCCCTTTGTGATCCTGGGCGTGGTGCTCTCGACCCTGCACCAGTCCTCGCTGGGATCGCTGCTGCTGATCCAGCCCGCCAAACTGCACCCGCTGTGGTGGACGCCCATCCTGCCGATCCTCTTCTTCTCGTCGGCCATCACCGTCGGCATGGCGATGATCATCTTCGAGTCGTCGCTCAGCTCGCGCTACTTCCAGCGCGGATTGGAAACGCACCTGCTCGAAAAACTCGCCAAAGGCCTGCCCATTGCGCTCGGCGTCTATGCCCTGCTCAAGTTCGGCGAGCTGGCCGTGGCGGGCGAACTGGGCCTGCTCTTCACCAGCGGCGTTATGAGCGCGCTCTTTTGGGCCGAGATCCTGATCGGGGTGGTTACGCCCATCCTGTGGTTCTCGATCAAGAAGAATCGCCAGAGCGCAAGCGGACTGTTCACCGGCGCGGTCATCGTGCTGGTGGGCATGATCGTCAATCGCTTCAACGTCAGCTGGCTGGCGGTCAAGCATCCCGACCCGCTGTTCTACGTCCCGACCTTCATGGGCAACGTGGACTACTTCCCGACCCTGCCTGAAGTCGCCGTTTCCATCGGGATTTTCTCGGCGGGCATCCTGGCCTTTGGCTTGATTGCCAAGTACTTCCCCGTCTTCGAAGCGGAGCAGCACGCAGCCCACGCGGGCGATTAGCACGGCGCTCCCTGGTTCGACTTTCATAACTGATGGTACGCGTTGGCTTTGCGCCCGCTCATGCCCAGCCTGCAAAGCAGGCTGGGCCGCCCGACGGCTTTATCGGCGGGTGAGGGGTGTGCAGGAAACTGCCGGGAGTATACAGCGAGGTTGCGTACCATCAGTTTCTGAAGTGGTGGTACGTAACTGCGCGCTCCGCATGGATGAGACCCTCCGTCATCTGGCGGCCCCAGCCTTCGCCAAGTCTGGCTCAATTATTACAGTCCATCCCCTGAGTTTCTCGAACTCTTTTGGGCAACCCCGACTCAATTATCAATATTCATAAGAAAGACTAATAAATGCACATTATTTCTTGCACTTGCGGGTATGGACTTTTCACATAAAATTATTGTGAAATAATACACAAAAAAGGAGTACAAGGTGAAGTCCAAACTACTCAGTCTCTTGTTTGTCATCTCATTCCTGCTCTCGGCTTGCGGGCCGGCGGCTTCCTCCTCGCCCACGGCGATGGAACAACCGGTCGAAACGGAGGCCAGCCCCGCCGTCCCGACCGAAACCAGTGTGGCAGATGAAGAATGCGTGGCCTGCCACACCGACAAGGATCGCCTGATCGAAACGGCGGCCCCGGTCGTGGAGGCCGAAGGCGAATCCAAGGGAGTTGGCTGAGGGGGCGATGTGGCTCCGTTGGAGCCATGGGAGAAAGCCATTGTCAATATCGAGGCGTTTGGAGCCACCACGCACGGCAAGGAATCCTGCACGGATTGCCACGGCGGCGTCTCGTCAGCGGATAAGGAAACCGCCCACACCGATTTGATCGCCAGCCCGAGCGCCATGCCCGAGAAGTATTGCGCGGAATGCCACGCCGACCAGACCACGGCCTACGCGAACAGCCTGCACGCCACCCAGGAAGGCTACTGGACCGCGATCAATGCCCGCAGCGCGCCGGAGAATCACCCGGTCATGGAAGGCATGTTCAACAATCATTGCGCCACCTGCCACACCACCTGCGGCGAGTGTCACGTGACCCAGCCCGAGAACGTGGGCGGCGGCCTGTTCAGCGGACACGTTTTCGAGAAGACCCCGCCCATGACGCGTTCCTGCACGGCCTGCCACGGCAGCCGCGTGGGCAACGAGTACCTCGGCAAGAATGAAGGCATCCCCGGCGACGTTCACTTCCGCGAGGGCCGCATGAACTGCGTGAAATGTCATGCCGGCGCGGACCTGCACGGCGAAGGCCTGACCGAAATGCAAGCCAATCGCTACGCCGGGACCGAAACCCCCGCCTGCGTGGACTGCCATCCGACCACCGCCCCCGGCGGGGACAGCAACCCGATGCACCAGGCGCACGGCGACACCCTCTCCTGCCAGGTCTGCCACTCGGTGACCTATACCAGCTGCGATAGCTGCCACGTGGCGGTCAGCGAGAAGAGCGGCAATCCCTTCTTCGAGACCTCGGCCACCTACTCCACCTTCCTGATCGGCCGCAACCCGGTCCAAAGCGAGGACCGTCCGTACCGCTACGTTCCCGTGCGGCACGTGCCGGTCGACCCCGAGAGCTACGCCTATTATGGCGACAACCTGGTCTCGAATTTCAATGCGCTGCCCACCTGGGTGTATGCGACCCCGCACAACATCCAGCGCAACACCCCGCAGAACTCGGCCTGCACCAACTGCCATGGCGGGGAGGCGACCTACTTCCTGACGGCGGACAAGGTCAACGCCGGGGAGCTGAAAGCCAACGAGCCGGTCATCGTGTACGCGCTGCCGGCCGCGGTCGAGAAATACTTTGGCGCACCGCTCCAGCCTGCCGACCATGCCGAACACGTCTCGAATTCGTGTACGGCCTGCCACGCAGCGGGCATCCGCAACGCGCCGCTCTATCCCGAAGATCATGGCGCGTACCGGGATGATAACTGCATTGGTTGTCACAAGTTAGAAAAATAACTTGTCAAATCGTATCAAACTACACAAAGGAGAAAGAAACCATGCTTAACAAGAAGTTGCACGCGTTGTTTGGGTTGCTGGTCGTGCTTGGGATGATCCTGAGCGCCTGCGCCCCCGCGGTCGAGCCTACCGTGGCTGTGACCGAACCGCCGGTGGTCGTCACTGAACCGCCTGTGGTGGTCGAAGAACCCACCGTCGAAGTAGTGGTTGCGCCCGACGCCGAGGCGCTCTTTGCGGAGCTTGTGGCCGGCCTGAATGCCGATAACAGCTACGGAACCGTCAGCGCCGCCAAGTACAGCGAAGAGATGGTGGACAAGCCCGCCTTCCTGCTGGATGTGCGTGAAGCCGCCGACCTCGAAAAAGACGGCTATATCGAAGGCGCGGTCAACATCCCCGTGCGCGAGGTGCTCAACAACCTCGACAAACTGCCCGGCCTGGATGAACCCATCGTGGTCTATTGCGCCTCCGGCCACCGCGGCGCGATGGTCATGTCGGCCCTCAAACTGCTGGGCTACACCAACGTCCGCAACCTGGGCGGCGGCACCGGCGGCTGGAAGAAAGCCAACCTGCCCTTCGTGACCGGCTCCATGCCCGAAGCGCCCGCCTCCATCAGCACCCCGATCGTCGCCGACCAGGCGCTGTTCGAGATGCTCAATGGTTTCCTGAGCGGCCTGCCCGAAGGCTTCTACAGCGTCAAATCGGACAAACTGGCCGAAGAGCTGGTGGATGCCGCCCCGGTGCTGATCGATGTGCGCACCACCGCTGAATGGGACAAGGATGGCTACATCGAAGGCGCCATCAACATCCCCTTCAATGATTTCTTCAGCAGCACCGATCAACTGCCCGCCAAGGACGCCAACATCGTGGTCTACTGCGGCTCCGGTCACCGCGGCGCCATCATCCTGATGGCCATGCGCCTGATGGGTTACGAGAACGTCCGCAACCTGGCCGGTGGCCTGGGCGCTTGGAAGACCGCCAACATGCCGGTCGTCGGCTGGGTCAACTGGCCCGTGGTGTGGGCTGACTACCTCACCAACATGCCCGAAGGCTATTACACCATCAAGGCCCCCGACCTGAACACGGCCCTGGCTGAGAACCCGCCCTTCCTGCTGGATGTGCGCGAAGCCTCCGAGATCGAGAAGGATGGTTTCATCGCCGGTGCGGTCAGCATCCCCGTGCGCGACGTGCTCAACAACCTGGATAAACTGCCCGCGCAGGACCAGCCCATCGTGGTCTATTGCGCCTCCGGTCACCGCGGCGCGATGGTGATGGCCTCCCTGCAATTCCTGGGCTACACCAATGTGAAGAACCTGGCCGGCGGCCTCGGCGGCTGGAAGAAGGCTGAACTGGCCGTGGAAATGGGCGCTCCCGTTGCCCCCGTGGCTGGCACCGCTCCCGATGTGGACGCCACCCGCCTGGCCAACCTGAACAAGTTCCTCACGGAACTGCCCGAGGGCTTCTACACCGTCAAGCCCGCCGACCTGAACGTGGAACTGACCGGCTCCCCGGTCCCGTTCCTGCTCGATGTGCGCACTGCGGATGAATTCGCCGCCGGCTATATCGAAGGCGCGGTCAACATCAACATCAACGAAGTGGCCGCCAACCTGGCCCAGCTGCCCGCCGACAAGGCCGCTCCCATCGTGGTGATGTGCCAGTCCGGGCACCGCGGCGCCATGGTCATGATGTACCTGCGCATGATCGGCTATACCAATGTCCGCAACCTGGGCGGCGGTATGAATGGCTGGATCGGCGCTGAACTGCCGGTCGCCCAGTAAGACCGTTGCGGGAACCTTTCCCGCCCCACCTGCACGAGGAACTGCCTGCGGAAATCCCGCAGGCAGTTTTTTGTGCGTCAAACCGGTGGGGGTGGTTCCACCGCGCTCGCCGGCTGCGGTCCCGGTGGACACGCGCGTAAATGCCGCGGGCGTCAATAATTTTTCATACTACATACTAAATTATGACATTTGTTACTAAAATAATTGACTTCCCTGAATGATAATGGGGGCATATATCGATAAGTTGCAGTAATTTCCTTTCCCATGCGACCCAGCTTCTTCCACCACCTCCATCCTCCCACCATCCCAGCCCCACAGGCGCGCTGGCGGCACACGCTGGGCGCGGGCGGGACGGCGCTCTTCCTCATGCTCATCCTGGGCGCGACGGGCATCCTGGAGATGTTCTACTATGCGCCCAACCCGCAGGAAGCGGCGCTTTCGGTGCAGACCATCGCCTATCACGTGCCCTTTGGCTGGCTGGTGCGCAACCTGCATTACCGGGCCGCGCAAATGCTGCTGGTCGTTTCGGCCCTGCATTTGCTGCGCGTCATCTTCACCGCCGCCTACGGGAGTCCGCGCCGCTTCAATTACCTGCTGGGACTGGGGCTGTTCGTCCTGGTCATCCTGCTCGATTTCACGGGCTACATCCTGCGCTGGGATGAGGGGATCTGCTGGCCGCTGACCACGGGCGCCAACCTGCTCAAGACCATTCCCCTGGCGGGCGCTTTTCTCTACCGCCTTGCAGTCGGCGGGGAGCAGGCCTGTTCGGCGGCCCTGTTGCGTTTCTACACCTGGCACATCTTCGGCCTGACCATCCTGGCGGTCATCCTGGCCTTCTGGCACGCCTTCCGCGTCCGCCGCGACGGGGGCATTGCCGTCCCGCCGCCCGGCCTGCGCCTCCACGCCGAACGCACCTCCCGCAATGAACTCGTCCGCCGCGAGGCGCTGGCCATGCTGGCAGTGGGCGCGCTGTTGATCCTGCTCTCCATTTTCCTCCCCGCGCCCATCGCGCCTGCCATGACGGGCACCCCCAGCCCCGACGCCGACTCCCGCGCACCCTGGTTCTTCCTGTGGGTGCAGCAAATGCTCAAATGGGGCGACCCGTTTCTCTTTGGCGTTCTCATTCCGCTGGGCGTTCTCGCGCTGCTGGCCCTCATCCCGTATATTTTCCCCAAACCCGCCGACGCCGACATTGGACAATGGTTTCCAACATCCAACCGGGCGGTTCAGATCCTTGTCGGTGTGTTGGGCCTGTTCATCATCCTTTTGACCGTACTTGCCAGCTTGCAACGTTGAACGTTTAGCGTTCAACGTTCAACGTGCTTCCCATGCGCCGATTCCTTGCTCTTTCCGCCTTTTTTTTGCTGCTCGCCATTCTTTATGTTTGGTGGGAAGATGCACACCGCCCCGAACCTGTCGAGTTGATTCCCACATTGACAGGCCAGCCCGAATACTGCCTGACCTGTCACGCAGACCTGCCCGAGATCAGCGCCTCGCATCCCGTTGCGATCTTTGGCTGCGTGCGCTGTCACGGCGGGGAGCGGCTGGCCCTCGACGCCGACCTGGCGCACAGCACCCTGCGCGGGGGCGGCAACCCGTCCGACCTGTCGGTGGTGGAAGCCTCGTGCGGCGGGAGCGACTGCCACTCCGGCAGCGAAGCGCAGGACCGCCACCACATCCAGCGTGTAACGACCAGCGTCCAGGCCACCTATGCGGGCGCCATCGCCAGCATTCGCTACACCTTTGGCGCGCAGGCCGATTTGAACGCCCAGTTCGGCATTCGCGCCGCGGTCGATGAAGAAACCCAAACAGGCATCAGGTCCCTTTCGGCATTCGACGCGGCCGGCGAGGAAAATCCCTTTATCCAGAAATTTGGCGAAGAATGTTTGACCTGCCACCTGCACGCCGAGCCGCGCGAGGGGGAGGCCTACGCGCGGCAGACAGGCTGCGCCGCCTGTCATACCCCCCTCTTTGATTCTCTCCCCATTTTCTCCGAAAATGAGGGGAGACAGAGAGTGGTTCACACGTTGACCACCGCCATCCCCTACACCCAGTGCAACACTTGTCACAACCGCGGCAACTACGATCTGCGGACAATGACCTTCCTCGAGCGCGACGATCACCCGACGCGGCGCATCGACGATTATTACCAGCCCATCGCGCAATTTACGCAGTGCGAGTACACCCTCGACTGCGTGGACTGCCACACCCGTTCCGAGTCGATGGGCGACGGCGACCTGCACCGCGACCAGGCCTCCATCGAATATGTGCAGTGCAGGACCTGCCACGGCACGCTGACTGAACTGCCGCTGACCCGCACCCTGACCGACCCGAACGACATCGCCTTCAGGCTGGCCTTCCTCAACCCCGTCATCGACTTGAAACCCGGCGATACGATCCTCGTCACCGAAACAGGCGAACCGCTCTGGAACATTCGCGTCCTGCCCGATGGCACCTACGAAATGTTCGGAAAAGCCACGCGGCAGTATTTCACCTTCCGCCCCGTGATGGGCACGGCCTGTCAACAGCAGCCTGATGAACAGGAATCGCACTACTGTCACGCCTGCCATGCCGTGGAACGATAGCAGGGTGCTCGAAAGGTATTTTTATGGACATCACTCCCCTGCTCGAAAAATCCATGCGCGATCACGACCATATCTGTCCGCGCCAGATCCTGGGCGTGCGCATCGGGGTGGCTGGAATGCGCGCGCTGGGCTTCGCGGAACCCCCGGCCAAAAAACTGCTATACGTCATCTCCGAAACGGACGGCTGCTTCGTGGACGGCGTCATTGCCGCCACGGACTGTATGGTCGGGCATCGCACCCTGCGCGTGGAGGATTACGGCAAGGTGGCCGTGACCTTCGTGGACGTGCGCAGCGGACGCGCGGTGCGGGTCGCCCCCAGGCTGGATGCCCGTGAACGCGCCGCCGCCTTCGTCCCCGCCGAGCCGCGCCATTACTTCGCGCAGATGCAGGCCTACCAGTCCATGCCCGAAGAGGAGCTGCTGACCCTCCAGGAAGTGGTTTTGAGCACGCCCATCGGACAGGTCATCTCGCGGCCCGGACTGCGTGTGAACTGCAGCGCCTGCGGCGAGGAGATCATCAATGAACGCGAGGTGCGGCGGGACGGGCTGGCCCTGTGCCGCGCCTGCGCGGGCCTGGGCTATTATCGGGCCGCTGCAGACCCCTGCCCGCTGCCCGAACTGGATGAAACCCAACCATGACCAAAACATTCCGCCGCCGCTTTTATACCCGACCGGGCGAATTCCTCCTGGATTTTCGCTACGTCATGTCGCGCCGAAAGCTGATCCGCGCGGCCATGCGGAAGTTGATTGCGCCCGCCTTTCGCGAACGCCTGATGATGGTCGTGACCGAGGTCAACGGCTGCCGCTATTGCAGCGTGTACCATTCGCGCCTGGCCCTGACCAGCGGTGTACCCGAGGAGCAGCTGCGCGAACTGCTGGCAGGTTCCATTCCGCAGGATGCCCCGAGTGAGGAATTGCCCGCGCTGCTGTACGCCCGTCATTGGGCCGACCGCAACGCCCAGCCCGACCCCGAAGCCGAGCGGCGCCTGGAGGAAGTGTACGGGGCCGACTGGGCCGCGGCCATTCACATCCTGCTGCGCATGATCCGCGTGGGCAACCTGCTCGGGAACACCGCCGACTACCTGCTCTACCTGTTCAGCTTCGGGCGGCTGGGCCTGCGGGAGGACGAATCACGTTTTGGCGGGGCCTGACGCGGCGACGCGCGAGGCGAACTCCGCGTACAAGCTGGCGTGTGCGGCCTTGATCTTTTCCGCATCCATCTTCTCGACCTCGCGGTCGTAGGTCAGGTAGCCGTTGATCTCGATCTCCACGTCGGTGGTCTGGGTGTAGATGGCGGCGGTCATGCCCTGCGCGATGAGCGGCTTCAATTCGTTCTCCAGCAGCGCCAGGTAGGCGTCGGTCAACGCCCCGCTGGTCTCGTAGAAACGATAGCCGAATTTCTGCGCCTCGTCCCACACGTGCGCGGGGATCTTCAAGCTGTACCCGCCGAACTCCGTCAACGCAAAGGCGCGCCGTCCGCGCGCGGGGGCCTTCAACTTCTTGACGTAGATGTGTTTGCTGTTGAAATCCCCGCCGCCCTGGTCGAACCAGCCCGAGGCGTGATCCACCAGGCGCGTCGGGTCGTAGGCCTTGACCCAGGCCCCGACCTCTTTGGCGTGGAATTGTCCCCAACTCTCATTGAACGGAACCCAGGCGGCGATGCAGGCCGCGTTGTGCAGGTGATCGAGCATGCCCTGCAGCTCGGCGCGATATTCGGCGCGATTCGACTCGTCCGCGCGGCCAAAGCGCGAGAGCCAGCGCGTGTCGTTGCGGTGGAAGCCGAGGATCAGCGACAGGATCGCCACCGTCTCGCCGTCGATGCGCCCGCCATTGGGCATGTCCTGCCAGACGATCATCCCCAGGCGGTCGCAGTGGTAATACCAGCGCAGCGGCTCGACCTTGATGTGCTTGCGGATCAGGTTGCAGCCGATCGCGCGCGTGTACTCGATGTCGAACAGCATGGCCTCGTCCGAGGGCGGCGTGTACAGCCCATCGGGGAAGAAGCCCTGGTCGAGCGGGCCATACAGGAACAGCGGCTCGCCGTTCAACGCAAAACGCAGGTAGCCGTGCGCGTCCTTCACCAGGCCGAATTTGCGCATCGCAAAATAACTGCCGACCTCATCCAGGATTTGACCGTCGCGGATGAGCCGCACGCGCAGGTCATAAAGATACGGATTGGACGGATTCCACGCGATGGGATTCGGCACCGCAACCTGGATCGGACCTGGGGCCTGCCCGCCGCCCGACGAGATTTTTTCCCCGCCTGAGAACGCCTCCGCCTCCACGCGGAGGCCGCCGCCCGCGCCTCTGAGCTGGACCTCCACCGTCAGCGACCCGCCGTCCAGGTCGGGAGTCAGCTTGAGCGACTCGATGCTGACCTCGGGCACAAGCTCCAGCCAGACCGTCTGCCAGATGCCGGAGATGGGCGTGTACCAGATGCCCTTCGGCTGCAAGACCTGCTTGCCCCGCTGCTGCAAGCCCGTGTCGCTCGGGTCCCAAACGGAGACGGTCAGCTCGTTGTCGCCGCCGCTGAGCGCATCCGTGATGTCGAAGGTGAAGGGCAGGTAGCCGCCGCGATGCGAGCCGATGGGGCGGCCATTGAGGAAGATGGAACATTCGTAGTCGACGGCGCCGAAGTGCAAGAGCGCCCTCACCCCCGTCCCCTCTCCCGCGCGCGGGAGAGGGGTGCCGAAGGCGGGGTGAGGGAAAATCCGTCGATACCAAAGTCTCTGCCCGGGCAATAACGATTTCTGCACACCCGAGAGCATTGACTCGACCGGGTACGGAACGAGAATCTTCCCGTCGAAGGTTTTCGGCGCGGGGGCGTCCTTGGGGAGGATGGCGTAGTCCCATTCGCCGTTGAGGTTGAGCCAGTCGGGGCGGGTCAACTGCGGGCGCGGATATTCGGGCAGGGGAGTGGGGGCGGCGGGTGTCCAGCGCGTCTTCATGCGTTCACCCAGACGGTCATCGTGGATTCGCCGCGGTTGCCCCACAGGAAATAGGGGATGAAGGTGAGGGCTTGACCCTCGGTGGATCGGGCTGTGATTTTCATGCTGCCTCCAGGCAGGGATAAGTCGAAGCTGGGTTGAAGGGAGGTCGGGTCGAGTTTGACCTGGAAGATGTCGACGGCTGAGTTGTCGACGCTTTCGAGACAGTAGACCAGCGGCCCGCGCGTGACGGCGACTTTGTCCGCATGGCCTTTGACCCTGGGATGCGCGCGGCGAAGTTGGATGGGCAGGTCGAAGCTGAGTTCGAGCCGGTCGTCGGGAGTCCAGGCGCGGGGGAGGATGAGGAAATGGCTTGAGTTGGGAGAGTGTCCTGATGCCGTTGGTAGAGCGGGATAGTATCCCGCTCTACTGTCTACATCTTCTCCATTGATTTTTACTTGCGGGTTTTGACTCCAGGAGGGCAGGCGCAGGTGCAGCGTAAATTCAGCCGGGGATTCGATTTTGATGCGCACGGTTCCATTCCAGGGGAGGTCGGAGTGCATTTCGATCTTCGTCCCTTCGTGCTCGCAGCGGCTGGAGATGTATTGGTGAATAACGAGATTGCTTCGGGCTTCGCCCTCGCAATGACGATTGTTCGTTGAGTAAACATACTTCCCCAAATCCGCCCAGGTGCGCGAGAGGTTGGAGGGACAGCAGGGTACGGCGTACCACGGTTTGCGCGTCACGCCGCCGCGGCAGGTGAGCGGATTGTTGTAGAGGTAGGTGTCGCCGTCCGCGCCCATGCCGACGGCGGCGGCGTTGTAGAGCTGCCATTCGAACAGGTCGCTGTATTTGGCCTCGCCTGTCAACTGCGCCATTTCCCAATTCCAGAACAGGCTGGCCAGGGCGGCGCAGGTCTCGGCGTAGGCGTACTCGGGGTCGAGTTCGTAGTCGTTCCCGAAGCCTTCCAGCGCGGGCAGGGAGCCGATGCCGCCCGTGACGTACATGCGGCGCGTCACCATGCGCTCCCAGGCGCGTTCGAGGGCGGGGACGAGGCTCGCGTCACCCGTCTCGCGCGCCAGCATGGCGACGGCGGTTTCGAGATAGGCAAAGCGCACCGAGTGGCCGACGGGTACCGTCTGTTTGCGGACGGGGGCGTGCTGCTGGAAGTATTTTCCGCTCAGGGCGCTCAGGTTCCATCGTAGGGCCGCGTTGCGCGGTTTTTTGGCGGCGTTGCCAGGCGGGAGTTGGAAGGGTTGGAAGGCGGGATGCGCGGCCAGGTAGGCCTGCTTCTGCTGCTGCACCAGTTTCTTGCGCGCCTCTACACTGGAATTTTGTTTCAGCATGGACAGGGCAAAGAACGGATCGCGCCCGCGCTGTTCGATGAACTGGCGCGCCAGGTCGAGATAGGGCGGATGCTTCGTGACCTGGTACAGCCGCAGCAGCGCGATCTCGATCTCCTCGTGGCCGGGCGTGTGCGCAGGTCCCTGGCCGCGGAAATCATCCACGATGCGGTCGGCGGCGCGGCGGGCGATGTCGAGCAGGTCGACCCGCCCCGTGGCCTCGAAGTGCGAGACGCCCGCTTCGATCAGGTGCCCGTGGCAGTACAGTTCGTGCTCGATCTGCAGGTTCGTCCAGCGCGTGTTTGGGAAGTGGATCTGGTTGTAGGTGAAGAGATAGCCGTCGGGAGATTGGGCGCGGCCTAAAAGGGCGATGAAACCCTCCATGCGTGTAGTCAGTTCGTCGTCTGGGGCGGAGCCGTAGATGCGGGAAGCCGCGTCCAGCCATTTGTGCGCGTCCGAGTCGGCGAAGAACCAGCCCTCGCGGAAGCCGTCCGCCTCCCCCGCGGCGATGCGGAAATTTTCGATGCAGCCCGAAGCCTCGAGCTGATCCCATTGATGAAAGATGGCGCGGCGCGCGTTGACGTCGAGACGTTCGCGCCAGAAGCCGTCGGTGATGCGTGTGGTCATGATTTTTCCGTTCTGGATTCACCACAGATGAACACGGATGAACTTTGAGCTTTGATGAATCGGATCGAAATCCAATTTATCTGTGTTCATCTGTGGTTAAAACCTTGCGCGCGTCATTAATAAACCCCAGCGGAATCAGCGACAGCAGGGCGATGGCCGAGCCGACCTGGAAGATGATCGGCGCGGGGACGAAGCCCGCCTGGCCGTTGAGCGTGGTGGGGGCGCCGAAGGCCTGGATCAGCGTCGAGCCGATCCACGGGCCGATGACCATCGGCAGGGCGATCCAGAAGATCATGCGGATGCCGAGGAATTTGCCGCGGCTTTGTTCGGGCAGCAGATCCTTGAGCCAGGCCACCGAGGCGATGGAGGCCGCGACCGAGAAGGCCTGCCAGAGCAGTCCCGTCAGGGCCAGCAGCGGCAGGGAGCGGACCAGGGACAGCGCGATCCCGCCCAGGGCCGAAACGGTGATGGCAATGGCGATCATGGCGCGCTTGTTCCACTTGTCGGCCAGGATGCCGAAGGGGATGGCCAGCGCCGCGCTGCCCAGCATGACCGCGCCGCCGATGATGCTGAATTCGGTCTTGGTGACGCCGACGAAGTTTTCGAGGTAGACGATCAGGTAGGGAAACGAGACCTGCATGCCGATGCTGCTGACCATGATGAACAACAGCAGGACGAAGAGCTGGCGGTTGTTCCGCAGGGTGTCGAGGTTGAACAGGTCGGCGAACTCGGCCCAAAAGCTGCGGGCGGGCGGGTCGAGCGGAGCGTCCGCGTCGTGCAGCAGACTGCCCGCGACCAGCCCGACCACGGTCACGATGCCGCCCAGCAGGTAGAAGAAGACGAAGTAGCCCAAACTGTCGATCAACATGCCCGCCGCGACCATGGCCACGATCTGCGCCAGGAAGACGCTCAGGTTGAGCACGCCTTCCACCCGTCCGCGCGTGTCGCTGGCGGCCACGTCGGCGGTCCAGGCGTTGAAGGCCGCGTCGTTGGCGGTGGAGCCGAAGAAGGTCATGAGCGAGTCGGCCATCACCACCAGGAAGATGGCCAGGCTGGAGACTTTGACGTAGGCCACGGTCGGGAAGAGGATGGTCGAGAGGCCCCACAAAACGTAGCCGATCAAAATGAACGGGCGGCGGCGTCCCCAGCGCGAGCGCGTGCGGTCGCTGAGCGTGCCCATCAGCAGGGTGGTCAGCGTGGCGGTGATGGCGCTGGCGGCGGTCATCCACGCCACCGGGCGCGGATCGGGCGTGAGCGTGTCGTAGACAAAGGTGTTGAACCACGAGTTTTCGACGGCCCAGGCGATCTGTCCCGTGAGGGCCAGGGCGAACATGACGTACCAGGCGCGGGCGGTGATGCGGGGGGAGGGGGGCATGGGAATTCCTGCCGTGTCCCCGGCGGGGATGCAGGCTTGTGCCAGGGGATGCACGATGGCCTGATTATACTGGTGAACGCGGTGGGGCTGGTGGGGATTGGTGATTGGTGATTGGTAATTGGGGATTGGTAATTGGGGTTCTCCCGCATCTGGCGGGAAAGGGCTGAAACACGCAGGGCGCGAAGTCTTGTGTTGCGACTGCAAGGAGTATCGAAACGACACAAAGGGGGAAAGGGCTTGATTTCGAAGAATTTCCTCACCTGCCTTTGTGGGAGGTTCGGCGATGCGGACCAGGTGGCTTATGGGGATGGGCGAAAGTCGTTGCAGGCGGGGAGCAGAGGCTGCAAGCTCAACCCGCCTGCGTGCAGGCAGGAATGGGGTTTGCGCTGGGCGCTTGTGGCAGGGATTTTATCCCGACGCGGAAGCCAGGTGTGATCTTTTTGTGGCTTTCAAGATGACACGCAAGGCTTCATTGACTGCTTCGTCGTTTGGAAAGGCCCTGGCGATGTCGGGGTCCAAGACAACAATATTTGAGCCGAGTCTGCGTTCGGGGTCAAAGCGCCCTTTAGGCAAAATTGTCATTTTGGACAGGTCGTACTCGTCCTCCAATTCGTAATCATCCTGCTTCGTTGTAGAATTTTTCTTCATTTTTGGTCGCCTTTCTCGCGCTGATGATACGGATATGCTTTTTGCGTTCGGTGTGCGCCGCCATCAAGAGGCGCGCCTTGTTGGACAGTCCAATGGTAATATGGCGTTCTTCGTCCGTCGAATGTGCTTCATCCAAAAAACTGATGAACTGCGGATCGTCAAATATTGTACTCGCTTCTTCAAAACTGACATCGTGCTTTTTTAGGTTCTTTTCGGCTTTTTCTGGATCCCATTCGAATTGAAGTTTTTCTTCGTCTTCGGCCATATTTCATTCCTTTTCTTTCAAAATTCCTGAATTCCAGACCTGACAGGTATTACGCTGAGCCTGTAGAAGCGTTTTATCACAACCTGATTCGATCATAAAATGCGCGGATCGGGCGTGAGTGTGTCGTACACGAAGGTGTTGAACCAGGGTTTTGTTCTGCTTTTACATGATCGTAAAAGGTTGATTTACGCCGCTCCCTGCATCCCAAGTGTCCTGCCATAGCGTTCAAACAAAACGCGTGTCAACCTCTCGGCGAAGTCGGGGTTGTTATCCATGTTTTGGTAGAACTTGAAGTTGGTTTCGAGCATTTCATGGAACATATCTTGCAGGACTTGTTTGAAGGCAAGCATGGCGTTCTCGGGGGTGTTGACGCGGATAGTCTGTCCGAGGCGCTCATCCTGAGCGAGCTTTTGCTCGATCTGGTGAATGACCATTCGGTCCTCTTCGGTGAATTCGGTGCCGAAGCGTTCGTTGAGTTCCTTGATGATCTCGGAGAGGGCTTCCATTTCGGCAGGCGGAAGTGCGCCAGGTTGGCCGATTACATCGGGATTCAACTCACCTGTTTTGTGCTTGAGTTTGATCTTGGTTTTGCCGGTTAGTTTGACAGTGAGATTTTCAAGGTCGATGGCTTGCTGGATTTCGTAGGGAAGTTTCTCGCGTTCGATGGGGAGACGACGGCGCAGAAGGCGCAGGAAGGTGTAGAGTTTTTCAAGGTCTGTATCCACGAAGGCCATTACTTGGGAAAGGAAGCCATAAAGGCGCGTGAACTTATCGACCAGTTCGCGGAAGTTGATTTTCTGTTCCTTATCCACGTGCATAAAGGCTTCAACCGATGCGCTGAGGGCATTGTGAAGGAGTGGATGCTTGTTTTTCTGTACTTTCTCATCGGTGTCGTAGTAAATCCTGGCAAAGCGTTCAATTTGATCTTTGTCATAAAAACCAAATTGTGCCAGTTGGGTTTCCAGATCGTAGAGTTGATTGGGGTCAGTGGCTTCGGTGAGGATGGTGCGCTCGTAGTAGGGCTGGAACGCTTTTTCAATGTATTCGGCTTCATTGGCGAAATCAAGAACGAAGGTTTCAGATTTATCGGGATGGGTGCGATTGAGACGGGACAAGGTTTGAACGGCATGCAAACCGTTCAAACGTTTATCGACATACATGGTGTGGAGCAAAGGCTGGTCGAAACCCGTTTGGAATTTTTCGGCGACGATCAGGATTTTGTATTCATCCTGCTTGAAGGTTTCGGCGGTCTTTGTTTCGGGGAGGCCGTTCATGCCTGTTTCAGTGTATTCAACGCCTTTATCTTTGACTGTTCCCGAAAAGGCCACCAGAACTTTGAAATTATGACCGTTTGCTTTCAGGTATGTATCCATTGCCAATTTATAGCGGACAGCGTGCAGGCGCGAGCGGGTAACGATCATGGCCTTGGCGTGACCCTTGACCTTCTCCTGCACTTGATTGGCGAAATGCTCGACCATAATCTCGATCTTTTTGTGGATGGTGTGCTCGTGCAAATCCACAAAGGACATGAGCAGCTTCTTGGCTTTGGCGGTTTCGTACTGCGGATCGTCTTGAATCTTTTTCAGCAAATTCCAGTAGGTTTGATAGGTGACATAGTTTTCCAATACATCGAGGATGAAGCCTTCCTCGATGGCTTGGCGCATGGAATACAAGCTAAAGGCATCGAAAGAACCGTCAGTTTTTTTGACGCCGAAAAGTTCGAGGGTTTGTTTTTTTGGTGTGGCGGTGAAGGCGAAGTAACTGGCGTTGGGCAGATGGCCGCGCGCTTTGACTTCTTTGGTCACTTCATCTTCATCCTCTTCGATGCCCGCATCCACTTTTTCGGCTTCTTCGAGGCTGTCCGCCGAAAGGACGCGATTGAGGTGGCGCATACTCTCACCCGATTGCGAGGAGTGGGCTTCGTCAATGATGATGGCGAAATGTTTGCCAGGGATGGCGCGCATCTGTTCAGAGATGACTGGGAACTTCTGCAAGGTGGATGTGATGATCTTCTTGCCAGCTTCCAAAGATTCGCGCAGTTGCCTGGAGCCTTCGGTGATTGGTTGGACGATGCCCGCCGTTTGCTCAAAGGCCATCACGGTTCGGCGAAGCTGGCGATCCAAAATCCGTCTGTCGGTGATGACGATGACTGAGTCGAAGATGGGACGGTCGTCTTTGTCGTGCAGGACGGAAAGCTGGTGCGCCAGCCAGGCGATTGAGTTGCTCTTGCCGCTTCCAGCGGAGTGTTGAATCAGGAAACTGCGACCCGCTCCCAGGTCACGCGAGGCTGTGATCAATCTCCTGACGGAATCCAATTGATGGTAGCGGGGAAAAATCAGTTTACGTTCACCTGTTTTCTTCCCATCGTCATCCTCTTCATTAAATTCGTGAACGAAATATTGAAGCAGGTTGAGGACACTTTCGCGCGCCCAGACCTGTTCCCAAAGATAGGCGGTGGCGAAACCTTCCCATGATTTGAGGTTGCCCGCGCCGTTTTTGTCGCCGCGATTGAAGGGAATGAAGCGGGTGGCGCTGCCTTTGAGTTCGGTGGTGAAGTAGACCAGGTCGGGGTCAACAGCGAAGTGTGCGAGACAGCGTCGGAAGGTGAAAAGCGGCTCGCGCGGGTCGCGGTCCTCTCGATATTGACGGATGGCGTTTTGTACGGT
>JBMOMS010000195.1:0-52685 GCA_049324895.1 Chloroflexota bacterium
AGAATCGAAGAGGCCTTGCGCTTCGACTGCGTTCGGACAAAAGCCCGTCCTCACTCCGCTCCGCGCGAAACAAGTTTTTTAAGGTTGACCTCGAAGGGCGGACAGGCCACGCCATTTTCGGTAACGATGCCCGTGAGCAGGGCATGCGGCGTGACGTCGAAGGCGGGATTGCGCGCCCGGGCCTGCTTCGGCGCGACGGGTTCGCCCTGGAATTGGATGCCCAGCACCTCGGCGGGATCGCGCTCCTCGATGGGGATCAGGCCGCCGTGCGCCAGCGACAGGTCGACGGTGGAGGTGGGCACCACGGCATACACGGGAACCTGGTTGGCGTGCGCGGCCAGCGCCAGCATGTAGGTGCCGATCTTGTTGGCCGCGTCGCCGTTGGCGGCCACGCGGTCCGCGCCGAAGAGCACCTTCTGCGCCTGGCCGGTCCGCAGGAAATGGCCCGACATATTGTCGCTGATGATCTCATAGGGGATGCCGTATTGCTCCAGTTCCCAGGCGGTGAGCCGCGCGCCCTGCAAACGCGGACGGGTTTCATCCACCAGCACGTGGATGCGCTTGCCCTGCTCGTGCGCCGTGCGGATCACGCCCAGGGCCGTGCCCCAATCGACAGTGGCCAGCGCGCCCGTGTTGCAGTGATGGATGATGGTGTCGCCATCCGCGATCAGCGCCGCGCCGTGCTCCGCCATGCGGCGGTTGACCTGCACATCCTCGTCGGCGATGCGCTGGGCTTCATCCAAAATCAACTGGCGCAACTCATCTGCGCCTCTTTCTTCTTTCGCTCTTTCCACCACCGCCATTACCCGCTCCACCGCCCAGGCCAGGTTGACCGCCGTCGGGCGCGCGGACTTCAACAGCGCGGATGCGGCCCGCAAATCGGCGAGCAGGCCCGGGGGCGAGTCGGCTCGGGATTCGAATCCAGCCAGGGCCAGGCCAAAGGCGGCGGCCGCTCCGATGGCGGGCGCGCCGCGCACGGTCATATCCTGGATCGACTGCGCCACGGCGCGATGCCCGCGCAGGGATACGATTTCGAATCGACCCGGCAGAATCCGCTGGTCGATCATTTTGAGATGGTGGTCTTCCCAGAAGAGGGTGCGCATATGGCCTCGCTTTCGAAATAATTGTAAAACCCGGGGGGCCTGCGGAACAAAACGTTAACCTTCACAGGGCTGCAAACCCAATATTCATTTGTCAAAAACCTTAACATCGAGGGGGTTATGTGCAATAATACGAACCGTTCGCTTATTCCCAGCACAGGAGGACGAATGTCCAAGAACTTCCGAACACTCGCTCTGCTGACCCTCATATCAGTATCGATCACCAGCCTGTTGGGCTGTCAAACCGCCCCCACCCCTGCCGACCCATCCGCCGAGAAAGCCGTCACCATCGTCATCAGCGAGGACCCGCCCTCGTTCAACCCGATGGTGGCGGATACGGGCTTCGATGCCCTGGTGATGGAACTGGTGCTGTTGGGCGTGACCGATGTGGACGCCAATGGAAACGTGTTCCCCGAACTGGCCGCGGAGCTGCCCACCGTGGACAACGGCGGCGTGACCGTGGACGAAGAGGCGGGAACGATGTCCGTGACCTGGAAACTGCGCCAGGACGTGCAGTGGCAGGATGGGGAGCCGGTCAACGCCGACGATGTGCTCTTCACCTGGAACGCCATCCAGGACCCACAGACGGGTTCGTGGATGCCCGGCATCGACTCGATTGACTCGGTCGAGCAGGTGGATCAATACACCTTTGTCGTCAACTACTCCGCCATTTACCCGGGCTATCTGACCCAGTTCGGCGGCGAGCAGATCGCCATCTGGCCCGCCCACTATTGCAAGGCGGAACAGGGCTTCGTGGCCTGGGACTGCGGCCGCAAGCCGTTGAGCGACGGTCCTTTCATCCTGAAGGAATGGATCGAAGGCGACCGTATGACCTTCGTCAGGAACGACAAATACTTCGAGGCGGGCAAGCCTGAGATCGACAAGGTGACCGTACTGATCGTCCCGGACGATTCGGTGCGCAAGACCATGATGATGCAGGGCGACGCCGACATCGACATGTGGATCAACGTCAACACCATCAACGATTTGAAGGATTCGGACAAAGCCAAGGTCAGCCTGAGTCCCTCCGACCGTTTCGTGATGCGCCTGTTCATGAACCAGGCCGAAAAGGGAGGGGTCGACGCGCAGGCCGCGCCGCATCCCATCCTCTCGGATGTGCGCGTGCGCCAGGCCATCCGCCAGGCCATCGACGTGGACACCCTCAACAACGAGATCTTCTTCGGGTTGGGAAACCCGCAATGGACGGAATTCTTCCGCCCGCCCTACAACAAATGCGACGTGCCCCGCCCCGTTTATGACCCCGAAGCTGCCCAGGCCCTGCTCGAAGCAGCCGGCTGGAGCGACACGAACGGCGACGGTGTGCGCGAATGTCACGGCTGCGCCAGCGCCGCAGAGGGCTACGAGATGCGCATGGAGTTCATTACCTATGCCGAATACGGCGAGCCGCTCGAACTGACCCAGCAGTTGATCGCCGAGATGCTCGGCAAGGTCGGCATCCAGATGGACCTGACCGTGGTCGAGGGCAGCGTGCTGTGGGCCGATGCCGAAAGCGGCGGCATCGAACTGAATGGCAATTTCGACATCGACATCTGGGACGACGGCTACGCGGGCGTCGACCCCACCGATTTTCTGTGGGAGTTGTATTCCATCGAGGCCGCCACCCCGGGCTATGGCTGGAACCTGGCCCGCTGGGTCAACGAGGATTTCGATGCGCTGATCGACGCCGCCTACACCCTTGATGAGGCCAGCCGCCAGGAGACCTTCTGCCAGATGGCCGAGATCCTCGACCGGGAAGCGCCCATCATCCTGCTCTTCACCATCCCCAACGCGGACGCCTATTCCAGCCGGCTCGAAGGCGTGCAGTCCACGGTCAACGACCTGGTGACCTGGAACATCGCGGATTGGAAGATCAAATAAAACCAACAGGTGACAGTCACTTCCAAAGTGACTGTCACCTCTACAAGGATTGGAAGTGACCACCTACATAGCCCGTCGTCTGGTACAGACTGTCGTCCTGCTCTTCCTGTTGAGCATCATCCTGTTTGGGCTGGTCAACCTGGCGCCGGGTGGGCCGCTTTCGGCCTACGGGCAGGGGCGGCGCCTGCGCCCTGAACAGGCTGAATTGCTCAAACACCAATTCGGGTTGGACCAGCCCCTGCCGCTGCAATACGTCTACTGGCTGGTCGGCAACGACTGGACGCAGGTCGACACCGACGGCGATGGCGTCGGCGACGCGCCCGGCAGCCGCCTGGGCATCCTGCGCGGGGACTTCGGCTTTTCGTACCGCACCCGCCAGCCCGTGCTGGACGAGATCGGCCAGCGCTTTCCCAACACCCTCTACCTGATGTCCATTACCATGCTGATGGCATTGCTGATCGCCATTCCCATCGGCATTCTCTCGGCGGTGCGGCAGTATTCGCTGTTCGACTTCATCGCCACCACCTTCTCGTTCGCGGGGCAGGCCATCCCCGAGTTCTGGCTGGGATTGCTGCTGATCATCGTTTTCTACGTCTGGTTGAAGAATCCCTTCACGGGCGAGCCGCTGCTGCCGCCCGGGGGGATGACCGACCTGGACGGCTTCTCCCTGTGGGACCGCATCCGCCACCTGATCCTGCCTGTGCTGACGGGGGCGCTGGGCTGGGTGGCCTGGTACTCGCGCTTCATCCGTTCGAGCATGTTGGAAATCCTGCCGCTCGATTACCTGCGCACGGCGCGCGCCAAGGGCGCATCCGAGCGGCTGGTGGTGTACAAACACGCCCTGCGCAACGCGCTCATCCCCATCGTCACCCTGGCGGCGCTCGACCTGCCCTATATCTTCACCGGGGCGGTGCTGGTGGAGACCATTTTCTCCTGGCCGGGCATGGGCCGCCTGTACTATCAGTCTGCCGTGGAGCGCGACTATCCGCTGCTGATGGCGGTGCTGATCATCGGCGCGGCCTTCATTATCCTGTCCAACCTGCTGGCAGACGTGCTGTACGCCATGCTCGACCCGCGTGTGCGCTATTCGGAGCAGTCATGAGCGACCTGGCCGCCCTTAAAAACTCTCCCGAATACAACATCCCGCACCCGCTCGAGTCACAGGTCAACCTGGCGGGCAACGTGTGGAGGCGCTTCCTCCGCCACAAGGGCGCCATCGGCGGACTGGTCGTCTTGGGACTGCTGGTCGCGCTGACCGTCTTCGCCTTCCTCTCGCCCTACGACCCGACCGCTTCCAGCCTGCCCGAGCGCTTCGACCCGCCCGCGGCAGCGCACTGGTTCGGCACCGACGCCCTGGGCGCCGACCTGCTGACGCGCATCCTGTACGGCGGGCGCATCTCGCTGGCGGTGGGCGGGATCGCCGTGGGCATCGCCCTGCTGATCGGCGTGCCCATCGGCGCGATTGCGGGCTACTACGGCGGCAAACTCGACTCGATCCTGATGCGCATCACGGACGCGTTCCTGTCCCTGCCGCCCTTCCTGGTGCTGATCCTGCTGTCTGCCATCCTGCGCGAGGTGGAGATCCCGCTCTTCCAGCGCAACAGCGTCTTCACCATCAGTTTCGTGATCGGCATCCTCTCGTGGATGACCTTCGCGCGGCTGGTGCGGGCCGCCTTCCTGACCCTGCGCGGCTTGGATTACGTCACCGCGGCGCGGGCGCTGGGCGCCTCGGATGCGCGCATCATCCTGGGCCACATCCTGCCCAACAGCGTCGGGCCGGTCATCGTCGAGGCCACGCTGCAACTCGGCTACGCCATCATCCAGGAGGCGGGACTGAGCTTTCTCGGCTTCGGCATCCAGCCGCCCACGCCCTCGTGGGGCAACCTGCTCAGCGACGCGCAGGAACATTTTCTCAAATACCCGTGGCTGGCCGTCTTCCCAGGCCTGATGATCTTCCTGAGCATCATCTCGGTCAACTATATCGGCGACGGCTTGCGCGACGCCTTCGACCCGTATAAGATGCTGGAGAAGGTGGGCGAATATACGTAATCCCCGCGCTGCCGAACAGGCGTCGGGCGGCTTGAGTGGGGGTTGGGTTTCCCTGGGAAGTGCGCGATAAAGCCTCAAAACAAAACCCCCTCCCTGCACAGGAGGGGGTTTTGTTTCGGGCAAAATATTACTGGCCCAGGCCCTGCTGGATCTGACGGAAGATGTCGCCCGAATTGAAGAGGATACCGGCGACCGCATTGCCGCAAGCCAGCAACAAGCCGATGCTGGAAAGCACAATGCCCACGATGGCAAGGGTCTTCTGGGAGGGCGACTTCATGCCGAAAATCCCCAATACAATTCCCACGATGCCCATGGGGGCGCCGCAGATGGGCAGGAACCAGGCGCACAGGTTGAGTATACCGATGACCAGCGAGGCGATAGCCATGTACTTCTGATTATCGCTGCCTGAGGGGGTCGAAACGGGCATGTTGGCGGGCGGAATTTGTTCCATTTGTGCAATCTCCTTGTTGTTGATTTTCCCATTGTAGTGATTTGCGTGATAAAGTCAACAGGAAACCTGGGGGATGGCCGCATCGGGTAAAATACTCCCCTGATGGAAATTTCCGAACACCTCCAGGGCATCCTCAAGACCCTGCCCGCCAAGCCCGGCTGTTACCTGATGAAAAATGCCGAGGGGACGATCATCTACGTCGGCAAGGCCATCAGCCTGAAGAACCGCGTGCGGTCCTATTTCCACGCGGATGCGGGCCACGACAACAAGACCCGCCGCCTGGTGCGCGAGATCGCCCACCTCGAGTGGATCGTCGTCGGCTCGGAACTCGAGGCGCTGATCCTCGAGATGAACCTGATCAAGAAGCACCGCCCGAAGTACAACATCCGCCTCAAGGATGACAAGCGCTACCCGTACATCAAAATCCACTGGAACGAGCCGTTTCCGCGCATCACAGTCACGCGCCAGATGGATGAAAAGGACGGCTCGCGTTACTTCGGCCCCTACACCTCGGCCTGGGCCGTGTACCAGACACTGGACGTGCTGCGCAAAATCTTCCCCTACCTGACCTGCGACCGCGAGATCACGGGGCTGGACAAGCGCGCCTGCCTGTATTACGACATCAAGCTGTGCAACGCGCCCTGCATTGGCGCGGTGAATCAGGCCCAATACCGTCAGGTGATCTCTGACCTGATGGATTTCCTGGCGGGGCACAGCGAGGAGATCGTGACGCGCCTGCAAAGCGACATGGAACAGGCTGCCGAGGAATTGAAATTCGAGCGGGCGGCCGCCCTGCGCGACCAGCTCAAGGCCATCCATTCCATCGTCGAACGGCAGAAGATTGTCTTCGCCAGCGACTACAAGGACTCGGACGTGCTGGCCATGGCGCGCAACAACGGCGAGGCCTGCGTGCAGATCTTCTTCATCCGCAACGGCAAGTTGATCGGGCGGGAGTATTTCATTTTGGAAGGCACCGAGGACAGCGCCGACCAGGAAGTCATGTCCGAGTTCATCAAGCAGTTCTACACCGAGGCGGCCAATATTCCAGAGCAGGTCATGCTGCCGCAGGAGATCGAGGAAACCAAGATCATCGGCGAATGGCTCAGGTCGAAGCGCGGCGGCAGGAAAATGGAATTCTTCGTCCCCAGGGAGGGACAGCCGCAGGAACTGGTCAAGATGGCAGCGGAGAATGCCACCGAGACGCTCTCGGCCCTGCGCGCCCAATGGGAGGCCGACACGCACAAGCAGGAGACGGCGCTGGCTGAGCTGCAATCCGCGTTGAACCTGTCCGCGCCGCCCAACCGCATCGAGTGCTACGACGTGTCGCACACGCAGGGCGTGGCCACGGTCGGCGCGATGGTGGTCTTCACCCAGGGCGTGCCCGACAAGAAGCTGTATCGCAAATTCAACATCGACAGCACCAGCATCGGCGCGCCCGACGACTTCGCTTCGATGGAGGAGATGCTGACGCGCCGCTTCCGTCGCTGGCAGGGCGGCCAGGAAACGGAATCCACCCCCGGGTCCAAAAAGCCTGACGCCTCGTTCTCCTTCCTGCCCGACCTGATCATCATCGACGGCGGTAAGGGACAGCTTGGGCGGGCCGTCAAAGTCCTGGAAAATTACGGGCTGGCGGAGCGGGTTCCCGTGGTGGGCCTGGCCAAGCAGGAGGAGGAGATCTTCTTCCCGCACCGCTCGAACTCGCTGCTGCTACCGCGCCACTCGCAGGGACTGTACCTCGTCCAGCGCATCCGCGACGAGGCGCACCGCTTCGGCATCACCGCCCACCGCGCGCGCCGCTCGAAGCAGGGCCTGGCCTCCATCCTGGATTCGATCCCAGGCATCGGCCCCGCGCGCCGTAAAGCACTCTTGAAACATTTCGGTTCTGTGGATAAGATTAGGGCCGCAACCCTGGATGAACTGGCCGCCGCGCCAGGCATGAACCTGCCCGCCGCCGAAAGTGTGAAGGCAAACCTGGAATGAAAAAAATCTGGATCGTGGACGACGACGACGAGATGTCCCGCGCAGTGTCTTTAATGCTGAAGGTGCTGGACTGTGAGGCAACCTCCTTCCTGAATGCGCGCGCCGCCGCGCAAGCCTTGATGACCGGGCGCAAGCCCGATGCCCTGCTGCTGGACATCAGTATGCCCGAGGTGTCGGGCCTGGACCTGCTGGAGTTCCTGCGCCGCAACCAGGCCTGGAAACGCCTGCCCGTCATCATGCTCACCTCCGAGGCCTCGGAAGTCACCATCGACCAGGCCATGACCATCGGCGCGGACGGCTACCTCACCAAACCCGTCGTGGTCGAAGAACTCGAAGCCATGCTCGCCAACGTATTTCACAAGAAGTCGAAAGGTTGAATCGAATGTCGAAGAACAAGAACCCCGCTCCCAAAAAATGGAGCGCCAACCAGGTCATTTTTGCGTTCATTTCTTTTATCATCCTGCTCTCGATGGTTCTGTCGCTATTCTCCAATTAGATGGGCAAACTTTTGCTCGTCGGCGCGGGCGGATTCATCGGATCGGTGCTGCGCTACCTGGCCAGCGGCTATATTCAGGAATCGATGAGAACCGCCAGTTTCCCGTACGGGACGCTGGCGGTCAACGTGTTGGGCTGCCTGGTGATCGGCTTCCTCTCGCAACTGGCCGAGACGCGCGGCGTCTTCACGCCCGAGACGCGCGCGCTGGTCTTCGTCGGTGTGCTGGGCGGATTCACCACCTTCTCCACCTTCAGCAACGAGAGCCTCAACCTGCTGCGCGGAAACGAGGTCTTCCCCGCCCTGGCGAACATCGCCGCCCACCTGCTGCTGGGACTGGGCGCGGTCTGGCTCGGGCGCGCGCTGGCATTTTGGATTTGGAGCTGACATGATCCCTGAACAAGCCACCCTGCTGCGCATCTTCATCGGCGAAAGCGACCGCATGGACGGCAAGCCGCTGTACGAATGGCTGGTGGTCCAGGCCAGACAGCGCGGACTGGCGGGCGCCACCGTGCTGCGCGGCATGATGGGCTTCGGCGCGCACTCAAAGATCATCCACACCTTCAAGATCGAGCGCCTGTCTGAGGACCTGCCCATCGTGGTCGAGATCGTCGACAGCGCGGAGAAGGTCGAGGATTTCCTGGCCTTTGCCGAAAGCCAGATCCAGCGCGGAATGTTGGCCACCACCGAACAGGTGCAGGTGCGAGTCTATCGCGGGGGGCGGGTCGAATAGTCTGATGGTCAAGTAGTCGAATAGTCGACTGCCGCCAAAACGGGTGTTTTTTTGGCCCGCTGGTATAGGTTATACTTTGGGCACCCAAACCCAGGTGGAGATGAAAATAATAACACCTTCGACCAAAATCACTCTTCTATTAGCAGATGACGACCCACTGGCGCGCGCTGGGATGCGATCCATCCTTTCGCTGGCAGAAGATATTGAGGTGACAGGCGAAGCACAGGATGGATACGAAGTTCAAAAATTGGTGGCTGAACTACGCCCCCGCATTTTGCTGTTGGATTTGAAAATGCCCGGCCCGCGTCCAGCCGAACTCGAAAAATGGGTGCGTGAAAATTATCCATGCACCGACACCCTGGTATTGACCTCCCATGATCGTAATGCCTATCTTGCATCCATGATGGATTCAGGCGCGGCAGGTTATTTGAGCAAGGGAACTTCTGCAGACCAGTTAATTAACGCCATTCGGCGCGCCGCCCAGGGCGAAACCCTCTTCGACAGCGCACAAATCTCACGGGCAGATCAGTGGCGAAAAGACGTGGGAGAGAAATTAGATCAATTGACGCCCCAGGAAAAAAGGGTTCTTGAACTGCTGGCACAAGGGCTGGACAACAAATCGATTGCCTCTGCTCTGGACATCAGCGCCAAAACCGTTGCGTATCACATCACCCATTTATTATCGAAGCTCAATGTAAATTCCCGTCAGGAAGCCACGATTTGGGCTTTAAAGCACTTGTCTGACAACCTCGAATAATTTCCAGGTTAGCAACCCGAGAAAAGGGAGGATACAATCATTGTAGAGAAACGTACAAATGAGAAACAAAAAACTTTTTGGCTCTTATGTAATTTCAAGGAGGTACGTGTGGAACGGCATATTTTCGAGGCAATTTCAGGCAAAAAAACGCCAAGCTCCTTGAAACGACTTAAGAGCCTCTATTTTCAGATCAGACACCATCTGCAAGAGCGAAAGGAAATAACATGAGCCGCATAAATTCCCTGTCCGTCCTGGCGTTCATCCTCGGCCTGGCTTTGCTTATGGGCTGCACCCGGGGCGCAAATCCATACCCCAATCCCTCCGCACCTGTCATCCCGCCCACATTCGTCGAAGCGACGCCCACGTTCGTCGAAGCGACGCCCACGTTCATCAAAGCGACACCCATACAATTGCCCTACAACGAAAAGAGCGTCAAAACCAAATATTGCCGTGCGCCGGTGATCTCCCTGCCGATTTCCGACACCCGGGGTTGGAGCGATGATGAGATCGCCGAAAAAATCATGCGCCTGTACCTGGATTATTTCAACAACCCACAGGCGCCCGATTACTGCCGCATCAACGGATACCGCATCGATGCCGTCTTTCGCGATGAAAAATGGGAGGCCACCTCACTGGCGCCCAAGAACGGCTTTCTGCGTGGCGTGCAGTTCTCGATCAAATTGATCCATGTTCCCAATTACTGGATGATCTATAGCGGTGAAATCGACGAACAGAACTGGCTTCATCTCACAGACGTATTGGTCGTGTTCAAAACCGAGTCAAAGGGCATCTATGAGGCTCATCTCAGGCCAAGAATAGGGGGATGAAGCGCAGGCAGGACGAGTCGATTAATGGTATCCATTCAGCCAACCTTGCGAAGGTTTGATTTTTACCGAAAGTAAGGTCGCAGTCACGCTATTTCTTGCAGAGACTCTCCCGAATATTGCAGTAACCTTCGCAAGGCTGAACTGTTACCAGAATTGATCCAAATCTCGGAGGAAATCCTGGCTACGGTGAGGCTTTGGTAGGCTATTGCCTGCGGCGTCGAACCTATGTCCGCTTGCGGCGGGTTCCAAGCCTGCCGCAACAGGTACCATGTTCGATGATGTGCCTGCATCGCGTTGGGCAGCAGCGTGGATCGAAGACTTGGTCAATCAGGGAATTGGGTTTGAATGTGGTCCTGCGCTTTATTGCCCCATTGCAACCGTTACCCGTGGGAACATGGCAGTCCTCATTGTGCGGGCCTTTAACCTTCCCTGACAGAAGCGAATAAATGACACTTAAGCAAATATAATCTACAGGGTGGCTTTGATTTTACATCAAAGCCACCTTACCAAGATGCACCTAATCAATGTAAGGAGAACCATTTTATGAAAAATAATCGAAAGTACATCATCGTTTCTAATCTCCTACTCATTTCCATATTGCTGGTAGGGATTTCAGGATGTTCCCCGATGACAAAAACAGACTTACCGTCCACCCAGGCAAATTCGTCACTTGCGCCCACACTGGTATCAGCCACACAGCCGATGCCGTCGCCTACACAGACAAGCGCTCCTGCAAGCACCATGACAAGTCCAGTTAAATCTAATGTTACTGTTTATCCCACGCCTCGACGAGATTGGACGCCCACGCCTAACCCGACCTCTGCTGCCTGGCCTGAATTTTCAAGCGAATTCACCTATCAAGAAGATGGTGTGTCATTCGTTGGAACTGTCCACTACGCCGTTCGTTATCCTCCAGATTGGTATCTATATCCTGGCGTGATCAATGTTGCACCTGGGCTTGAGGGATCGACTTATCTCCAAAATTATGAACGGCTCAACAATCACCCTGATTATCCATCTCAGACGGCCGGGACAATAAAGCTTTCCATCTATGCCTTGCCTTGTAGTAGTACGGAACAGGGTTGTCCAGTGGATTTGCCAGTCTTGGCAGCAGACTATCCAGGCACACAAGAGATGATTTACCACAGTGGTTGGACAACCTGGACAACCTTTTTGTTTGTAAACGGGTTCCGTTTCATGCTTGAAGCATACATGCCAGGCACTCCCGAAGAAAACGCGGAATTGATCCAAACGCTGGAGGAAATCCTGGCTACGGTGAGGCTTTGGTAGGTTATTGCCTGCGGCGTCGAACCTATGTCTGCTTGCGGTGGATTCCAAGCCTGCCGCAAGCGAGAATTCAACAGGAGCATCAAACTGGAACTCCGTCCAGCCCAAAAGCATCATCAATGCACAAACCCATATTAGGAGGCGGAACGATGCGACACAAGTGGTCTTTGTTGATTTTATGGGCGCTCATGGCAAGTCTCAGCGCGTGTTCGTTGGGGAGTGCAAAACCCGTAAATACAGCCTACCCCGGGCCGGCGACTCGCATAGAAATGTCGGAGACCCCCACGGTATTGCCAGGTTTCACACGCCGCCCCAGCTCCACTTCACAGCCCACTCGTACCGCCCCACCAACAGGCACGCCATTCCCCACCCGCTGGCGGGATTTCACGCCCACGCCCAATTCCACGCCAGGGGTCTGGCCTGAATTCTCAAGCGAATTTTCTTATCCAGAAAACTTAAAGCCTACCTATTCAGGGACCATTCACTATAGCATCCGTTATCCAGCAGACTGGTTTTTATATCCAGGTTATACGATTGTCTTCCCAGGAAAGGAATGGCAGTGGACCTATATTCAAAACTATGAACAGATTGGAGATACGCCAGACCAACCATCTTTGGCACCAGGCAAGGTTCAATTGGAAGTTTATACGGCAGGTCCCTGCACAAGCGCGATAGGAAAACCCTGCCCAACGGACCTCCCACTTCTCTCCAATGGGCTCCCTGGCACACAAGAAATTAAGCAGCAAAATGGGTTCACTTATTGGAGAGTAAATCTATATGCCCAAGATTATCAATTTGGGCTAATTGCCACTATGCCCGGCACACCCGAAGAAAACGCGGAGCTGATCCAAATCCTGGAGGAAATCCTGGCTTCGGTGAGGCTTTGGTAGGTTATTGCCTGCGGCGTCGAACCTATGTCTGCTTGCGGCGGGTTCCAAGCCTGCCGCAACAGGTATCGTGTTCGATGATGTGCCCGCATCGCGTTGGGCAGCAGCGTGGATCGAAGACTTGGTCAATCAGGGAATTGGGTTTGAATGTGGTCCTGCGCTTTATTGCCCCATTGCAACCGTTACCCGTGGAAACATGGCCGTCCTCATTGTGCGGACTTTTAACCTTCCCTGACAAAAAGTGAGTACATGGTACTTAAGAAAAAATAATCGCTAGGGTGGCTTTGATGTAAAACCAAAGCCACCTTACCAATGTATGCCCAGTCAATGTAAGGAGAACCAAGTTATGAAAAAGAATCGAAAACGCCTCATTTTTTTTAATCTTATACTTATTTCGATAATGATAGTTGGAATTTCAGGATGTTCCCCATTGACACAAACAGACCTGCCTCCCACCCAGGCGAATTCGCCGCTTGCGCCAACACAGGCACCGGCAACACAAACGAACCTGCCGCCTACGCAGACAAGCGTCCCTGCAATCACCATGACAGGCCCAGTTCAATCCGACGTTACGGTTTACCCCACGCCCCGACGGGATTTGACTCCCACGCCTAACCCGACCTCTGCTGCCTGGCCTGAATTTTCAAGCGAATTCATCTACCAAGAAGACGAGGTGGCATTTGCGGGGACGCTTCATTTCGCTTTTCGCTATCCTCCAGATTGGTACCTTTATCCCAGCAAGGTCAAAAAGGTCGCGCCTGGAGGTGGAGGGCGAATCTATCTCCAAAGTTTCGAATGGTTTGGCAATGATCCCGAATACTCGCCTTGGCCAGCAGAAAAGGCGGTAAGACTTACATTCTATGCCTTGCCTTGTAATATTACGGAACAGGGTTGTCCAGTAGAGTTGTCAGACTTGGCAGCAGAATACCCAGGCAATCAGGAGATCATCTATCACGACATAGATGGTTGGACAACCTGGACAACATTTTTGTTTGTAAACGGGTTCCGTTTTATGCTTCAGGCATACATGCCAGGCACTCCCGAAGAAAACGCGGAATTGATCCAAATCCTGGAGGAGATCCTGGCTACGGTGAGGCTTTGGTAGGCTATTGCCTGCGGCGTCGAACCTATAATACCCACGGGTGAAAATTGCGCTTTCCACCTCTAAAAAAACGCAATTTTCACCCGAGTGCGGTATATTTTTGCTTGCGGTGGATTCCAAGCCTGCCGCAACAGGTATCGTGTTCGATGATGTGCCCGCATCGCGTTGGGCGGCAGCAGATTGGATCGAGGATGCAGCCAACAAAGGCTTTTCCCATGGAGCACATGGATGCGCCCCAGGCAATTTCTGCCCCTCAACGCAAGTAACCCGCGCAGAAATGGCAGGCATGTTGGTACCGACTTTCGACTTACCCTAAGCAATACTAAACGCACGATAAAATTGGATTGACACCCTATACCGGGAAGGGATGGGTGTCAATCCATTGTTCACAAGAAAAGAGGTTTGAATGCAAAAAAGAAATATCATCCTGTTACTTTGCGCCTTGATCATTCCAATTATCTCTGCATGTCAAAGCGAAACTATATCTACGCCACCATCATCCATTCCCTGGACTTCGACTGCTCCTTCAGCATCAACTCCTGTAGACACGGCCTCCATTCAGCAGGAAAAACAGGCCATTCTCCAGGAAATCTACACCCTGGTGGATCAATATAATGCGTTTCTGGAAAAGGAAAAAACCACTGGAAATTATATGATTGTTCAGTTGAGCGACGGAAGTGAAGGTGTGCAATTCACAAATGAATCCGCATGGAAAGTCTTCACTGAAATGGGGAGAGTCGATAAATTAATAGCTGATCTTAACGAAAAGTATTACGAACTTTCGGTGAAAGAATATCCTTCCCTGGCTTATCCTAATCCCGACATCCCCAGCGATCCAGGAAGGCTTAATATTGAATATCCAGCCTGGCTCGATAAAGAATTTAAAAATGGTTCCAAAATAATCCTTGTTACAGACTTTGGAGAAAAACGTTCCCTTCTTATTGGTGATTCTTATGTCGAACAAAAACAATGGGAAAAACAATTCGATAGCATCAACGTGCAGGCCAGACAAGCCTATTTTGCATCCATTGACCCGGGGCTTGATTATGAGATCATCCGCAGGATCGAAGGCGCGGAGGTTCAGATCACTTTCAAGGATGTCTTGCATTCCCCTTATCGAACGGCCAGACCCTATACTTTATATGAGACAGCCACCATGAGCTATACGCTGGATTCAACGCAGCACTTGGTGGTTGGGATGTCACCCATTGTCAATGCGCAGTATGCAAATGGGCTTTCTGTCCCAGAACTTGAAAAATTGGCTCGCGATATGATTGCCTTGGTCTCCCCAGAGATCAACTTGGATGTGCTTGAATACAGTTTTAACCAAAAAGAGGAGTTATCATTTTTCTTCCGCTGGGAAGACCACACCAAGCCCCTGCTGGACGATGGGCGCAGTTATCCATTCGTACAGGTGGGGTTGACTGGGAAAGGCGAGTTGCTAAACTACGTCAATACCCTTCCTATGTCGAGATAAACGGGGGGCCTGTTCTTTCAATACGATGTAGCGGGTCAAGCAAACCCTGAGGCGCGGAGGAATAAATCCTTCGCGCCTCAATTTATCCCTCTGGTGGTATCCGTCAACGCGACGCAGGTTCGCCGCGAGCATCAGCGCAGCGATCCTGTGGACGACAGTGCAAGACGGCAGGGCTGGTGTGTGACCGGGTGCGCTTGAAATTTTCGCATTGTGATTTCTGATATAATCATTCTGGCGTTTTGGCGGGAACGCCAACTCCCAACATCATCAAACAACCAGGATATTCATGCAAACCTTTTTCACACTTGCGCAATACGATGAGGTGGCGGCGGCGATTCGCGCCCGCACCTCGTACCGGCCCAGCGTGGCGCTGATCCTCGGCTCGGGGCTGAACGGGCTGGCTGATTCCGTTCAAAAGGCGGATGTCATCCCCTTTGGCGACCTGCCCCATTTTCCCGTATCGACCGTCCACGGCCATGCCGGCCGTCTGGTCATCGGCGATTTGGAAGGGCAGACCGTCTTCGTCATGCAGGGGCGCATCCACTACTATGAAGGCTACAGCATGAACCAGGTCACGCTGCCGATCCGCGTCATGCAGCGCCTGGGCATTGGCAGCCTGGTTGTCACCAACGCCGCGGGCGGGGTCAACCCCGAGTTCCAGCCCGGCGACGTGATGCTGATTACCGACAACCTTAACCTGATGGGCATGACGGGCGCCAACCCGCTCTTCGGTCCGAACCTCGACGAGCTTGGCACGCGCTTCCCCGACATGAGCCAGGCCTATGACCGCGAGTATCAGGAACTATCCCGCCGCGTGGCGCGCGAAAACAACCTGACCCTGCGCGAGGGCGTGTACGCCGGCCTGAGCGGGCCTTCCTTCGAATCGCCCGCCGACCTGCGCTTCCTGCGCCTGGCCGGCGCGGACTCGGTCGGCATGTCCACCGTGCCCGAGGTGATCGTGGCCCGGCACGGCGGCATGCGCGTGCTTGGATTTTCGGGCATCAGCAACAAGGCCAACCTCGACGGCTCGACCGTCACCACCCACGATGAGGTGATCGAGGCCGGCCGCATCATCACCCCCAAGATCGAAACCCTCGTCCGCGGTGTGCTGCGTGGGATGTAAGGACAAGTCGGCGGAATGACGAACCTGGTGCGCGCCCTGGATGAAAACCAGGCGGCCATTTTCCTGGTCCTGGCCCTGGGCGGGCTGTTTGTGTTTCGCTGGTTGTGGAAATCCTGGCGCGAGTGGCGGATGTCCGTCTTCAAGCTGGAGCGTGAATTTGCCATGCGCCGTCTCAGCCAGGCATTGACGCTCAGCGCCCTGATCCTGGTGCTGCTTTGCGCGGAATTCGTCGTCATTGCCTTTGTCATCCCCGGCCTGCCCGCGGATTTCTTCCTGCCCACGCCCACCATCGACCCGCTGGCCCAGCCGGCCGGCACGCTCTCGCCGGCGGCCATGACCCAGGGGGCGGTCGCGCCCCAGCCTGCCGTCTCTGCCAACATGCAGGGCTGCGTCCCCGACCAGATCATGATCAGCTTCCCCAAACCCGGCGCGGAGGTCAAGGGCAAGATCGAGGTGCTCGGCACGGCCAATATTGCCAATTTCGGTTTCTATAAGTACGAGGTGGCGCTGCGCGGCAGTGATACCTGGGCCACCATTCTGGCCGGCGCCGAGGTGAAGGTCAACGCCCCCCTCGGCTTTTGGGATACCACCGCCCTGACGCCCGGCGATTATCAATTACGCCTGGTCATTACCGACAACCGCGGGACCGCCCTGGCTCCCTGCATCATCCCCCTTAGAATATTGGCGCCCTGACCATGAAAGACATACAAATCCGACCCACTTCACCGACCGACCTCTCCCGCCTGATGGCCCTGGACCACCAATCCCAGAGCGAATTCGTCTGGCAGTTGGAATTGCGCCGCGATGCCGGCCAGGTGGCGGCGAACTTCCGCGAAGTGCGCCTGCCGCGCCCGATTCCGCTGGCCTATCCCTACGATCCCTACGCGCTGGCCGACGAATGGACGCGCAAGTCCATGATGTTCACCGCCCATGACGGGGCCGACGCGCTGGGATACCTGTCCCTGGCATGGCGCGGCGCGGAAGTCAGCTGGGTCACCGACCTGGTGGTCACGGCTTCGGCCCGCCGCCAGGGAATCGGCAGCGCCCTGCTGGCCCAGGCCCAGGACTGGGCCGTCCAGCGCGGCGCGCGGCGGCTCATGCTGGAGATGCAGGCCAAGAACCTGCCTGCCATCCGCATGGCCCAGAAACATGGCTACGAATTCTGCGGGTATAATGACCACTATTATCTGACCCAGGATGTGGCTCTTTTCTTTGTGAAGGCGATCAAGTAAAACATTGTTCCAATAGCGCTCCCGTCCGGGAGGGTTTTGGACAGACTTTATACACGTAGCGGACGGTGCATGATTAACGGTTGGTACGAAAATATCCTGGCGGGGATTCAGGTTCTGAATCAGATCCTGACGGCGGGGATCGCCATCACGGCGTTTTCGCTTTTCCTGTATGCCCTGTCCTTTAATTTACGTGACCGGGTGGCGCGTTCGTTTGCCATCATCCTGTTATGCGTGGTGGGGGTCTTCACCGCCGAAGCCCTGCAAAATAAGACCGTTCCCGACTGGGGCATCGAACTGCTTTTGCAATTGCAATGGGTCGGACTGGTCTTCCTGCCGGCAGCCTATTTGCACCTTTCGGATGCCGTGCTGGTCACGGCAGGACGGCCCTCGCGCGGCCGACGCCGTCTGGCGGTGCGCGGCATCTACCTGGTCTCAGGCTTTTTCCTGATTCTCCTGACATTTCGATTTTTGCTCGGCCCGCTCGTCCCAGACGGGCAACCCGCCCCGCACCTCACCCGTACCCTGTGGACCGAGGTCTTCACGCTCTATTACGCGGGCGCCATGGTTTGGGCCGGCTGGAATTTCCTGCGCGCCTACCAGCGCATGTTGACCCGCTCCGGCCGCCGCCGCATGTTGTACCTGATGGCGGGCGCCACGGCTCCGGCCCTGGGTTCCTATCCATATATGCTATATGGCTCCTCGCTGGCGGGCAGCGTTCCGCTTTTGTTCTGGAGCGCGGCGCTGATCATTAACATCCTCGTGGCCGGCCTGGTGATCGTCATGGCCTACGCCGTGGCCTTCTTCGGTGTTTCCTGGCCCGACCGGGTGGTCAAGAGCCGCCTGTTCAAGTGGATCATGCGCGGCCCCGTGACCGCCTCTGCCGCCCTGGGCATGATGACCATCGTCCGCCGCGGCGGCGAGGCCTTCGGCGGGTTGTCCTATAACGCCTTCGTCCCACTGGCCGTGGTCGTGACCGTGCTGCTGATGGAGCATCTCATCACCCTGGCTGCGCCCTTGTGGGAGCGCTGGCTTTTCTTCGGCGGTGACCGCGCTGAATTGGAACTGCTCCAGAATGTGGAGGAGCGCCTGCTCACCCAGGGCGACTTGCAGCAATTCCTGGAGGCGGTCCTGGCGGCGGTGCGCGATCACCTGCAATCCCCCTCGGCCTTCGTTGCCGCCCTGGACGACTCGGAACTGTCCCTGATCGTGGCGGCCGGCCGCCGCAGCCTGCTCGACCAGCAGGAACTCCCCGAGGCCTTGAGGAAAGTGGAAGGCGGTCTGCAATTGCGGCAGGAATTCTCCTGGGGCGATTTCTGGATCCTGCCCCTGCATCAACACAAACGCAGCGACCTGGACCGCGATGAAACGCCGCCCCTGCTGGGCATCCTGGGGGTGGCACACCAGGGCGTGGAGACGATGGAAGCCGACCAGCGCGACGCGCTCTGGTTGCTGGCCGACCGCGCCACCCTGGCGCTCGAAGATCGCCAATTGCAGCAGCGCGTCTTCCGCTCCCTGGAAGACCTCCAGCCGCAAGTCGATATGATTCAGCGCCTGCGCGCGGTGGGCCGTTACGACAGCCGCGCCAACCTGCTGGCCGAGGATCCGCTGCCGCAGGAAGCCGACCTGGCCAACTGGGTCAAGGATGCGCTCACTCACTACTGGGGTGGGCCCAAGCTCACCACCAGCCCGCTCATGCGCCTGCAAGTGGTGCGCGGCCTGTCCGAGGAATATGACGGCAATGCTGCCAATGCCCTGCGCGCCCTGCTGCGCAAAGCCGTCGACCAGGTCAAGCCGGAAGGGGAGCGCCGCTTCACCTCCGAGTGGATACTGTACAACATCCTGGAAATGAAGTTCATCGAAGGCCGCAAAGTCCGTGAGGTGGCCTCGCGCCTGGCCATGTCCGAAGCGGACCTGTATCGAAAACAACGCGTGGCGGTCGAAGCCGTGGCGCGCGCCATCCTGGAGATGGAAACCCAAGTGCAAGAGCAATGAAGGAGGCCCTATGGCGGCCCAACAAAAGAATCATCAAAGCCAAGATGTCAGGCCGGACGACGGCTGGTGGAACTCCCTGCTGACCGAGGAGGATCGCTATGCCCCACCCCCGCCGATTCGCCCGGCGGCAGTGGTCAAGCAGGAACCCAGGGTCGAGGAACCTGCCAAACCGTCCGCCGATTGGGTGCAGGTCAAGGACCTGTATTCCCGCGACCAGATCGTCAGTTTGAAGGTCACGGGTCACAACCGCGGCGGCCTGCTCGTGGAGGGTGAAGGCCTCTACGGGTTTGTGCCGTTCTCCCACCTGATCGAACTGGCCGGCAAGCCCGAAGCGTCCAACCGCGACGGCCAGCTTGAATCCTACCTGGGACGCACCTTGAATCTCAAGGTCATCGAGTGCGTTCCCGAGGATGGGCGGGTGGTCTTCTCGGAACGCGCCGCCCTGTCCGAGCCGGGCCAGCGCGCCCTGCTGTTCAATGCCATCGTGCCTGGTCAGCGCGTGCAGGGACAGGTGACCAACGTCACCGACTTCGGTGTATTCGTCGATTTGGGCGGGGTGGAGGGCCTCATCCATATATCGGAACTTTCCTGGGGGCGGGTGGTCCATCCCAGCCACGTGGTGCATCTCAGCCAGAAAATCGAAGTGCAGGTGCTCGACCTGGCCCCCGAGCGCTGTCGTGTGGCACTCAGCCTGAAACGCATGTACCCCAATCCCTGGCAGGAGGCCGAACGCTCCTTTCCCATTGGGGCGGTCATGCCGGCCACCATCACCAGCGTGGTTTCCTACGGCGCCTTCGCCCGCCTGGAAGCCGGCGTGGAGGGCCTGATCCATGCCTCCGAGGTCGACATGTCGTCCGGGCAAATGCTCAAGGATGTCCTCAAGGAAAACCAGTCTGTGTACGTGCGCATCCTGCACGTCGACCCCTCCCGCCAGCGCATGGGACTGAGCCTGCGCCTGTAACCATGCCGCCCCGTCTTTCCCCGCCGCGTCGCTTCCAGGACAGCGAGCCTTCGACCAACGACTGGCTCGATTGGCTGCTGCGTTTCAACCGCCGCTTTGGCCGTTTTGCCCGCGATGCAGCCGGCCTGTTTCTGCTGGCCCTGGCCTTCATCTCCCTGCTGGCGCTGCTGGGCGTCACAAATGGGACGGCCAGCAACCTGTGGGCAAATCTGCTGTCGATGGGCCTGGGCTGGGGTGGATACCTGGTTGCCCTGGCAATCGGCTTGTTGGGATTTGCCCTGCTCTCCAGGAGCCTGCACACCTGGAAGTTGAGCCGCATCCTCTGGCTCGAGCTGGCCGCCGCCCTGACCCTGGGCCTGCTCTCCGCCCTGGGCGGTAATTCCGGTCAGCGGGCCGAAATGGGCCTGGATGGGGGCTGGGCCGGCTGGGGCATGACCTACCTGCTGTGGACCTACACCGGCCCCACGGTTGGAACCTTGATCCTGCTTGCGGGATGGCTGTTTGCGCTGGCCAGCGGCTTCGGCGTCTGGTCCCACGTGGAAACCTGGCTGCGCCGCCTGGCCGGGGAAATTCCGCCCGCGGCGACCCAAAGCCCGGCGCCCGAAGCGGAACAGGAAGCGGCAGTGGAGGAGCCAGTCCAAAAGCAGTCCCCCAGGAAAAAGCCGGCGCCCCTGCCGCCCGAATTTCGCACCTCCCTGCGCGCGCCTGAAAAGAAGGATGAAAAACCCCTCAAGGCCCCGCCGCGCAACGAAACCCTGCCGCCCCTGCACGTGCTCCTGGCCGACCAGGCCACCCGCGCGGACGAGCGCACCATCAACCAGACCGCCGGGCTGATTATGAAGACCCTGTCCGAGTTCGGCATTCCCGCCACGGTCATCGGCTACCGCGTTGGCCCGTCGGTGACGCAGTTTGCCGTCCAGCCGGGCTTCATCAAAAAGGGCAGCAATCCCAGCGAGGAGGACGCCCAGTTGATGAAGGTGCGTGTGGCGCAGATCGCCTCGTTGGAGAAGGACCTGACCCTGGCGCTTTCCGCCGAGCGCCTGCGCATCGAGGCCCCGGTGCCCGGCAAGCCCTATGTCGGCATCGAAGTCCCGAACGCGCGCTCCTCGGTGGTGCGCATGAGACCCCTGCTCGAAAGCGAAACCTTCCACAAGGTTGGCGCGCCGCTGACCATTGCGCTTGGGCGCGACGTGTCGGGCCAGCCGCTGGTGGCGGACCTGGCGCGCATGCCGCACCTGCTCGTGGCCGGTTCCACCGGTTCGGGCAAATCGGTCTTCGTCACCGCCCTGGCGGCCTGCCTGGCCATGAACAACGCCCCCGAGGACCTGCGCATCGTCATGATCGATGCCAAGATGGTCGAACTGCTGCGCTTCAACGGCCTGCCGCACCTATACGGCAAGGTCGAGACCAATGTGGAACGCATCCTGGGGGTGCTGCGCTGGGTGGTGGTGGAGATGGAGCATCGCTACCGCCTGCTCGAAGCCAGCCATTCGCGCGACCTCGAATCCTACAACCGCAAACAGACCCGCAAGGGCGGCGGGCAGGCCCTGCCGCGCATCGTGGTCATCATCGATGAACTGGCCGACCTGATGATGTCGGCCCCCGACCAGACCGAGCACAACCTGGTGCGCCTGGCGCAGATGGCGCGCGCCACGGGCATCCACCTGGTGGTGGCCACCCAGCGCCCCAGCACCGACGTGGTGACCGGCCTGATCAAGGCCAATTTCCCCGCGCGCCTGGCCTTTGCCGTGGCCTCGGGCGTGGACAGCCGGGTGATCCTCGACGTGACGGGCGCCGAGTCCCTGTTGGGACGCGGCGACATGCTCTTCCTCAACCCCGAGGTTGGCAGCCCCGTGCGCGCCCAGGGCGTGCTCATCACCGACATGGAGATCGAGCGCATCGTGGCGCACTGGCAGAAGACCAGTACCCTGCCTGCCGCAGACGTCCCGCCGTGGGAAAAACTGCTCACCGAACCCGATGAAGATGAAGACGGCGACCTGATCGAGAAAGCCACTTCGATTGTCCGCTCCACACAACGCGCCTCGGCCTCCCTGCTCCAGCGGCGGCTGCGCATCGGCTATCCGCGCGCGGCCCGCCTGCTCGACCAATTGGAGGAGCTGGGCGTGGTCGGCCCCTCCCAGGGCGGCGGACGCGAGCGCGAGGTGCTGGTGGACGCGGAGGACCTTTCCGAAGATGAGAACAATTAGCATCCGGTTGACCTGACTTTTCGTGTATCATTGGGGCATTCAAACATCACCACTTTCCCAGCGTTCGCTTTCGGGGCGGAGACTGGGAAAGCGGATTTCCCCACCCGTACCTGCGCCAGCGTAACACCAAGCCTTTGGGCCGCCGGGCAGTTGCGGGCAAATCTTTTGTGAAAGGATCAGAAACGGTGGAAACTTCGACCACTGCCAAGATGACACTGACCGATCGATTGCGAATATGGTTCAAATGGTTCCTGGACCCCGTGGGCGGCTTCCTCAATCGGCTGGGACTGACCCCCATCATGATGACCATCCTGGGACTGGCCGGGAATGCGGTGGGCGCGGTCTTCCTGGCGCGCGGCGACATGACCACGGGGGGATGGTTCGTACTGTTGATGACCCCCATCGACGCCCTGGACGGGACGATGGCGCGCCTGCGCGGCGAACCCAGTGATTGGGGCGCCTTCGTGGATTCGGTCAGCGACCGTTACTCCGAGTTGATCATCCTGGGCGGCCTGCTCTACCATTTCCTGTCGGTTGGAAATGACCTGGGCGCCCTGCTGACCTTCCTGGCGGCGGCGGGATCGGTGCTGGTGTCCTACGTCAAGGCGCGGGCCGAGGCCCTGCGTTTCGAGGCCAAGGGCGGCATCCTGACGCGCGTCGAGCGCTACCTGGTGCTGGCCCCGCTGCTGGTGGCGAACCAGCCGCTCTGGGCGGTGGGCATCATTGCAGTGCTGGCGAACGTCACGGCGCTGCAGCGCATTGCCCTGGTCAGGCGGCAGGGGCACGCGCGCATGAAGCAAAAACGGGAGCAAAAGGCATGATCGACGGTTTTCAGTTGGGGCCGCTGTACGTCCATTTTTACGGCATCATCCTGATGTCGGGCGCGCTGGCCGGGGGCTGGCTGGCAACGCGCGAAGCCAGGCGCCGCGGCCACGACCCTGAGATCGTGTGGGACCTGTTGATCTACCTGGTCATCGGCGGCGTGATCGGCGCGCGGCTATGGCACGTGTTCACGCCTTCGCCCAGCGCGCTGGTCTATGATCCCGTCCTGGACAGTATGGTCAATCCGTACTTCGTGGGCGGCTCCATTCATATCCTGGAGATTCTTTCGATCTGGCAGGGCGGCCTGGGCATTCCGGGCGCGGTCATCGGCGGCGCGGTTGCCTTGTATTTCTACGCCCGCCGGCACAGCCTGGACTTCCTCGAATGGGCCGACATCGCCGCCCCCAGCCTGGCGCTCGGGCAGGCCATCGGTCGCTTTGGCAACTTCTTCAACCAGGAGTTGTACGGCGCGCCGACCAGCCTGCCGTGGAAGCTCTACGTCGACCCGCAGCACCGGCTGCCCGGCTTTGCAAGCGTGGAGTATTACCATCCGCTGTTCGCGTACGAAGCCCTGCTCAATCTTGCCAACATGCTGCTGTTGATGTGGATCACGCGCTCCTACGAAGGCCGCACCCGAAAAGGCGATATCCTGCTGGTATACCTGGTCTTCTACCCGTTGGTGCGCTTTTCGCTCGACTTCCTGCGCCTGGATGCGTCCATGCTGGGCGGCATCAACATCAACCAGACCATCATGGGCGTCATCGCCCTGCTGGCCCTGGGGACCCTGCTCTGGCGTCACCGCCCCGGCACGCCTGGCGGGCCGCCGCAGCCTGCCGACCAGGAACCCGCCGCCTAGACCGACAGGGACTCATGTCTTATTGACAGGCGCGCCTCCTGCCGATATTCTGGATGAATCATGATAGAGACCCTTGACCTTAGTAAACAGTTTCACGATTTTTGGGCGGTTGAAGGCCTGACCATCAAAGTCGAGCCGGGTAAAATCCTGGCCCTGCTGGGACAGAATGGCGCGGGCAAGACCACCACGGTGCGCATGTTGACCTCCCTGCTCAAGCCGACGCGCGGGTGGGCGCGCGTGGCCGGCTTCGACGTGGCCGCGCAAGGCAACGAAGTGCGCGCCTCGGTGGGGGTGCTGACCGAGCAGCACGGCCTGTACGTGCGCATGAACGCCCACGAGTACCTGGATTTCTTCGGGCAGGTATACTCGCTCAGCCCGCAGGCCCGCCGGGCGCGCAGCGATTACCTGCTCGAATACTTCGGGCTGGCCTATGCCGCCAGACGCCGCATCGGCGAATATTCCAAGGGCATGCGCCAGAAACTGGCCCTGGCGCGCGCCTTGATCCACGAGCCGCCCGTGCTGCTGCTGGACGAGCCGACCTCGGCCATGGATCCCGAATCCGCGCGGCTGGTGCGCGACGAAATTGCGCGGCTCAAATCCTCCCAGCGTTCCATCGTCATGTGTACCCATAACCTGGCCGAGGCCGAAGCCCTGGCCGATACCGTGGCCATCATCTACCGCGGGCGCGTCCTGATGCAGGGTACGCTCGATGAACTCAAACACAACATCCTTGGGCCGGCCGAATATGAAGCCAGGCTGGCCGAGGCCTGGACGCCGGGCGGACTGACCCTGCCCCAGGGCGTGACCATGCAGCAGGTGGACGGGACGCGCCTGCTCTTCCAGGTGCCGCAGCCCACCCAGGTCAACCCGCTGCTCGTGCAGGCGCTGACCGCCGGGCGCGCGCCGCTGGTGGCCTTCCAGGAGGTTCCGCGAACGCTGGAACAGGCCTATCTTAAAGTGATGTCCGAGGCGCAGGAGGGACTCCATGCTTAACCTGACCCCTGTTTTCATTGTGGCGCGCCGTGAATTGAAAGACCAGTTACGGGATTGGCGCGTGCTGTTTCCCCTGCTGGTGTTGACCCTGGTCTTCCCCTTCCTGATGCTGATGTTCGCCAGGGGGGTGGTCGATTTTATCAACGAGTATGGCGCCGACCTGGTGATCGACAGCCTGGTGCCCTTCTCGATCCTGCTGATCGGCTTCTTCCCGAACACCATCTCGCTGGTGGTGGCGCTGGAGACCTTTGTGGGCGAGAAGGAACGCGGCACCATCGAACCGCTGCTCAGTTCCCCCATGAAGGACTGGCAGATCTACCTGGGTAAATTGCTGGTGGGGGTGTTGACCCCGCTCTTTGCCAGCTACCTGGCCATCACGATGTACATGTTCATGGTTGCGCGCCTCGACCTGCGCATGCCCCCGGCGGGGATCATATTTCAATTGTACGTCCTGACGGCGGCCCACGCCATCCTGATGGTCAGCGGGGCGATTGTCATCTCGGTGCAGTCCACCTCGGTGAAGGCCGCCAACCTGCTGGCCTCCTTCATCATCATCCCGGTGGCCTTCCTGGTGCAGGGGGAGAGCGTGCTGCTCTTCTGGGGCAACGGCCAGACCCTGTGGCTGGCCCTGGTGGGCGTGATTGTGCTGTCGACGCTCTTCATCCGCATGGGGATTGCGCACTTCGAGCGCGAATACCTGCTGGGCCGCGAGATCGACACCCTCAACCTGCACTGGATCGGTTCGACCTTCTGGACCTTCTTCCGCAGCGGGACGCGGGCGGATGGCAGCTGGCACCGCCGCGCGGTCCTGCCCGCCCTGCGGCGGCTGGCCCTGCCCTCGCTGGTCATGCTGGCGCTTCTGCTGGCCGGCGGTTGGGTGGGTTACACCCAGGTGAGCGCCAAAGCCCCCGAACTGCTGGAAGGATCGGTGCGAGACATCGACGACCTGCGCGAACGGGTGTCACAGATGCCCGCGGCGCAGGGCATGAACGGGGTCGAAATTTCCGCGCCCTTCCTTTTCCTGAACAACCTGCGCGCCACAGCCGTCATATTCCTGGGCGGGGTGGTTTCCTTTGGGGTGTTGGGCATCCTGTTCTACCTTCTGAACGCCGGGTTGATCGGCGGCGTGCTCAGCCTGTTCGCCTACGTGGGTGTGTCCCCCTGGCTGCTGTTTTCTACGGGCATCCTGCCGCACGGCATGTTCGAACTGCCGGCCCTGTTGTTGAGCGGCGCGGCGGTGCTGCACATGGCCGTGGCCCTGGTCACGCCGCAAACGGGCAAATCCATGGGCGAGCTTTTTATCTTCCTGATCGCCGATTGGGCCAAGGTTTTCATCGGGATGATCGTGCCCCTGCTGCTGGTGGCTGCCGTGGTCGAAACGTACCTGACCCCCCTTATTCTTCGATATTTTATGAACTGGTGAAGCATGGCCAAAGTGATTATTCTGGGATCGTCCAATGCCATTCCGACCGCGGAACATGAAAATACCCACATGGTGGTCATCGGCCGGGAGCGCACGGTGTTGGTGGATTGCGTGGGGAATCCGGTCCTGCGCCTGCAGCAGGCCGGGCTGGATTTCAACACGCTGACCGACATCGTCATCACCCATTTTCACCCCGACCACGTCTCGGGCCTGCCGTTGTTGCTGATGGACATGTGGCTGATGGGCCGCCGCAAGCCGATTGACATCTACGGCCTGCATTACACCCTCGACCGCGTGGAGGGATTGATGGGCTTCTACTCCTGGGCGGAGTGGCCCGATTTCTTCCCCGTTGCCTTTCACCGCCTGCCGCATTCCGAAAAATCCTTCGTGCTGGATTGCCCCGATTTCAAGATCACGGCCACGCCCGTGCGGCACATGATCCCCACCATCGGCCTGCGCTTCGACTTTCACCCCAGCGGGAAAAGCCTGATGTATTCCTGCGACACCGAGCCGTGCGAGACCGTGGTCAACCTGGCCGAAGGGGTCGACGTGCTGATCCATGAAGCCGCGGGCGAATTCATCGGACATTCCTCCCCTGCCCAGGCGGCTGAGATTGCCACCCAGGCTGAAGTGGGCGCCTTGTACCTGATCCACTACCCCACAGGGCCTTTCAGCAACGGGGACCCGCAGGCCGAGGCGCGCGCCAAGTTCCAGGGACCGGTGACCCTGGCCAGGGATTTCATGACCCTCGATTTTTAGCCGCGGGACCTGGGTCGCGATTGTGATAAAATTGCGACCGTCCGCCCCCGTAGCTCAGTGGACAGAGTGTCGGCCTCCGGAGCCGAAGAGCGCAGTTCGAGTCTGCGCGGGGGCGCCAGAAGAACCGCCGCAAGGCGGTTTTTTTGTTTGGGATACAATTGCCCTGTGAACTTCAAAACGTTGCTCCTCCTGCCCCTGGTTGGGATGCTGGCCCTGGCGGGCTGCGGCAGCGCGACCGAACTCCCGCTGCCCACCCCGACCCTGTTTCTGGCGACCGCCAGCCTGCCGCCGACGGCCGCCGCGCCGCCGACCATCCCTCCCGTCCCTCCAACGCCCATCGCCACCCTGCCGCCCGTCGAGGGGATGACCACCACGCAGCTCAACGTCCGCGCGGAACCGTCCACCGGGGCGGCCTCGCTGGGACTGCTGCCCATCTTCAGCCCGGTGCAAATCCTGGGCAGGGACCTGGGCGGCAACTGGTACCAGATCCTCTACGCGGCAGGCCCCGAGGGCAAAGGCTGGCTGGCGGCGCAATACGTGCAGGTGGCGGCCGGGACCGAGATTCCCGTGCTCGGAAGCGGACCCGGCCCGGGCTCCGCGCCGAACGGGGTGGTGACCCAGCAAGTCAACGTGCGCAGCGGCCCGGGCACCGACTTCAACTCCCTGGGCACGCTCAATCCGCAGGACGGGGTCACGCTGACGGGCAAGAATTCGGGCGGCACCTGGCTGCAAATCCAATTCCCGGGCGGGCCGGGGGAGCGCGGCTGGCTGGCGGCTGCCTACGTGCAAACGAACATGGCCGCCGAGCTGCCCATTGTGAGCGCGGCAGGCGAAGTGGTCGGCACGGGCACGCCCACGGGCATCCCGCCGACGTCCACGCCGACCCTGATGGCGGCCCTCGATGACGGCGACTCGGCTGGCGCTCCCGCTGTGAATTTGACCTTCTCGCCGGGCGGTTCGCGCAGCCTGCAATACACCAGCGATCTCTCGTCGCCGCAGGGAGATGCCGAGGATTGGGTGGGCCTGACCTCCTTCTGGGCTGACCTGTCGGTGAAACTGGCCTGCTCGGGCAACGGGACGGCGCGCCTCGAAGTGTGGCTGGACGGATGGGCGCTGGCCGATATTCCGCCCCTGGTTTGCGGCGCGGAAATGCTCCTCACGCTGGAGTCGGGCCGTTCCTACCTGTTCAGGCTTCAAGCGCAGAACGGGAGCGGCGATCTCGAAGCCGTGCGTTATACCCTATTTCTCTCAATTGTGCGATAATTCAGGCATGTCCAACTTAACCTCCTTTCCTGTTTCTGATAAGACCGGTCATCGTCGGCCGGAAGTGTTGCGCGCCCAGTATCGATACGGCTTTTTCTACGGGGCCATGACGGGGTTGTTCTTTGCCTTCTTTGCGTGGGGTATCGACGCGATCCTGCTCTTCCAGGCGCATGCGGTTCAGCCCTGGCTCAAGCTGATCGTGGGGGCGCTGGTATGCGCCCCGGTGGGCGGGCTGGCTGGCTGGTTGACCATGCGTTTCGAACGCATGCTCCTGTCCATTCCCTTTTGGGCGATTGCGGCAGTGGTCTTTGCGGGGATGACCGTCGTCCTGCCGATGCAGATCTTCCCACAGCTCCTGGTCATGCTCGAGCCTGACCTGGACGGTCTGATTTCGTATTTCATGGTCGAGGTCATGGTTGCCCGCTTTTTGGTGAGCTTCCTTTGGGTGGCAATCTTCGTGACCCTGGCGGGCGTGCTCGAAATTCCCATGGGACAGCCTGCCGCGTTTTCGACCTCGGTGATGGGCAAGTTGGTACCCATCTTTCTGTGCGCCGTGCTGATGGGCATTGGCGGCACGGTGGTGGATTCGGATAACAACAAGCCCCTGCGCGATGCCGTCATTGCCATGAACGATACCCTCCAGTTTGCATCCGCCCACCAGGGAGAGGAAATCGACCCGAGTGTGTCGCGCGCCATGCACCTGGCCTCCCTGCGGCACATCAGCGACCTGGTCGGCCAGCCGCGCGAGTTGATCATCGGCACATTCGATCAATATCTCGACCAGGTGCACGTCATCGTGCGCTTCGACGGAGAGGCGCTGGTGGACTGTCTGACCGTGTATAACCAGCCCATCAGCTGCGCGCGCATCGAACCGTGAGCGGATGGGTGGAGATGTCCATTTTGATTCCAACACTGCGCGGCGGGCGGGTCTGGCTCGTCCTGCTGGGGCTGCTGTTGTCCGCCTGCCAGGCGGGCGGGACCTCACCTGCGCTGACCGCCTCGCTGAGTGAGATTGAAGGCAGTGTAAGCCTCAAGCCTCCCGGGCAAATGGATTTCAGCGCCGCCGTGGAGGGCGCCCCCCTGTCCGAGTTGGGCCTGGTGCGCACCGGCGCGGATGGCCGCGCGCGCCTCGACCTTTCGACCGGTGCAATCATTCGCATGTCGTCCGTATCCTTCCTTGAACTGGCCGTCCGCGCCGATGAAAGTTCGCCCGCCCGCATCAACCTGGAAGCCGGGCGCATCTTCATCCTGCCCGGTGGCGATTCACAGGGGGTGGAGGTGGAGACGCCCTCGGGGGTGGCCTCGGCGCGCGGCGCCTTCATGCTGGTCGAGGTCAACCCGATCCTCCTGGACGTGGCGGTGACCTGTCTCGAAGGGCGCTGCGAGGTGGTTAATCCTGCGGGCCAGGTTCAACTTGCGGCGGGACAAAAAGCCCTGCTCCTGCACCGCGACCTGTCCACGGGCGGGTATTCCGTGCCGACGGCCCAGCCGATGGAGTCGGGCGATTATGCCCCCTGGCTGGCGGAAAGCCCCGAAGCCGAGGCCCTGGCCCGCAGCGGGTTGGACTCCCTGCCCAGCGTTCCCGCCGCCACCCTCACGCCCACCCGGACACCCCAACCCACTCCCAGCCGCGCGCCCTCCTCCACGCCCACGCCGGAGATGGCGGCAGGCAGCGACATGGGACCCTGCATCCGCCTGGTCAGCCCAGCCGAGGGCGCGCTGGTCGAGCACAACAACTCCGTGACCTTTGCGTGGACCTCCAGGGTGCAAGCCTCCCGCTATGCGCTCGAACTGACCTACCCCGACGGCGCCGTGGTCGTGTTCGAAACCACGGAGCTTTCGCTCAGCCGCTATTTCGATGAAATTTGGGAGAGCATGAATTTCAGTTGGAAGGTATCGGCCCTGGATGCGGACGGCAACGCGATGTGCAGTTCGCCGACGGGGACCTTCATCAAGCCAGCTGCCCAACCGACCCGCGAAAAAGAGACGCTCCCGCCCACGCCCAAGGGCAATCCATAGTTCGCTAGCCGCCATGTAGGGCTGGTTTGTGAAGCACTTGTACGATACTTGTGTGGAATTGTACAATTTTAACTTTTATGGTACAGTAAAAAATATTCCACTTTTGGCGAGGGTACCCATGAACGCTGAGAAAATTCCCGATATCATCATCAGCCGCTTGCCGGTCTACCTGCGGGCTTTGCAGCGCATGGCAGACAAGGGCATGCGAACCACCTCCTCACAGGAGTTGGGCGATCACGTGGGCATTTCCGCCGCCCAAATCCGCAAGGACATCTCGCAGTTTGGCGAGTTTGGAAAACAAGGCACGGGCTATTCCATCCAGTTCCTGATCGACAAGCTCAAAACCATCCTGAAGGTGGACCGCATCTGGGACGTGGCCCTGATCGGCGCGGGCGACATCGGTCACGCTTTGGCGCGCTATCAGAGTTTCATCTCGTGCGGGTTCCAGATCAGCATGGTCTTCGACAACAATCCCGAGAAGATCGGCCAGAAGATCGGCGAATTCACCATCGAGGATGCCGCCACGATGGTGGACCGCATCCGCGATGCGGAGATCAAGATCATCATGCTCACCGTCCCTGCCGCAGTGGCGCAGGACATTGCCGACAAACTTATCAAGGTGGGGGTGCGCGCCATCCTCAACTATGCCCCGCTGCACCTGGTGGTGCCCGAAGGCGTGCGCGTCCAGCACATCGACCCGTCGGTTCACTTGCAGCGGATGACGTATTATCTGTAAGCTTTGCCTCCAGTCTGCTTTTGCTTGGTGGCGGACTGAAGTCCGCACTCCAGATACCAAAACCGCCCTGACTTTGCTTCAGGGCGGTTTTTCATTATGAGGATGCGCAAGATGCCATCTTACGCTGCGGGCCTTATTGGCCTGCAATCCCTGCCAGGTATTCGATGGTCTTGTCGAACAGCAGCGTCTTGGCCGATTGTCCCGTCCCTGTGGTCTGACCCGAGGCGGCGGCGGTTGCCTGCGCGGCGGCTTTCTCCTCTTCGGTCTTGCCGCTGCCCGAGCCGGGGACTTTGGTCACGCCTGGCACGGGGGTGGGCAGGGTCACGCCGTATTGGGCATAAAAAGCATTCAGGTCGGCGTTGGTCAACTGCATGGCGGCGATGGCCTGGAGTTGTTCGGGCGTCATGGCCTGCACGATCTGATCCTGGACGGCGGTCAACTCTTCGCTGGCGGTGGTCGAGTCGCCGCTCAGGCTGACGACGGCCTGCCAGAGCGGGATCAGGGTTTTGGCCTGCTCCGCGGTGACGGCATTGGAGGTGTCTGCCAGTTTCAACGTGCCGTAGGCCAGTTGGCTGCGCAGGTTGGCGGCGTCGGCATACTCGCTGGACAGGTATTCGGCGGCCAGCGAGGTCTCGGTCGGCGCGGCGGGGGATGCGGCGCAGGCGGTCAGGAGCAGGGCCAGCAGGGTGACCAGCAGCATGGAAGTGCGAAAAGGCTTCATGAGATTTTCCTTTCCTGACGGGAATCAGCCCGCCAGTCCTTGCAGGTGGATAATCAACGCATCGAGCATGGCCGAGGAGGCGCCGTTGCCGCCGCTGTTGGGATTGGAGACGCCCTCCGCGGCTTGTTTGGTGGCGCGCGCCTCGGGCGACATGCCGCTTCCGCCGCCCTGGCCGCCGCCCCCGCCTGTTCCAGTGGACACGCCGTTGGCTGCGGCCCAGGCCTGAATATCGGCGGACGTGAGCTTCATGTCGCGGATGGCGGCCAACTGTTCAGGAGTGAAGGCCGCCTCGATCTGCGCCAGCAGGGCATTGACCTCGACCTGGGAATTGTTGCCCGAGCGGGTCATGTTCGACAGTCCCTGCCAGAGCGGCAGCATGGCCTGCGCCTGTTCGGCGGTCAGCGGCGTGGACGTTTCCGCCAGTTTGAGCGAGCCGAGCGTCAATTGCAGGCGGGTCGACAGGGCGTTCTCGTAGCTGACGTCCAGGTTGGGGCTGACGTAGGCTTCCGTGTTGGTGGCATCCGTCGAAGCGGGGGCTGCCGTCGTCCCGCAGGCAGCGAGGAACAAGGCGAGGAGAACAATTAAGAGGAGGGAAATGCGTTTCATACTGAAATCCTTTCGATATCGAATGAGACAAAACTGATAACTGACCACTGCTATTCGCGGCGCAAAGCCTCGATGGGATCGAGCCTGGCGGCGCGGGTGGCGGGATAATATCCAAAGAAGATGCCAACTGCCGCCGCCGCGCCGAAGGCCAACGGGATGGACATGGGCACGATCTCGGTGCGCATGTCGCCGAGCTGGCCGAAGAGATACGAGCCGCCGATGCCGCCCAGCACGCCCACCAGTCCACCCGCCAGGCTGAGAATGACCGCCTCGATCAGGAACTGCATCAGCACGGACGAGGGTTGCGCGCCCAGCGCCTGGCGCAGGCCGATCTCGCGCGTGCGTTCGGTGACGCTGACCAGCATGATGTTCATGATGCCGATGCCGCCCACGATCAGCGAGACGCCCGCCACCCAGGCCAGCAGGTCGCGGAAGGCGGCGGTGGTGGCCTCCTGCGTGGCGATGATGTCCTGTTGGGTCTGCACGGTGAAGTCGGGCTTGGCGATGTCCACGTCGTGGCGTTCGGCCAGCAGGGCGGTGACCTGCGAGATCACGCTGTCGATCTTCTCCTGGCTCTCGGCCTTGAGGTAGATCGTGCGGACGGATTCGGTGCGCAGCGGGGAGGTGGTCATGTACTTTTGGAAGACCACGCTGACGGGCATGTAGATGCGGCCATCGTAATCCACGTCGGCCACGATGCCCTTGGGGGCCATCACGCCGATCACCGTGAACTTGGTCGAGTCGACCGTGATGGTCTGGCCGATGGCGCTTTCCGCGCCGAACAGGTCGGCGGCGATGCCCGAGCCGAGCACGACCACTTTGGCCTTGCGGTCATCCTCGCCCGCGTCGAAGTAGCGGCCTTCGCCCACCGCGTAATCGCGCACTTCGGGGAAGTCGGCTGTGGTGCCGACCACCGCGATGGATTCGAGGGTGACGCCGCCCGCGCGCACGTTTTGCGGCGCGGGAGATTGCTCGGCGGAGATGCCCGTGATGCCGACCACCTGCTCGGAAATTGCCAGGGCATCCTCCAGCAACAGGGTCTTGGATGCGCCAGGCACGCCGCGCACGGGCGAAACGATGATCAGGTTCGCGCCCAGCGAGTTGATCTGGTCGGCGATGGAGGCCTCGGCCCCCGCGCTGACCGCCAGCATGATGATGACCGAGGCCACCCCGATGATCACGCCCAGCGTGGTCAGGAACGAGCGGGCCTTGTTGAGCATCAGCCCTTCCCAGGCGGTTCGGAAGATTCTCTGTAATTTCATGGCATACCTCTATTGATGCAGTCCCAGGCAGGGATTGGAGCCGCCGCGCCCGTCGGACAGGATCCTGCCGTCCTTCACGCAGATGACGCGTTCGGCGTGGGCGGCGATGTCGGCTTCGTGCGTCACCATGACAATCGTGACGCCGCTCTTGTGCAGGCCATGCAGGATGTCCATGATTTCCACGCTGGACTTGGAATCCAGGTTGCCTGTCGGTTCGTCGGCCAGGATCAGCGGCGGTTTGTTGACCAGCGCGCGGGCGATGGCCACCCGCTGCTGCTGCCCGCCCGAGAGCTGGTTGGGACGATGGTGCAGGCGTCCGCCCAGGCCGACCGCCGTGAGAGATTCAATCGCCCGCTCTTCAGCTTCCTTGTCGCTGATGTCCTGCATGTTGTAGAGCATGGGCAGCATCACGTTCGAGAGCGCGCTCAGGCGCGGCAGCAGATTGAAGGACTGGAAGATAAAGCCCAGTTTCTCGTTGCGGACTTCGGCCAGCTCGTTCCTGTTCATGCGGCTGACGTCGCGCCCGTCGAGGATGTATTGCCCGTCGGTGGGACGATCCAGGCAGCCGACGATGTTCATCAGCGTGGACTTGCCCGAACCAGACGGCCCCATGATGGCGACGAACTCACCGCGACCGACGTCCACATTCACACCCGCCAGGGCATGCACCATGGATTCGTCCACGCCATACACCTTGGTCAATCCCGTAATTTCGATTAGATTTGTGTTCATCACAGCACCTTTGCAATCCTTGGCGATTCGTGCATGGTGTAGTTCCCGATTCCTATTCCGTTGCCAGCGTGCCCGTGCTGACCACGTCCCCGACCTTTACGCCGCTCAGGATCTCGACATTGGCAAAGTCACGCAGGCCCACCGTGACGGGGGTCATTTTCAACTCGCCGTTCGCATCCACCAGGAAAACCGCGTAGGAGCCAGGCGCCAGTTCGCGCAGGGCCTGCACAGGCACGAGCAGGGTATTTTGAGATTCCGCCGAAACAACCTCGACTTCCACCGACATACCCGGGAGAATCTCGAAGGGCGCATCGGCCGGCAGGGAGGCCCAGGCTGTCACCACGGGCGTGCCGTCCACGATCTGCAGGGTGGGTTCCACGCGGGTGACTTCTCCCGTCACCACTGTGTTGGGATAGGCGTCGAAGGTAAAGTGGACAGGGTTGCCCGCCGCCACCTTGCTCACGTCGGTTTCGTCGAGATAGAAGCGCACCAGCAGGTCATGCGTGGTCGCCACCGTCATCACGGGCGAGGTGCCGACCGTCTGGCCTGCCACCACATCCAGGGCGATGACCGCGCCGTCGAAGGGCGCCACCAGGCGGGTGTTTTCCAGAGTCTGGCGGACTTGTTCGAGACGGGCGGTTTGGGCGCCCTGCGCCACGATGGGCGCGCTCAAGGCCTCGGGGCCAGCCTGGACGATGTCGAGCGCGGCCTGGGCGTCGGCCAAAGCGGATTTGGCGGATTCGTAATCGGCGTGCGCCTGGGCAAAATCGTCGGCGGGGATGTCGCGCGCGGCCAGGTAATAATCGCGGCGGGCGCGGGCGGTGTCCACCGCCTGCCGGGCCTCGTCCTTCTGACTTTGGGTGGCTCCCGCGTCGAGGGCATTCAGCGCCGCCTCAGCCTGGATCAACTGCCCGTCCCAGTACCAGGCCGAGGTTCCGTACAGGTAGATCAGGGTGTTGGTGGCATCCTCCAGCGCGGATTCGGCATTGGCCACGGCCAGTTCCGCCTGGGCCATTCCATCCGCCGAGAACAGGGCCTGGAAATCGGCCTCAGCCTGCGCGTTCTCCTCCAGCCGCGCCAGCACGCTGGCCTGGGCAACGGGAGCGCCGTTCTCGACGGCCACATCGGCCACCACGCCCGAAGCGCGGAAGCCCAACTCGGCCTGCGCCAGCGGGAGGACGGTGCCCGCGCCGTTGGCCGTGATGACCAGGTCGCCCGTGCGGACTTTGGCGGTTTGCAAAGCGGGGGCCGCCGCGGCGGCTTCCGCGCTCGAAGAGGTTTGCACGTACCATGCGCTGGCAATCCCGATTCCCAACAGGGCTACCAGCCCGATGATGAAAAGTCGATTCTTGAAGGGGTTCATTGTGATCTCCTGATTTCTGGTTTCGATACCCCGCATGATACAAACGGAACGTAAAGAATACTGCGAGGGAGTGTAAAGAATATGTGAAGATGTGACTTCCATCCTGTTGACAGGCAAAAGCGATGGCAGTATAAGCAGGGCGACGTTTACAAAACTTTCCTCCCACAACCGAAGGGGCGTTTTTTCAGCCGCAAGCGCGGCTCTGGTTTGGTTCCCACGTTTCATAGAAAGGTAAACTCATGAAAAGCCATCTTCTGCAATCCGATTCCGACCTGCAAATCCTGCGCGACCTGCTCCGCCACCCCGACGGCAAGACCGTGATCGACTTCGAAGAAAAGATTCAGATCGAACAGGTGCGCGCTTCGACCCGCATCTGGGAGGCAGACAACCTGCCCGTCGCCTTTGCCTTCGTGGACGATTTCAGCAACCTGAATTTCGTCAACGACCCCGCCTGCGCCACCCCCGAACTCGAAGCCGAGATCATGGCTTGGGGCCTGGCCGTCGTCCGCGCCCGCAACACCGAGACGGGCGAGTCCAACACGCTGGACGCATCCTGCCAGGCGGGGAACGCCGCCCGCCTGGCCTTCCTCGAACGGCACGGTTTCCAGCGCGAGGACATTCGCTCGCTGGGCTATCGCCGTCCGCTGGCTGCGCCCATCGCGGAGCAGCCCTTGCCTGCGGGTTTCAGCGTCCGCCCTGCCCGCGGCGAGGAGGAGGTCGAAGACCTGGTGGCCCTGCACCGCTCCGCCTTTGGCACCGATAACATGACCGTGGAATACCGCCTGGCCATGATGCGCGCCCCGCAATACGTCCCCGACCTCGACCTGCTGGCCGTGGCCCCCAACGGCGAGCTGGCCGCCTTCTGCATCTGCGGCTTCGAGGAGGACGATCCCGAGGTCGGCTATACCGATCCCATCGGCGTGCGTGAGGGCTACAAGGGACAGGGCCTGGGCAGGGCCATCGTCACGGCAGGCTTGAGGGCCATCCAGGCGCGCGGCGCGAAGTTTGCCGGGCTTGGCACCAGCAGCCAGAACCTGGCCATGCAGCGCCTGGCCGAAAGCCTGGGATTCGAACTGGTTTCCGAGACCTTGTGGTTTTCAAAAACTGTTTGAAACCACCCTTGCGAAGGTTGATGGCAAATAAAGTCATGGGAGTGCGGAAAGCGTCGCCTCAGCGAATCATGTTTTTCGATTCCCAACCTTCGCAAGGTTTTACAATCCCTGCATGAGCCAAATCTGGAACGCCTCCGAATACGACCTATCCCGCCGACGGTTGATCCCGTGCTTCGACGCCTTCTACGCCGCCGCCGCGGAGCTGGTGGCAGCCACCGTCAAACCGTCCCCCGTCCTGCTCGACCTGGGCGCGGGGACGGGCATCCTGAGCGAGTTTGTCGCGCGAGAATCCCGCCCCGCCTCGCTGTCCCTGCTGGACGAGTCGACTGAAATGTTATCCAAGGCGGAAGTGCGCCTGGCGAAATATCAGCCGAGCCTGCATATCCAGAAATTCAGCGACCCGCTGCCCGCAGGCCCCTTCGACGCGGTGGTCTCGGCGGTGGCCATCCATCACCTGGCAGATGAGGACAAACGAAACCTGTTTGCGCGCGTGTACCAGGCCCTCGCCCCGGGCGGAGTCTTCGTCAACGCGGAGCAGGTGCTCGGGCCGACGCCCTGGCACGAGAAGTTGTACGACGACATGCACCTGAACGGCGCCCGCGCCCTGGGCAGTTCCGCCGACGAGATCCGCGCCGCGCAGGAGCGCATGAAATTCGACCGCTGCGCCCCGCTGGCAGACCAACTCGGCTGGCTGACAGACGTGGGCTTCGAGCGGGCGGATGCCTTCTTCCAATGGTTCCGCTTTGCGGTGTACGCGGGCTGGAAACCCGCATGAAAAAACGGCTCCCGCCTGGGAGCCGTTCTGCTTATGAACGGAATGTGCAATGCCGCCGACGTTCGAGAGGATGGTTCCTGCCTCAAAGCCCCAATACCGTCACCTGCTTGCCCGCCCGCGTTTTTTGGTCGACATCCAGGGTGAGCAGGGGCAGATCGAGACGGGTGCATCCACCCTAGCTGACCGCATCCACGGCGGAAACGCCCTGGGGCCAGCGCGCGCCGATTTCCGCCGCCAGGTTGTCCAGGTTTGCCCAGGCCTGGTCGGCCTTTTTTCTGGCAGGCTTGACGGGGATCAACAACGCGACCACTTCGCCATGATAGGTTACCTGCACCTCATTGCCTGTCTCGCGCACCATGCGCACCAATTCGCTGGCCTGCTGTTTCAGTTCACGAATTCCGACCGTTACCATGTTCACTCCTGATGCCTGCATTTGTAGGCACATTGTACTGTAATGCGGGTTGGAAAATCATTCCGCCAGCAGATTTCTCCGCTGGCGGAAATTCTTTCTTCTTTCCTCTTCCCCTCCCTCAACACACCTCCCCCGTCGACTCGACCGTGGCGCGCAGCAGGCTTTCCGCCACCTCGAAGTCGATACGCTCGGGCTTGGAGTAGCGGATGCAGCCCTTGCCCAGGCTGACCCCGCGCGCGGTCAGGCGTTCCCTGTGCGTGTTCATCACATCCGTGCGCAGGATGTACAGGGCGATGAAATGCTTCTGACTGGCGAAACCAACCTCCGCCACGCCGTTGCGCCAGTAGACTGGCATCCCATACTCCATCCGCTCCTCGAAGCCAACCAGGATCGAGCGGCACAACGCGCGCAGGCGCATCAAGGCTTCCCTGCGTTCTGCGGGGACTTCGTTCAAATATTCCGTTACGGTTAGAGCGTTACTTTGCATATCGATCCTTTATTCCGCCAGCAGATTTCTCCGCTGGCGGAACCATTTTCCAAACACCTGGGTCAGGCTATGGAATGCTGAAAGTCGGCACCAGGAAGACCGCCATTTGAGCGCGGCTGACGGAAATTTGCGGGCAATAATTGTTGCCTCCGCACCCACCCGTAATGCCCTCGGTGGCAAGTTGTTCGATCCAGGCTGCCGCCCAATAATCGGCAGAAACATCGTCGAACATGGTTCCTGTGGCCGGAGGGGGGCTATACGTATTTCCATGCAGGGCGCGCAGCAGGAAAACGGCCATCTCTGCGCGTGTCACGGGGGCGTTGGGACAGTAATTCCCTTCCCCGCACCCGCCAGTGATTCCATCCGTCACCAGGGCCTGGATCCAATACCGCGCCCAATGCGCGCTGATGTCACCGAAGGTGAGCGAAACATTCGTGGGCGGGGTGAAAGCTGAGCCGTGCAGGCTGCGTTCGATGAAGACGGCCATCTGGGCGCGGGTCACGGCCGCTTCGGGGCAATAGATTAATGGGGTAGTCCCGCACCCACCCGTCACGCTGGCGGTATACAGGCGCTCGATCCAGTTCTGCGCCCAATAACCGCTGGGCACATCCTCGAAGATGGGGCCTGTAACTGTGATCCCATGCGGGCCTGTGCCCGTGGCGGGCACGGTGGTGTGACAGACCTGGCAGCGGTCGATGGGGCCGTTCTTGCCCTGCAAGGTGATGAATTTCAAGCTGTCGTTGACCTCGCGGCTGGGCGCAATGGCATGGGTGCTATCGTGACAGGCCTCGCAATACAGGCCGCCGTGCTCGGTCGAAAAGCGATACAGCGAATGATTCTGGTCGTATTGTCCGCTATCATGGCAGGTATCGCAGCGCGGCTCGTTCAACCAGGGATTCGGGTTATTCTTGACCGTGTTCATGCCGCCGTGGCAGTCGATGCAGTCCATGCCGTGATCGACAGACATGACGTCCCGCAGGCATTTCGTTTGAGGGCCTGGGTGGCAGTTGTAACAACCGTCCAGCGTGTTGCTGACCTTGCCAGAGTGTTTTTCATGCATGGCCTTGGACAGGTTGGGCAGGTCGGGGTCGCCTGTCATGCCGAGGGCATTCGAGGCATGACAATTGGCGCACAGAACGGGGCGGTTGTCCATCAAGTTCGTGCCGTTTTCCTCGTCGTGCAATTGGAGGATATTGGTTTCGACCTTGCCTGTGGGATTCTCGGGCGCAGCCGAACCGTTGTCCGTGTGGCAGTTGTCGCAGCGCATTTCGGACGAGACAGGCGTCACCACCTGGGTGGTGGCAAGCGTGTCCCCGCTGGCAGCGTCCTTCACCACCACGGTGGCAAGCTGGTAGGGTTGGCTGACCGTCGGCGCGCTATCGCTGAATTCGGTCACGGGAATCCCTTCGGCCACAAAGTGATCCACATCCAGGTCCATCGTCCCAGACAGGCCCTTGCCTTTCAGACCGACGTTCGGCGCTAAGGCAACCCCGAACAGATCCTGTGAATACGTCCAGAAATTGGTCTTTCCCACGGAGTAGGTATTATCGGCGTAGAAATATTCGACCGTAATCCCGCTCGTGACCAACTCGGGAGGGTCGCCCTCCTTGACCACCTGCACCCAAAGCGTGTTGTAGGGTGGCAGGACGGCCAGGTCGGCAAAGTCACGATTGTAACAATGCATTCCCAGATCGTTCCAGGCCAGGATCTTGTATGCCCCGGCAGCGGCACTGGCCGGCTGGAAGGCGGCACCTGCCCCTCCACCGATCAGCAGGATTGCCAAAAGAAACCATCCTGCGCGTAGTATAGCCTTCCTGGTTTTCATTCGCTTGTTCTCCTCTTTGGCTAAATGGGATGAAATTCGTCCTGTTTACAACGTCGCATTTTTCGCCCAAAAGTTACGGGCAAGGCTGGCAGTTTGTCGGAGAGAGATGTTTCAAGGCGCAAAACGCTAATTTGAACCGCGAAGGACGCCAAGAACGCGAAGTTTAAGACGAAAAAATTCCGCCAGCAGATTTCTCCGCTGGCGGAACTACTCTCTTCATCCCACGCTCTCAGCACTCACTAAACCCGCAGGCATAACACTTGCGGCAGCCTTCCTCGTTGACCACGGCGGCCTCTCCGCACTCGGGGCACAGGTCGCCGATCTTCATGGGCGAGGCGTGGGTCGTGTGCGCGCCGTTGCCGTCGGCCTTGTCCTCGGGCACGTCGTGAGCGGCCAGGCCCTCCTTGTCGCGCAGGTAGGTTTCGAGCACCTGTCCCACGCCGTCGGGCAGGGAGCGCACGCGGTTGGGACCGAATCCCAGCGAACGCCCTCCGCCGATGCCCGCCAGTTGCCGCACCACCTCACGCAGTCGGTCGGTGGGGGCCACGGGGCTGGCCAGTCGCAGGATGTACGAGATCAGGCGTCCGATGGCTTCCGAGACGGCGGCCGTCTCCGAGCCCGCCTTGGAGGTGTTGATGAAGACCTCGAAGGGCTGCGTCCCGCCGTTCTCGTTGATGGTGATGAAGGCCTTGCCGAGCGGCGTCTCCACATTGAAGGTGCGCCCGGGCAGGGCCTTGGGGCGCGGCTTCTTGGTCTCGTGCCAGATCATGGGCTGGGCCGCCGCCGCCGCAGGGGCCGCGACGGGAGCGGGGGCCGCCGAAGCATCCTTCTTTTCCGCGGTGGCCTTGGTCTCCAGCACCACCTTGTCGCGCGAGCCTGTCACGTAGACCGTGATGCCCTTCGCGCCCAGTTCCCAGGCCAGCATGTAGGCGCGGGCCACATCGTCCACCGTGGCGTTCTCGTGGAAGTTGACCGTCTTCGAAAGCGAATTGTCCACGAAGGCCTGCAGTGCGGCCTGCATGCGCACGTGCTCCTCCGCGCTGATGTCGGACGAGACCACGAAGGTCTCGCGCACGTTTTGCGGGATGGCGGTCAGATGCTGGCAGGTACCCTCGCGCATGACCTGCTCGACGATCTCCTGGCGTTTCTCCTCGCCCAGGCCGATCTGCCTGAGCGCCTCGTCGAAGCGCGGGCTGGCGTAGGCCAGCCGCAGGTCCTTGCCGTTGTCGTTCACGTGGCGGATGTAGGCCAGCGCGAAGACGGGTTCGCAGCCGTAGCCTTCGCAGCCCGCGACGGTGGCGATGGTGCCCGTGGGCGCGACGGTGGTCTGCGCCGCGTTGCGGATGCCGTGCTTCTGGATGCCCTCCACCACCCTTTCCCAGCGGACCTCGGGCCTGCCCCAGTCATGCGAGTAGGGCACCAGCGTCTGGGGTGGGGTCCAGGTCATGTCGTCCATATCGTAGATGCTGTTCGAGATCGACGGGAAGGGCCCGCGCGCCTCGGCCAGCTCGATGCTGGTCAACATGGCGTGATAGCGCACGAACTCCATCACCTGCGCGCCGAACTCCTGGCCCTCGTCCGAACCATAGCGCGCGCCCACGTGGTACATCAAATCCGCCAGGCCCATGATGCCCAGCCCGATGCGGCGGGCGCGGTGCGCGGCTTCCCTCAACTGCGGGACGGCGGGCACATAAGCGTTGGCCTCCACCACGTCATCCAGGAAGCGCGTGGCCGTCACCACGCTCTGGCGCAGCAGGTCCCAATCCACGCTGCCGTCCGCGCCGCAATGCTCGTTCAGGTTGACCGAGCCGAGACAGCAGTTCTCGTAAGGTCCAAGCCACTGTTCGCCACATGGATTGGTCGCTTCGAGCGGATAAAGATGCGGTACGGGGTTCGAGCGGTTGGCCGCGTCCAGGAACAGCACGCCAGGCTCGCCGTTGTGATGCGCCTGCTTGACGATCTTCGCGAACAATTCGCGGGCGCGCACGGTCTTGTAGGTGTTGATCTTGACGCCTGCCGCGCGGGCCTGGTCGAGTGTGCCGCTGAAGCCGTGTTCCTTCATGCTGGCCAGGTCGGGGAAGACCAGGTCCCAATCGGCGTCATCCTTGACGGCCTGCATGAAGGCGTCCGTGATGCCGACCGAGATGTTGAAGTTGGTGATGTGGTTCTCGTCCGATTTGCAGGTGACGAATTCCTCCACGTCGGGGTGGTCGACGCGCAGGACCGCCATATTGGCGCCCCTACGGCTCCCGCCCTGAGCGATCTCCCCGAAGGCGTGATCGTACACGCGCAGGAAGCCCACGGGGCCTGTGGCCTGTCCCGCCGAGGATTTGACCAACGCGCCCTGCGGCCTGAGGCGCGAGAACGAGAATCCGTTCCCGCCGCCCGTTTGCTGGATGAGCGCTGCGTCACGCAGGGTCTGGAAGATGCCCGCCGTGTCGCGGCCCATGTCGTCGGTGATCGGGAGCACAAAACAGTTATGCACCACAACACCTTCTGTGACATAGGAATGATCTTCATCAACCTCACAGTTATAAACAATGCCGCTGAAATGCTGTGAATGGATGCTTTCGATCTCGAAATAAACATGGTCAGCATCTCGCGTAACCTTGTTTCGCAAATAGCGTGCATCAGGTTCAGGCAGGGTGATATTGAAGGCCTTTCTTACCAGTTCCCGCGATTGCAGGGGCGGCATGCTGATTTGCGCTGTTTCATTTGCATTGGGTGTTACGTAGGTGGTGTCTACCGGGCGAATGGCGGCGTCATATCCCAAGCGCAGGCAGATTTGCCAGATTTGCTGGATTAGACCTGGGTTACTTAAAGTAAGCCGCAAAGAACGGAAAAGTTTTGGGGCAGGCCGCGAAGAGACCGCATAGGTTCTTTCGAAGTACATGCCGTCACCACGCATTACACCCACCAGAAATTCCTCCTGGATTTCCCTGGTGGCGTATTGCAGCCAGACAGGGATAACCTTTTGTGTAGCCCCCTTCCCAAAATGTTCACGAAACCAGGCCACGACAGGGCGGCTATACACATTGATATTTGTCCAGTTTCCAGTGGAGGCATCTGAGCGGTTTACGTGTGCGCCGAAGATGCTTTCGACCAAATTAATCAGGTCTTGATGATATTCCACTTCATCCTTTGCAAAGGTAAAGCGCACATACCTTTCATCGGGCCCAATATTTCCTTCTGAAACATAATAACCGCACAGGCGGGCCAAATCAGGGGTCAGAGAAATGAAACGATTGACCCACTCCGCCTGGCGTCCGGAGTTTTGATAAGTGGAAGGACGGCGTACCCGAACTGTTCCCTCTTCCACCTGCAATTCCAATTCGTCGGCATATTGAGAGGCGGCCAAATCAAAGACAGGGGCGATCCAGGTTCCATTTGCGACGCCGATGGCAACCCTGTCACCCACTCGCAATTCGCCAGCCTTTGTCCAGCCCTTTTCTGTTAGGATGGGGTGCTCAGGTGTTACTTCCATGGTTGTTCCAATCAGCCTGACTTTAATGTTCAACAACTCACCATCATAGGCGCGTTGGAACATTTCAGTCACTGGTCTGTAACGACCTTCATGAGTTAAAACACGGTCTCCCACCTGCAATTGGCTGATTTGTTTTACTCCCGCGGCAGTTGTCACTCTCATACCGCCAGTAAAACACGCCGCCAACTGCCCGAGGGGAGTGCCTGCACCGGTAAATGTCGGGGAGTTGGGGAAGAATTTCTTGCTGCTCAATAAATGGTAGAACTGCACGGCGGTGGCCTGCACGTCGGCGTCCCAGGCGGCTTCGACCTTGGCAATGTGCCAGGCCACGCGCCAGAACATCTCCTCCACGGTTTCGGCGGGTTTGCCGTCGTCGCTGCGGCGCACGTAGCGCTTCATCAGCACCTGGAGGGCGTTCTCCGTCAACTGCGCCTTGGGCAGGCCTTTCGGCAGGGGTGGGGTGGGGTGCAATCCGTGCTTGGTTTCTTCGTGTGACGCGGGTTTGGCTGCCATGTGGCACTCTCCTCTAAAAAGTGGATGGGATACTTGCAGGGGCAAAAAAAGACAGCGACACTCCCCCCTTTTCGGGAGGGACATCACTGTCTTGAATTAGCCTTCGAGCAGGCGGTCGATTTCGTGGCGCAGGGCGTGCAGGTCGTCGAGGCCCAGGTAGACGATGGCGTAGCGGATGTACGCGATCTGGTCCATCTCCTTCAAGCCGTTGATGACCAGGTCGCCCACCACGCGCGAGGAGACCTCGGCCTTGCCCAATTTTTGCAATTGCGTTTCCACCTGGCCGATCATGCGCTCGATGTCCGCCGCCGAGACGGGGCGTTTGGCGCAGGCGATGCGCACGCCGCGCGCCAGTTTCTCGCGGTCGAATTCCTCGCGCGCGCCATCCTGTTTGACGATCAGGGGCGTGGCCAGGATGGGGCGTTCGTAGCTGCTGAAGCGCTGCCCGCATTTGAGGCATTCGCGGCGGCGGCGGATGCCCCCATGGCTGTCGTGGGAGGTATCCAGCACTTTCGAGTCATCGTGTTGGCAGTAGGGGCAGCGCATATCTGGGAGACTCCAAAAATAGAACAAATGTCATAGCCAGATATGGGGGTGTCGTATTCTTTACCCGTATATCTAGCGGATGTGAAAGGCATTGTAGCATAAAGGGGGAGGCATTACAAGTACGGCAACCAAACGCTTCTCTTAAAAAATCCCACCCAAAAGTACTGTAGCGCAAGATCGCATCTTGCGCTACAAATTTTCCAGGAACTCCAGCACCAGCGGGTTGAATTCGGCGGCGTGCGATTGGTGCGGGACGTGGCCCGCCAGGAAGGTCCTGGAGCGAACCACGTTGGGCAGGGCCGCCGCCAGGTGAGTGAACGAGGAGGGCGCCAGGGTGCTGTCGCGGGTGCCCCACACCACCAACGCGGGATGCTGGATGCATCCGAGGTGCGGCGTCAGGTCGGCGATGGTGTTGGGCAGGTTGTACACGCCCGGGGCGGTGCGCTTGTAGTCGAGCGCCGTCTGCGCGCGGATGTGCTCGGGCAGGTTGTGCGCGCCGCCGCTGCTGTGTCCCATCGACAGGCTGGTGGCGTCGATGATGATGCGGAACAGCCATTCGGGCGTGCGCTCGACCACGGTCATGTTGATGGAGGGGCGGTGGTAGGACAGGCGCAGCAGCGCGGGCAGTTGCTGGAGGCGATAGAACGGGTCGACCAGCACCAGGCCGCGCGTCCGCCCGGGGAAACGGCGGGCATATTCCAGGGTCAGGTAGCCGCCCAGGGAGTGGCCGACCAGCACGGGCGGCTGGTCCAGATCGAGCGAGTCGATCCAGGCGGCCAGGTGCTCGAAGAGCCAGTCGATCTCGTAGGCGCGCGAGTCGGGCTTGGGGCTGTCGCCGTGGCCCAGCAGGTCGAGGGCGTAGGCGGCGTAACCGTGCTGCGCCAGATCGGGGATGAGATCGTCCCAATCGTGCAGGGAGGCGGCCAGCCCGTGAATTAGAATGACGGGCGCGCCCCGGCCTTGTTGGATGAAGTTGGCGTATGTGGGGACATCCAGTGCCTCACTCAGCGGATGTGTTGAACTTTTCATAGCGTTTGGCTAATTCACGGCGCAGCACCTTGCCGATGAAGGTGCGCGGGAAATCCTCCATGAAGATGACGAAGCGCGGCACAAGCTGCGGGGGCAGGCGGCGCTTGCAGTATGCGATGACGGCCTCGGGCGTGGGACGTTCGCGCCCGGCGATGACGAAGGCAAACGGGTGTCCCGCCACGGCCACCACGGCGGTCTCCTTGACTTGCGGGATCTCGTAAATGACCTCTTCCACGTCGCGCGGGAAGGCGGGACTGCCGGGCTTGTCAGGGTACCACATATCGGCCTTGCGGGCAATGATGCGGAAATAGCCATCCTCGTCCATCTGGGCCACGTCGCCGGTCAGCAGCCAGCCGTCGCTGGTGAGCACCTCGCGCGTGGCCTCCTCATTTTTCCAGTAGCCCAGCATGACCTGCGGACCGCGCACAGCCAGCTCGCCGATCTGCCCGACAGGAACCTCCTTGCGCCCGCTTGGCAGGTCGACGATGGCGGCCTCGGTGGAAGGCAGCGGAATGCCGATGCTGCCCACTTTGCGGTCGCCGCCCAGTGGGTTGGCGTGGGTGACGGGCGAGGCCTCGGTCAGACCGTAGCCTTCGACCAGGCGGCCCCTGGTCAGTTTCTCGAAGGCCTCCTGCACTTCCACGGGCAGCGGGGCCGAGCCGCTGATGCAGGCCTTGACCGAGCGGATGCCGTACTTGCGCGCCGCGCGGAAATTGTTGATGGCCACGTACATGCTTGGCACGCCGGGGAAGATGGTCGGGCGGTAGGCGCGGATGGCCTGCAACACATCCCGCACCTGGAATTGGGCTTTCATCACCATGGCAGCGCCCAGCGAGACGGGCACGTTCAGGGCGGTGGTCAGGCCGTAGCTGTGGAAGATGGGTACGGCGCACAGGAAGCGCTCGCCGCCTTCCGCCGCATTGGGCATCCAGTGGCGGGTCTGCAGGGCGTTGGCCACCAGGTTGCGGTGCGAGAGCATCACGCCTTTCGAGGCGGCGGTTGTGCCGCCCGTGAACTGGATCACGGCCAGGTCTTCGGGCTGCACCTCCACTGACGGCGATTTGTCACCGTGGCCGCGCAGCCAGCGGCGGTAGGTCAGCGCATTGGGCAGGGACAGGCCGCGGTTGCGCCAGCGCGAAATCCATTGCTTCCAGAAGGGCAGGGTATCGGCGGGGTCGGTCAGGACAACGTGCGGAACGCCGCTGCCCTGCTGGATCTGCTTTGCCAGCCCGGCCCACGAGTTGAGCGTGACCAGCACGCTGGCCTCGACCTCCTTCACCTGGCGCACGAGTTCCTCGGGTTCGGTCATGGGCGGGATGAAGACCGCCGCGGCTCCTGCCTTCATCACGCCGAAGAAGCCCACCGCCATCTGGGGGATGTTGGGCAGCAGCAGCACCACGCGCGCGCCCCGGCCCACGCCCAGCGAGAGCAGGGCATTGGCGAAGCGGTTGGCCTCGTGGTTGAGCTGGCGGTAGGACAGGCGCGCCCCCTCGAAGAAGATGGCCGGGCGCAGCGGGAACCTGCGCACTGACGAGCGCAACAAATGATGCAGGGGAATGTTGGGAAGGCCGACCGTGTAGGGCACGCCCGCCTCGTAGAATTTCAACCACGGACGCTGGGCGCGCAGCTTCTCGCGGGCGTCCTTCTTCTTGACCACCATCGAGGGCGTATCCCGCCAGGAACTGCGGGCCTCCTCGTCCAGGACGCGTTCGATGGCGCGGTTGACCGCCTCGCGCCGCTCCAGCATGACCATGTGCCCCGAGCCGCCGATGTCGGCATCCTCCGCGCCGGGGATCGACCTGGCCACCCGCTCGAAGAAGGGCCGCTCGAAGACCTGGTCGCGATGCCCGCGAACGACCAGGGTCGGCACGCTTAACGCGCTGAACTTGTCCCAGCCGACCCAGTGCGAGAGGTTTTGCAGGTAATAGGGTTTGAGCGCGTGCGGCGGGGCCGACAGCCAGGAGCGCGTGAGCGGGTCGATCAGGCGCAGCAGCCAGTTGGGGAAGTGCAGGGCCAGCCGAAAGAACGGATTCAGCTTGAACTCGCCGGCTGTGGCGATTAGGATCAGGCGCTCGATCCGTTCGGGGTGGGCCAGGGCAAACTCCGTCGCCACGGCCCCGCCGAAGGAATGTCCGACCAGCACGAAGGGTCCCTTCACCTTCAACACCTCCAGCGCGGCCTCCAGGTCGGCCTGGATGCGCGGCATGTCGTACCCGCTGGAGGGCTTGTCTGACAGGCCGTGCCCGCGCAGGTCGAGGGCAATGACGCGGTTATCCAGCGAGAATTTTTGCAGTTGATACTGCCATTGCAGTGCCTGCCCGCCGAAGCCATGCAGGAAGACGAAGGTCCGCTGCGGGTGGTCGGGCGAGATGTCCAGCGCCGAAAGCCGCACCAGCGGATTGGAAGCGACGCGCACTTCGTGACGGTAGAGGTCGAGGTCTATGTCCATGCGAGTAGTGTACAGGAATTGGACTGAGATGTCAATTTCCATCCAATTTGTATGCTTAAATTTTCCATTGCAGGAGAATGTTTCGGCCATGATGGGGTATTTGGGAATATAATCGGTGCAAGAATTCCTTCGTTGAAAGAATATACCTGGAATGGAGTGGCGTCACCTGCATTTGGAACCTACCCTGGGGAGTCTCGAACCTGCTTATCGCAAGCACGTTCTGCCATTCGACGTTGCCCAGATTCGCCTGGTCGTTTTCATCATGAACGTCCTCTCCGTGTTTCTGATCCGTTCGGATTACGGTTTTTTTGGGCCATCGCGCCTGTTTTTTGCGCTCGTTCTGGTGCGGCTGGCGCTGCTGTTTTTCTCCGGCGTCTTCCTGGTCCAATTACACAGGCTCGACTCGCCCCGCACTCTTGATGGGTGGATCACCGCCCTCACATTGTTTGGCATCCTGGGGGCCCAATTCATCCAATGGACGCGGCCATACGATTACCTGGGATACGTGCCTGTCAGCAGCCTGGCCCTGTTTTGTCTGTACCTCGTTCTCCCGATTCAACTCAAAGTGCGGCTGGCCCTGGTGGGTTTCTACACCCTGTTCGATTTCATCAACCTGAGCCTGCGGGCGCCGTTGAACACCACCGAATGGCGCAGCGTTGCCCTGACCCTGGTGGTGGCCAACCTGATGGGCTTGTTTATTTCCGTCCTGTTGCATGCCAACCGCCGCTTCAATTACCTGCTGCTGCAAAAGGAGCGGACCGCCAACCAGAAATTGCACGAACTGGCCATGATCGACCCGCTGACCCTGGTGAAGAATCGCAGGATGTTCCTGGAACAGGGCGAGGCCGAGATCGACCGCTGCCGCCGCCATGGCAGCCCGCTCAGCCTGGCCTTGATCGACCTGGACCAGTTCAAGCAGGTCAACGACACCCTGGGACATCACGCAGGCGACGAGGTGCTCGGCCATTTTGCCCGCCTGATGGACGGGAACACCCGCGGCCAGGACCTGTTCGCCCGCCTGGGTGGGGATGAATTCGGGCTGCTCATGCCCGGGACCGACCCCTCCGAGGCGGGGCGCATCCTGTCGCGCCTGGTGCAGCTTTGCCAGGCCGCGGATTTCCAGGTTCTGGGACAGCGCATGCCCATCCGCATGAGTGTCGGCCTGACTCACGACCAGGGCCAGCACTCGCTGGATGCGCTCATGCGCCAGGCCGACCAGGCGCTGTATGCCGCCAAGCGGGCGGGCGGCGACCAGGCCGTCTGGCAGGATGGGAGGACGCATGTCCCTGGATAAGGCCGTGGAGGCCATCATTCAGGAGGCCATGCAGCGCGGCGAGTTCGATAACCTGCGCGGCATGGGCCAGCCCCTCGACCTGACGGCCTACTTCGACACGCCCGAGGATGTGCGCCTGGCCTACTCGATCCTGAAGAACGCGGGCATGGTGCCCGTGGAGATCGATCTGTTGCAGGAGATCGCCGCCCTCAAGGAACGCCTGACCAGCACCTACGAGGAACCCCTGCGGCACAAAATCCGCCGGCTGATCAGCGACAAGCAGATGCAGTTCAACGTGATGATGGAGCGGCAAAGGCGGCAGAGAAAGGACGGCTAGCCGCAGGCTCGCTGGGGTGCAAATCCAGCGGGAGCATTTGGTCAAGAACATTCTTTTCGCTTGGGAGCGCGCGCTGCAACACCATGACAGACCTGATCGGGAAATCCCTCGGACCCTACCACATCCTCGAACAACTCGGCGAGGGCGGCATGGCGACCGTCTACAGGGCGTACGATACGCAACTGGAGCGGGACGTGGCCGTCAAGATCGTGCGCCGCGGCGCCTTTCCGCCCGACCAGGTGGAGCGCGTCCTGAAACGCTTCGAGCGCGAGGCGCGGGCGCTGGCGGCCCTTTCGCATCCCAACATTGTGCGGGTCATCGAATACGGCAAGCACGAGGATGAACCCTACCTGGTGATGGAGTACGTGCCCGGCGGGACGCTCAGGCAAAAACTGGGCCGCCCCATGCCCTGGTGGCAGGCGCTCGAATTGCTGGCCCCGCTGGCCCGCGCCCTGCAATATGCGCATCAACAGGGGATCGTGCATCGCGACATCAAACCCTCCAACATCCTGTTGACGCAGGATGGCGTGCCTATGCTGACCGATTTCGGGATCGCCAAGATGCTCAACCCCGAAGACGGCCTGACCCTCAACACCACCACCGGCGCGGGGATGGGCACACCCGATTACATGTCCCCCGAGCAGGGCCTGGGCGAGGCGGTCGACGCCCGCACCGACATCTACTCGCTGGGCGTGGTGCTGTACGAGATGCTGACCGGCCGCAAACCCTTCAGCGCCGATACGGCCATGGCCGTCATCGTCAAGCACATCAACGACCCGCTGCACAAACCCTCCCAGGCCGTCCCCGGCCTGCCGGGCGCGGTGGACAGCCTGGTGCTGAAGGCACTGGCCAAGAAACCCGAACAGCGCTACCCGGACATGGGCGAGTTCGCAGCGGCCATGGAAAAAGTGGCCGCCGTCACCCCACGCAGGCTGGAGAAACCCAAACGGGCCTTCCCGCTCCCACGCCGACTGGGCTGGCCGATTCTGGGCGTCGTGGGGCTGGTTCTGCTCGGTCTGCTGGCCTGGCTCGGCGGGAACGGCCTGGCGCCGTCCCCGCTCCCGGCCGCCAACGCCGTCTTCACCTCCGCCTATCAAACCGCGCAGGTCATCCGTACCCAGACCGCAGCCTCCCGGGCGACCGAAGCGCCCAACCGTCCGCCCCTCTCTGCCGCCACGCTCACGCCCACACCTTACTTCGCGGCCGGCTACGGCACGATCCAATACCTCTCGCCCGATTACAGCGAAGTGCGCTCCCTGGACCTGGCCAGCGGCGAGGTCACGCGCCTGTACGACGGCCTGGACGAGGCATCGATCTGTAAATTCGGCGACCTGCTGCCCTGGCCGTCCCTGGCCTGGTCGCCCGATGGGACGCGCATCGCCTGCTGGTTATTGGACGAAAACCTCAACATGGGCAACAACACGACCGGCGTGGGCATCCGCGACCTGTCCACCGGGGCGGAGTTCGAATTACCCCGCTCCCCCGAAACGGGATATTTTTTCTACCAGCCCGATTCCTCCCTGCAATGGTCGCCCGACGGGCAGTACGTGGCCTACGACATTTTCTGGAGCGGACCCTCGACCTTTACCATTTCCCAGGCGGCCCCCGACGGCGGCTACCTCGTGGTCGGCGGACAGCATCCGCGCTGGACGCAGGCTGGACAGAACATCCTCTACTTCGGCTTGACCATGAATCCCCGCCTGATCGAATGGCAGGGCCTGGACACGCAGGTCGGCGCCGTCACCGAACTGGCCGGCGCCAGTTGGAGCGCCCTGCAAAGCCCCAGCCTCTCCCCCGACGGCTCGGACCTGGCCGGCCTGGACCTGGACGGGGTGCTGCTGCTCATCGACCGGCAAAGCCTGGCGCCGCGCCAGTTCCTGCCCGCTGCGGACCTCTTCGATGAAAGCATCGGCAACCTGGTCGACCTGTCCTGGTCGCCGGACTCGGCCCGCCTGGCCGTACTCTTCCAACCGGCCCTGGAGGCTGACTCCCTGCTCCTCGGCATCCTGGGAAACGAACGGGTGCTCGGCGACGCTCCCGCCCTGTCCATCACCGAGCCGGTTGATATTGAATCGTTCCCATCCTGGTCCGCCGACGGGCGCTACCTGGTCTTTTCCTTCGAACACACCCTGTACCTCCTGGACGTGGAAACGGGCCGCAAGACCAAACTGGGGCAGGGCATCCACCCCATCTGGCTGCCGTCCCGCTGACCCTCCCTTCGCATAGCCTTTCATTCCCCTGAAACGAGGCCCGCATGAAATCCTACCGCAAGGAACTCTGGTTCAACCTCCCAACCCGCCGCGGATTCATCAACATCACCCCCCAGGTCGAAGCCTGCCTGCGCGAAAGCGG
>JBMOMS010000196.1:0-7209 GCA_049324895.1 Chloroflexota bacterium
GGGCCACGAATGCACGAATTAGGGACAGTAATGTTTCGTTCATTCGTGGTGGGTCTTATTCGTGGATGGTTTTTGTCGAAGCAGGCCATCCACGCCCTTCGACAAGCTCAGGATGTGGGCCACGAATGCACGAATTAGGGACGGTAATGTTTCGTTCATTCGTGGTGGGTCTTATTCGTGGATGGTTTTTGTCGAAGCAGACCGTCCACGCCCTTCGACAAGCTCAGGATGTGGGCCACGAATGCTCGAATTTAAGACGGTGGCTGTTCGCGTATTCGTGAAAGGTCTTATTCGTGGACGGTTTTATTTGTGAACGGTTTGTTCAGGCGTTAAATTTTCCCAATAATCGGAGGTTCTCATGTCCCTTGTGACAGACGCAACAGGAAACAAATTGACCTATAAAATCATCGGCGCGGCAATGGCTGTCCACAACGAGATTGGGTATGGCTTCAAAGAGGAAGTGTACGAAAAGGCTTTGGAAGTCAAACTCAATCACGCAGGCATCGCGCCAAACCGCCAATATGAAGTCCACGTTGATTATGAAGGGGAACGGGTGGCGACTTTTTATCTGGATTTATTCCCGAACCTGCAGGTGGTGGTGGAGATTAAGGCGTTCAGTCACCAACTCACGAACGATGAACTGGCGCAGGTCATCAATTACTTGAAAGCCACAGGCGCACCTGTGGGACTGCTCTTCAATTTTGGCCGCCGTAAATTGGACTACCGCCGCGTTTTTCCCGCAGAAGATATGAAACCAGTCCAACGAATTGGGCGGGATGATATGGATCGAACCGTCCACGAATAAGAGCCACGAATACTCGAACATGGATGGTGGTCATGCGTTCATTCGTGGAAGGTTTTATTCGTGGACGGTTTTTGTCGAAGCAGGCCATCCACGTTCTTCGACAAGCTCAGGATGTGGGCCACGAATGCACGAATCTAAGACGGTGGCTGTTCGCGTATTCGTGGAAGGTCTTATTCGTGGACGGTTTGTGTGAAAGTGTATTGTTCGTGGCTTGCTGATCTGCCGGCAAAACTGGGGTGCTCCCCATCAAACCGGCTACAATTCATTCCTGATGCCCATCCACCTCACCTGTCACTCCTCCTATTCCCTGCAAGAGGGACTCGCCACGCCCGCCGAACTTGTCCAGTCTGCGCAAGCGCATGGCATGTCCGCGCTGGGACTGACCGACCACAACCTGCTCACGGGTTCGATTGAATTCGTCACGGCTTGCAGGGATGCGGGCATTCAACCCATTCTCGGGCTGGAGATCGACTTCGTGGGCAGTCCGCTTCACTTGCTGGCGACGGGGTTCGAGGGTTGGTCGAACCTGTGCCGCTTGAGCAGCGCCATTGCCCTGGACACTCCTTGCTCCCTTGACCTGCTCGTCTCCCACTCCAAAGACCTGATCGCGCTCTCGGGGAATCCCAAATCGCTCGTGGATATTTTCGGGGATCGGCTGTATTTCGCCTTGAGCGACCCCGCCCAAGCCATCACCAGCTTTGCGCGCCCCGTCGCCCTCCATCCCATTTACTATCTCAAGCCAGAACAAGCCGTTTTACAGCGCACGCTGACCGCCATCCGCTTGAACCAGACGGTGGAGTCAGTACCCGTCCGTTCAGGATTGCACTTCCTCAGCCCGCAGGAGATGGAACGCCGCTTTGCGAACTTCCCCCAAGCGCTGTCTGCCACGCGCGAAATCGCGGAGCGCTGTCGGTTCGACTTTCCGCTGGGCGTGCCGCGCATGCCCACCGTTCCGCTGCCAGAGGGAGTCTCCGCTGCGGAGCACTTGCGCGAGAAAGCCTTTGCGGGCGCGCGGACTTCGTACGGCGAGATCACACCCGCCATTCAAGAGCGCCTGAATCACGAATTGGATACCATCGCCCGCGCGGGCTTCGAGCCGATCTTCCTGATCGTCGAGGAGATCCTGAACTTCGCCAGGGAAACGGGCGTGCCCTTTTCCTCGCGCGGCTCGGCGGCATCCTCGCTCGTGGCGCACTGCCTCGGCATCACCAGCCCCGACCCGCTGCGGCTCAACCTGTACTTCGAACGCTTCCTCAACCCTGCCCGCACCACACCACCCGACATCGATACCGACCTGTGTTCGCGTCGCAGAGACTCGGTCATTCAACATGTTTTTGATTTGTACGGAGCGGAGCGAGTTGCGATGGTGGGGACGATCAACCGCTACCGATCCCGCTCGGCGCTGGCGGATGTAGCCAAGGCGCATGGTCTGTCCCCGAGCCTGATACGCGAACTGGCAAATCAACTTCCACATTCGTGGTGGGCGCGCTTCGAGGAGTCGTCCTCGCCCTTTGCGGAGTTGCGCGCCGCTCACCCTTCAAGGGGAGTCATCTTCGACGAAGCCGAAGCCATCCTCAATTTGCCGCGCCATCTGTCGGTTCATCCTGGCGGCGTGATTGTCGCCCCTGCCGCGCTGACCGACCTCGTGCCCGTCATGCGTTCGGGCAGCAAGGGCGTGGTCATCACCCAACTGGATTTGGACTCCGTCGAGGCGTTGGGACTGGTCAAGATCGACCTGCTCGGTATCCGCGGGCTGACCGTCCTCGGCGACGTGGCGCAGTTCATTCAGGAGAGCCAGCCCGAGCGGTTTGCCAATCGGCTCGACGTGCTGGAGTCGACTCCGTCCGACGACCCCGCCACCTCCAAACGGGTGGAGAGCGGCGGCACGATTGGCTGCTTCCAGATCGAAAGTCCGGGCATGCGGGCGACCCTGCGCGAGATCCATGCCAAAAGCGAGGACGACATCATGGCGGCATTGGCGCTCTATCGCCCGGGGCCGCTCAGTGGCGGGTTGAAGGATGCTTTTGTGCGCCGCTTCAAAGGCGAGGAGGCAGTCAGGCATTTGCACCCATCGCTTGCGCCATTGCTGGATGAAACCTTCGGTGTGATCCTGTATCAGGAGCAGGTGCTGCGAATCGCGCATGAACTGGCTGGCTTCAGTCTGGCAGAAGCAGATTTGCTGCGCCGCGCGATGAGTCATTTCGACCCGGGCAAGAAGATGCAGGAGTTGGAGCGCAAGTTTGTGACGCAAGCGCAGGAGAAGAGCGGCGTGCCGATTGAAACGGGCGAACGGGTCTGGGAGATGATGGCGGCGTTTGCGGGCTATGGTTTCCCGAAAGCACATGCCGCGTCGTATGCGCAGGTGGGCTGGCGCTCCGCCTGGTGCAAGGAGCATTTCCCCGCCGAGTTCATGGCGGCTGTGCTTGCCAACTGGGGCGGATACTACAGTCAGCGCGTCTATCTCAGCGAGGCGCGCCGCATGGGACTGACCGTCCGCCCGCCGCACGTCAATTTTTCCGGGACCAGCTTCCAGGTCCGCAATGGGGTCTTGTATATGGGGCTGGAGCAGGTCAAAGAGTTGACGAAACGCACCATCCAGCGCATCATGCAATTCGCGCCCTTTGCATCCCTGGATGATTTCCTCTCGCGGGTCGATCCGCGCGGGCAGGAAGCGATCCATTTGGCCCGTGTTGGCGGGCTGGAAGGTTTTGGATCCATTCCTTCCATGCTGCAACGCCTGGAAAGCGGCTGGCGGGCGGGACAGATGAACCTGTTTGGCTGGGAGTCGCTGGATGCGGATTGGACTCTGGAGCAGAAGATGGATGCGCAGCTGGAGTTGCTCGGCGTAAGCCTGGAGGCGCACCCGCTCGAACTGGCGGCAGCGGCCATCACAAAGTCGGGCGCGATCACCACGCTCGAAGCGGCGGAGCGCATCGGGCGCAGGGTCACGGTGGCGGGAGTCCGCCAGACCTCGCACCACAGCCGCACCGCCAGGGGCGAGTCGATGCTGTTCCTCACGCTCGAAGACCTGACCGGCACGCTGGACGTGATCGCCTTTCCCAGTGTGTATCGGGCCGCGAAGAATTTGCTGAATTCCAGTGCGCCGCTTTTGGTGACAGGCATGCTGGAGATGGACGCGTCCCGCGGTGAGCCGTTCTTGCGGGCGGAGACGGTGACGAAGCTGGGATAGTCGCCGATAGACCCTTACTTGTCCCACCACCTCAATACCCGCATCGCCCTAAGCGTATTCCATCGACTCGGTTTTCCCGCCTCTTCCAAATCGAAAAATTTTCTGCCCGTCATGCCGCTGTTCATCAGCCAGCGACCATCCGCCTTCTGTTTCTTTTGCAGCAACCCGATCGCATCACACATGCGCTCATCGCGCGGAGCATCGCAGGCCTGGAAATAATCCAGTACGCGGATAAAGTCATAGCGCCAGCGGGGCGGGAAGGGCATGGATGTCATCTTGGCGTCGAAGACCTGGCCCGTGCGGTGGGACTTGTACAGCCGATGCGCCAGCAGGAATTCATGTCCGCGTTCGCGAACCTGGCTGATGCGTTTCTTCTGTTCAGGGTACGCGCATTGATATTCACACAGGCCTTCCAGCGCCGACAGGGTGGTGTGGAAGGAGGAATGGGTCGCGCCCTTGTACGAGTCGCAGTTCCAGCCGCCGTCGGGCATTTGCTGTCCCACCACGTACGAGGCGACCTCGTGGATGCGCTCATCGGGATAACGGAAATAGGCCAGCAGGGCCAGGATCATGCTGGTGACGCAGGTTTCGCTGTATTTCAGGGAATACGAAAAGAAGTTGATGCCCCCGTCCGCGTAAAAGCCCTGGTCGAGAAATATCTGGCAGGCCCGCCTGGCCTGCGGGTTGTTCGGCGGCAGCCCCAGCCAACGCAGGGTCAGCATGGTGTAGGTGGTGGAGATCCACTTGGGGCCGTAGAGTCCGCCGCCCCAACGCCCGTCCGGGTCCTGCAGGGCCAGCAGGCGCGCGCCCCAGCCATCCTGCGCGATCTTGCGGCGTTCGGCCTCGTACGCGCGGGGCGACCGATCCAACAGGTCGCGCTGTACCTGCCAGCGGATGGACGGGTCACCTTTGAGCAGCCAGGGGATGATCTCTGTGTTCATTTTACAAAAGCGTCTCCAGGTTCGCGCTTGAAACATATTTGCGATATGCCGCGGTCTCATTCAATACCCCGCGCAGGGCCACGAACAATTCCTTCTGCAAGTACGGGTTGGCCTCGGGCTTCTGTGTCGAGAGTGCCACCGCATCCCCATCCACGCTGACGGTCAGGTGTCCGCCCGCAGCCAGCCATTGCAGGCCAATCTCCACGGCGCTTTCGCGCGCGGCCATGGCGACCGCCAACGCCGACAGTGCCGCCTGTCCGCCGCGCTGGTTGAGCGCGAATTTGCACAGCCCCGTGAGACGATTGAGAAAGGCCTCGGGCTTTTCCTCCGCGGGTGGGACGGCAAACACATACACGGTCTTCGGCTTGACCAGCGCCAGCGCCCTGCGCAGTTCGGCGGGCGAGGGCGGCGTGGTGTAGATCGCCAATTCGTCGGCGGGATGTAACTCGAAGCGCGATTTGCCTTTGGGTTTGTCGGAGCCTTCGGCCCAGGTCAACGTTGAACGTTCAACGTTAAACGTTTTGAGGCGCATGTCTCGAACCTCGATTTTCGAAGGTCGGATTTCGACCGCTTTTTCTTCCCCGACTCGGAAGTCCTCGAATTGCAGCGTGACCTGTTTCTGGCCGCGGAAGCTGCTGGCGCGCAGGGAGTAGGCGATGTCGAACGGGACGCCCGTCTCGGGCAGATCCCCGCCCGCGCCGCCCCACCACAGGATGCTTTGCGTGTTGCCGTCCCCATCCTCGATGTTCAGGCGCAGATGCTCGCGGGTCTTGCCGATCTCGGAGACGGCCTTCAACGTGACCTGGCGGCTGGCCAGCGTCAGCTTGGGATTGCCTGCCCCGAAGGGGGCCAGCATTTCGAGCGAATCCGCCAGTTTGAGGTTGAGCTCCTCCAGCCCCAGCCAGGCGTCGATTTGCAAAGTTGGCTCCTCGCGGACGATGTCCCCCAGTTGCTTTTCGATGGCTTTGCCAAGTCCCCTGCGGAAGGCGGCCAGGTTATCCTTGTGGAACGACATGCCAGCCGCCATGGGGTGCCCGCCGAAACCAAACAGGAATTCCTTTTGGGCGGCGATGGCCTCCGTGATGTGCAGGCCCTCGATGGAGCGCGCCGACCCGCGCAGGATGCCATCCTCCGATTCGGTCAGCAGGATGGCGGGTTTGTGATGGCGCTCGACCAGTTTGTTGGCGACGATGCCCACCACGCCGCCCGGCCAGTTGGGATGCGAAAGCACGATCGCGGGCTCATCCAGCAGGCTGGGAGTCTCGCGCAGTTGGGCTTCGGCCGCTTCGTAGACCTGACTGGTCAACAGGCGGCGCTGGGCGTTCAGCCCCTCGATTTGGGCCGCCAGCACCCGCGCCCGGGCCGGGTCGCGTGTAAGCAGCAGCTCCACGGCTGGATTGGCGTCGCCCAACCTGCCCAGCGCGTTCAGGCGCGGCGCGAAGGTAAAGCCGATGGTCTCCTCGGTCAATGTTTCGAGGTTGGTGCCCGACAGTTCCGCAATGACTTTCAGGCCGAGGCGTCCTGTTTCGCGCAAGGCTTGAATGCCTTTTTGCGCCAGGGAACGGGTCTCACCCTTGAGCAAGGCCACGTCCGCGATCAGGCCCAATGCCACCAGATCAAGCAAATCGTCTGCCGACGCATGACCTTCGACCTTCGACCTTTGACCCAGAAGCGCCTCCGCCAGTTTATACGCCACGCCCACGCCCGCCAGGTTGGCGAGCGGATGATCTTTGGGCAATAATTTGGGGTTGACGATGGCTTTCGCGTTGGGCAGCGTTTCGCCGAGATCGTGATGGTCGGTGACGACCATGTCCACGCCGCGCAAGTTGCAGTGATCCACGGCTTCGTGGGCGGTGATGCCCGTGTCGCAGGTGACGATCAATTTCACGCCGCCATCGAGGATGGGCTGGAGGCTCTCGATGTGGACGCCGTGACTTTCCTTGCCGCGGATCGGGATATAGTACGAGACGTCCGCGCCGAGCGTTTGCAGGGTTTGCACCAGCAGGGCCGTGGAGGTCTGTCCGTCCACATCGAAATCGCCCCAGACGCAAATGGATTCTTCCTTGCGTATAGCCAAATTGATAGTTTCCACTGCTGTTTCGATGCCAGGGAAGGGCGTGGAAGGCAGCGCGTCGGGGTGCAGGAAGGCGCGCGCGGCGGCGGGATCGCTGAAACCGCGTCGGACAAGAGTCTGCGCGATGAGCGGGGGCAGGCCCAGGTCCGAGAAGGAGGCGGGGACGGTGACGGGAGGAGGGTCGAGCCAGCGGGTCATG
>JBMOMS010000197.1:0-7094 GCA_049324895.1 Chloroflexota bacterium
CGCGGATGTTATCGGGCGCAAACTCGATGGCCATGGCGCGGGTCAGGGCCAGCATCCCACCCTTGGAGGCGGCGTAGGCGGCGATGTTGGCCGAGGTTTGGATGGCATGCACCGACGAGACGTTGACAATCGCCCCGCCCCCGGCGGCCTTCAGCAAGGGATGCGCGAGTTTGACAAACAAAAATACCGAACGCAGATTGGACGCCATCACTGTGTCCCACTCTTCAACGCTGGTTTCGATCAACGGCTTGGCGATCTGCATCGCAGCGTTGTTGATAAGAACATCCAGTGTGGCGCTGAAATCACGCGCCTGCTGAAAGATTTGCTGAACAGACTCAGGGTGTGAAATATCAGCTTTTATGAAGCGTCCATTTTGTGGAAATCCTTCGCCGAAGTCAGCGCGGTCTACGCCGATGACGCGCCAGTCTTTTTTAGAAAAAAGGGCAACCGCAGCGCGACCAATCCCACCACCAGCCCCAGTCACCAACACAGTCTTTGAATCAGCCATGTTCTTTCCTCTTTCATCTTTCTTCATATTTTATGCCCAATCCCTCGACCAGATTCCTGATCGTATTCCAATGCACCCGCTCCCAGGCGGCGGGGCTGGAGTTGGTGTTGTGCGGGGCCAGCATGACATTGTCCATTTTGAGCAGGGGACTATCCAGCGGCAGGGGTTCGAATTCGAACACATCCAGGGCGGCGCCTGCGATGCGTTTCGATTGCAAGGCTTCGACCAGGGCCTTTTCCTCGATGATGGGGCCGCGGGCGGTGTTGAGGATGACCGCAGACGGTTTCATCAGCGCGAAGGTGTCGGCGTTCATCAGGTGGTGCGAGGTGGGATTCAGGTCGCAGTTGATCGAGACGAAATCGGAATTGGAGAGCAGGGTTGGCAGGTCCGTCATCTGGATGCCCGTCTCGTTGACGAAGACGTGGTCGATGTCCACGATGTCGGTGCCGAGCACTTTCATGCCGAAGGCTTTGGCGCGGCGGGTGACGGCCTTGCCGATGTTGCCGATGCCGATGATGCCCAGCACACATTCGCTCAAGGTTCTGCCGGGGAGTTTCTCCCACTCGCCGCGCTTCATGGCCGCGTCCATCCACGGCTGGCGGCGGGCAAAGGCCAGCAGGTAGCCCAGCACGGAATCGGCCACGGGGGTGGTGAAGGCGTTCGTCGTGCGGCACAGGGCAACTCCATAACGGGCGCAGGCGGCAGCGTCGATGGAGTCGACGCCCGTCCCCCACTTGGAGATGACTTTTAAACGGGGGGCGCAGGCGGCGATGACGCGCTCGGTGTAACGGTCATCCCCACAGATGGCGCCGTCGAACTGGCCCGCATATTTCAGCAGGTCGGCCTCCTCCATGCGCTCCCGCACTTGGGGGACGATCAAATCGAGGCCGTATTTGTCGAAGGCGGGGCGGAAGCGCTCCACGAAGGGGATCATATAGGGGGCGGTCAACAGGACGGTTGGCATTTATTTCTCACAGTCGTTGGGGATTTCGGAAAAGTCGTACAACTCGGGCACGGGGGAATAGTACGAAACATCTTCGAGCAGCGGATAGTCGCCGCCGAAGTACAGGCTGAAGACCAGGCGGAAGCTGTTGACGGGCGTGATGTCGGGATAGAGCGTGTCGGCGTGGCCCGGCAGGTAATAGGCGTTCAGGATGCGCATCTGTTTGGATTTGGGCTGGAGCCACGGGCCGTGATCGCCTTGCAGGATGATGATGGGCGGCGTGTCTGAGTTCGCCAGGAGGATGTCGATGGCGGCCAGCATCTTCGCGTTCAGGTGGGTCAACTGATTCTGGTAGCCCTGCGCATACAAGGCGGCCGGGTATACACGCTTCTCGTTCCAAAACGCGGCGGGGTCGGTCGGCTGGCCGTCGGGGCCGAAAACGAAGGGCGGGTGCGGCGAGATGACGTGGATGTAGGCAAAGGTCGGGGCGGGGTTGCGCGACAGGTCGTCGATGCGGTCGAAGACGTTGTTGAAGCGGTCGCGGAACTCCTGCGCCATGACCGCATCCACATCGACCCAGCCCAGGTCTTCCGCGTGGCGCGCCAGGGTGGTGCGCAGGAAAAGACCCTCGAACTCGGTCAGCCCCGAGGCAAACGGCGGCGGACTGTAGAACAGGTGCGCATCGCGCAGCTCGTTCCAGGGATAGCCCGTGGCAAAGTTGACGGTCTGGTAGCCGAGGCTTTCAAAATTGTACCGCACGGCGCTGTGCTGGAGTGAATCCCACAAGCGCGTGCGCCCGATGTTTTTGGGGTTGAACAGCGGATCGAGATCCTGCAAATACAGCATGTTGAGCGAGGAGCCGAGCGAAATCTCGGTGCGCGTGTAATTGCTCTGGCTGCACCCCGCCACGTAAAACCCGCGTTCTTCGAGGGCGGAGAGGAAGGCGCGGTTGTCGTAGCCGTAGGCCGACTCGAGCAGGTCGGCGCGCGTGTACGAGTCGAGGATGAAGTAATACACATCGGGAAGCGGCTGGCCTTCGGGCGGATTCAGTTCCTGGATGGGGGCGAACGCGGCGGCGACGCGGTGCCCGCTCTCCACCGTCGGGGACTTGAGCAGGACCTGCCCCACAGACATGACCAGCAGCCCGAGCGTGATCACGTTCAAGCCCGCTGCCGCGGAGGCAAATCCCAGCTTTGGGCGGGTCGCCCAGCGGATGGCCGCCAGTAGCAGCGCGATCCAGCCTGGCAGCAGCCACGGGGTCGGGTTGAAGTCGGGGTATTTGTCCGCGAGCAGGTTGTGGATGTGGCCGTAGGTGAAGAACAGGGTCATCCACAAGGTCGCGAGGAAGGCGGCGCGGTGAACCTGCCGCAGGATGATCCAAAAGACGATATACAACAGGGCGCCAAAGGCCAGCGAAGCCGGCAGGATGCGCATCCCCGCGTCAGCCTGCGCCTGTCCGATATTTTCGGAGAGCAGGGCCAGTCCCGGGTACAGGCTGAAGGCCAGCGGATACCAGGGCACAGCGAACCAGCGTCCCAGGCTGGATCTAATTCGGCTGAACTTATTCATTTTTCTTGAGGCGGCTGAGCAGGAAATCGGTGATGGCGAAATCGAGCTCTTCGTCGATGTCCCAGGCTTCGTCGGCGTCGATCTCGAACATGAGCGGATGGTCGCTGATGCGGTGACGTTTGGCCAGCAGGTTGGCGCGGTTGAAGATGTACAGGCAGGAATTTTCCTCGTAGACGGGCGGCAAATCCTGCGTTTGGAGCAGCTCGCGCGGATTGTGGTTGATGGCCGTGCCGTCCTGGAAGTACAGGCGCGTCTGCCAGCGCGTGACCGAGAAGAGCGAATCGGTTTTAGGGTAATTGGTAAGTAGGGATTGGATGGCGCGCGAGATGGTGGCGGCCTTGAGCAAAGGGTTGGTGCTGTGGGTTTGTAAATGGAAATCGGCGGGGAACAAGTCCGTGTCGTGCAGCAGGATTTCGTTCATCGGCACGTCGTCGGCGCGCAGGTGCGCGGGGCGCTCGATGATGGCCACCTGCGGGAAGTGTTGGCGCAGGCCGTCCATGACCGGTTCCGAGTCGGTATCCACCACAACCTGGTCGATCTCGGGCACATTCAGAAGGGTTTCGAGGATGTGATGAAAGAGGGGCTTTCCCGCCATGAGACGGTAGTTCTTGCCAGGCACGCGCTGGCTATGGTGACGCATGGGAACAAGGGCAACGAGTTTCATAGAAGGCGATTATACCGAATCGGCCTGTGAATCTGAGCGGGGGTTTTATACCGCACGGATTTACGGGGAAACTGCCGCCATGCTTTAACCGCTGGATTGCACACCCGCCAGATGACTGTCCGGCAGGGACTTTGGATTTTCAAGAATGCAAGGCGTTTCGAACCGAAATGTTTTCATGTCATACTGCCCGCATTGGGGGACTTCCCGCCCGAAAACCAGTCCACTCACAACATCCAACCCTTTTCCCAGGTTTCAAAGAGGCTGAAATGACTGTGAAATACACTGTTATGGAACGTGGCAATCCTGCCAACCCATCGGCGCCCAGGAAAGTCTATCCCTCCGTCACGTCCAGCGGACGCAAGTCTTTGCGCCAATTGTCGGCGCAGATCTCCACCGTATCGAGCGCGGACACGATGGCGGCGCTGGAAAGTGAAACATAAGAATCCAGAAACCCAAACGCAGACGAAAGCAGACAAAAGCTGCACAGGATGGAACCCCATATCAACAACATAGCCCGCTTCCCCCGAGGCGGGCCGATGATAAGCCAAAGGAGGAAGGCAAGCCATGAGCGACGAAATCATTGTCTACGCCTCGCCTGACGGTGAAAAGCGGGTGGAAGTCTATGATCAAGGCGAAACGGTGTGGCTGATGCAGAAGTAGCTGGTGGAGTTGCGCGATTGGCTGCTGCCGATGCCGACCTTATCCCCGGGCGCAGCGAGTGGGATCAATGGGCAGGTCACCCCCACCCGCCCTCCCCCAAATGGGACATAGTAGCGCTTCAAAACAACCAAAATTTACCGGTCCCATTTGGGGGAGGTGCCGAAGGCGGAGGGGGTTGATGTTGGCGTAAGTGAATTAAGACGGAGTAAAATCAGACCCATGCCCGCCAGAAGAACCACAGCAAAAGGCTACGATATAGCCAGAAAACTTCGCAAAAAAACCACGCCCGCCGAGCGTAAACTGTGGGCGGTCATCCGCAACGACCAGTTGGGAGTCAACTTTAGAAGGCAACACGCCATCGGCAATTACATTCCTGATTTCGTCTGCATCAAAAAGAAACTCATCATCGAATTGGATGGAAGCCAGCATTTGGAACAACAAGAATACGACGCAGAGCGGACAAAATATCTCGAAGCGCGAGGCTACAGGGTCATCCGCTTTTGGAACAACCAAATCATGAACGACATCCACGGGGTAATCAAAGCCATTCAATATGCGCTGGAAAGTGAAACATAAGAATCCAGAAACCCAACCGCGAACGAAAGCAGACAAAAGCTGCACAGGATGGAACCCATAATGCCCATATCAACAACACAGCCCGCCTCGGGAGAGGCGGGCTGTTCGTTTAACCGTTTCATCCCTGCTTACGGCACAGGCGTGTCCAGCGGATTGCGCACGGGCTGGCCCGCGCTCGCGCCCTGGTAGTAGGGGAGGGAGACGGGCAGTTCGAAGCCGAAGTATTCCGAAACGCGCGCCACGATCTCGCCTTTGATCTGCGCCCTGCGTGTGTTGTAGGCCTTGACCGCGTCGTTCCAGTCGGTGCCCGCCAGTTGGACGGTGTTCATGGCTTCGTCGATGGTGTCGCCCAGCGACAGGGTGACTTGCGGATCAGGCACGGGCGGCGGGGCCTGGGTGATGGCGTTGACGTACAAGGTGAAGCCCTGTCCCAGGTCGGTGGGCAGCGCGCCCTTGTTTTGCAGTTCGTTCAGGTTCAGCTTGCTGGAATCCAGCGGCTGGCCGTTCTCGTCGCGGTAGTTGTTCAGCAGGTTGGCCAATGCTTCGGCCTCGGAGCGGAAGTTGCCCGTCCACACTTCGCCGCTCTCGCTGACCGCCTCGTAGTAATCCTGGGTGATCTGCGTCTTGGCCTGCACCTTGGCATACTGGGTATCGGTCACCAGTTGGAAATTGGCGGCCGCCGCCTGCACGTTCTGCACCAGCGCAACCAACTCGTCGTATTCATCCGTGCCCGAACGCACCACGCCGCAGCCTGTCGAACCGAGCAGCAGGGCGAGCGTGAGCAGGCCAAAGAGGATTCGTTTGATGGAAAGATTCATGGGGTCTCCTTATCGATTAATTGCCGCGTCCCGACCGGCCGCTTCCGCTCCCGCCGCGGCTGCGCGGTGCGCTTCGTCCGCCGCCCCCGAACCGTGGGAATCCGCTCGAGCGCGGGAAGCCGCCGCTGGAGCGGTGGAAACTGCCGCCGCCGAGACGTGTGAGGCTGGTGAAGAACTTGATTACAAGGAAAAGCACAAGCAAACCGAGGCAGCATTGTCCGCACAAAACCAGAAAACCAAGCGGCCCTGCAACCTGGATCGGCTGGATGGTGAAGGCTGGCTGGGGGGTGGGGGAGCGGAGCGGCGCGTAATTGGCGCGGGCGGTCTGGTCGAAGTCCTGCACCAGGGTCAGCAGCGCCTCGTCCATGCTGTACGTGGACTGATAGCTTGCTTCGGCGGCGCGGTTGAGGTTGGTCAGTTCGTGGGCGGTCAGCGCGGGCAGGCCCAATCCCACGCCGTAATGGACATCGATGCCATTCGGTTCGACCACAACCAGGAACACGAAGCCGTTGTCCTTGCGTTCGCCTGTTGGCAGGCCGAGCTGCATGTAACGCAGGAAATGCACGGCGCAGTTCACGCGATTGCCCACCTCTTCCTGCGGCTTGAACAGGATCATGGTCTGCGCGATGGAGTCGGCGTCCAGTTGGTCGAGGATCGTGTCGACCTGGTCGACGGTGTCCTCGGACACGTAGCCCTCCCAGCCCACTGTCCAGTGCGGCTGGCGCAGGTCGTCGGTGAAGCCGTAATCGGGAGCGGAGCCTTCCCCGCACAAGTCGACGGCGGAGGCGCGGCCTGGAACGACCAGCAGAACCGTCAGCGCCGTCAACAGAAGCAGGCTCGACAGGATGAATCTGAACTTCGAGCGCGAGGCGCTGCGCTGTACGAATATTGGGGTATTGTGGGTCATGCTCAAAAAATCCATAGCACTACAGTATACGCAGGAGAATGATACCAGTTCCACACAGGCGGAAAAGTCCCCCAAAGGATGGACGGCTTCGCAAGGTCGGCTGGTATAAAAAAGCCCTGCCTTTCACAGCAGGGCTTTTGACTTACTCCTTCTCGAACGTCAACGCGAAGCTCTCGTTCGGCTTGAGCGTGACCGCCTCGAAGCTGTGCGTGCGCGTGGCGGGGTCGTATTGTGCGGGCAGCGAGGCCGTGATGACCGAGGCCAGTCCGCGCAGGTGGATGCGGTAGGTGCGCTTTGCAGGGACGAGGCCCAGGTCGCCTTCCGCGGGGTGGATGGTGAAGCGGCCCTCGCTGAGCGAGAAGCGCGTGATGGCGTACTGGCCGCCCTGATAGTCAGTGGTCTCGCCGTCGTCTTCGTACAGCTCGAAGGTATTGTCCGCGCCTGGGAAG
>JBMOMS010000198.1:0-15251 GCA_049324895.1 Chloroflexota bacterium
GTCGCCTACTCAACCACCTGTTCTAACTCAAATGGAACGCACCCGAATGATTTTTTGAGAGCCACCCCCATCTTCCAGCAGGGTTCACCGGGAAGATGGGGGCGGGAACTTGAAACTACGGCAGGTCGAAGGCCGCGACGAGGAAGACGGCCATCTCGGCGCGGGTGATGTATTTGTTGGGACAGAAGTTGCCGCTGCCGCAGCCGCCGGTGATGCCGTCGGCGACGAGCTGTTCGATGAAGGCAGCCGCGAAGCCGTCGGCGGGAACGTCGGCGAAGATCGCACCGCTTGCAGCGGGGGGTATGTAGTCCGTGCCGTACATGGCCTTGACCAGGAAGACGGCCATTTGAGCGCGGGTGACGGGCTTGGTGGGACAGTAGTTGCCGCCGCCGCAGCCGCCGGTGATGCCCTCGGCAGCCAGCTGCTCGACCCAGGCGGCCGCGAAGCCGTCGGCGGGCACGTCGGCAAAGACGGCGCCCGTGGCTGGAGGCGGGGTGAAGTCCTGGCCGTGGGCGGCGCGCAGGACGAAGACGGCCATCATGGCGCGGTTGACGTTGGTGTTGGGGCAGTAGCGGAGCGGGTTGTTCGCGCAGCCGCCGGTGATCTGGTTGAGGTACAGCCGTTCGATATGGAGCCTGGCCCAGAAGCCGTCGGGGACATCGGCGAAGAGAACCTGGTCGATGACGTTGATGCTGACTTCTTTGGAGGCGTTGGCGTAGTTGACCGTATCCGTCGGGACGAAGTCGACGTGCAGGGTATGGGTGCCCGCGGAGAGGGTGGTTCCTGCAGCCGGGGTATAGGTGAAGGTTCCAGGCGTGTTTGCAGTGGCATTCAACTGTGTGTCACTCAAAGGCGTGCCCTGGTCGATTTCGGCGGGGTCCGCCCAGGTGATGACGGGCGCGGCTTTCGTGACCGTGATGCTGACCTCCTTGGAGGTGTTGGCGTAGTTGACCGTGTCGGTGGGGACAAAGTCGACATGCAGGGTGTGAGTACCGGCATTAAGCACGGTTCCGCTGGCGGGGTTGTAGGTGAATGTCCCGGGTGTGCTGGCGCTGGCGTTCAACTGCGTGCCGCTCAAGGGCGTGCCGTAGACGATGTTGGCGGGATTGGCCCAGGTGATGACCGGCATGACCTTTGTAACGGTGATGCTGACATCCTTCGAGGCGTTGGCATAGTTGACCATATCCGTCGGGGTGAAGTCGACGTGCAGGGTGTGGGTGCCCACAGTCAGGATTTCACCCGAGGTGGGGGTATACGTGAAGTCGCCAGGGACATCTGCCGTGGCATTCAACTGGGTCGCGCCCAGAGCCGTGCCGTAGACGATGTCGGCGGGATTTGCCCAGGTGATGACAGGCGCTGCTTGCGTGACCGTGATGCTGACGTCCTTGGCGGCGTTGGTGTAGTTGACCGTGTCGGTGGGGACGAAGTCAACATGCAGGGTGTGGGTGCCGACGTTCAGGATTGCACCCGAGTCGGGAGTATAGGTGAAGGCGCCCGGTACGTTCGCGGTGGCGTTCAACTGGGTGGCACTCAAGGCCGTGCCGTAGACGATGTCGGCGGGATTTGCCCAGGTGATGACAGGCGTTGCTTGCGTGACCGTGATGCTGACGTCCTTGGCGGCGTTGGTGTAGTTGACCGTGTCGGTGGGGACGAAGTCAACATGCAGGGTATGGGTGCCGACGTTCAGGACTGTCCCTGAGGCGGGGGTGTAGGTGAAGGTGCCGGGCGTATTGGCGGTGGCGTTCAACTGCGTGCCGCTCAAGGCCGTGCCGTAGACGATGTCCGCAGGATTGCTCCAGGTGATGACCGGTGTCTCCTGATTTGCCAGAGAGAAGTTCACATCATCCGCGCCGCGGGTGCTGGCCGTGACCGTGTAACTGCCAGTCGTGCCATTGGCCGTGGCGTCGACGCTGGCTGCTCCGTCCGTGACGGTGGCGGGGCTGCCCGTGAGAGCTGCACTTGCGCCCGAGGACGGCGGGGTGAAGGTGACTTTACCGCCGTTCACAGGTTCGAGGGCGGCGTTGGCGGTGACGCTCACAATCAGGGGAGCGGGGAAGGGGGCGTTGGGCGGAACGCTCTGGTTGTTTCCGCCGGTGATGACCAGAGTGAAACCCTGTGACTCGAAGGCGCCGATGTCGCAAGTTCCCACGTAGCTTACGCCGCGCTGGTCGCTGCCGGTGGTGCAGGCGGCGGCGTTGCCGGCATCAATGGCAGGCGAGCCGGGCAGGAGCGGGAAGGTCGGAGTGAAACCGCCGTAATTCCCTAAAGCGCCAAGCAATGGATCCGAACCAATGATGTTGCCGTTTGTGCCATTCGTCAAGCCGCAGGCATTGGCAGCGCTTTGAATCAGGGTATTAGCAGATGCGGCGTTGAGCGTGCCGTAACAATCCCTGCCGCCGATGGAATTAGCGATGATGACGTTTTTCACTGTTGCGCTGGTGTTGTTGTACATCCCGCCGCCGTAGGTCGCCAAGTTGCCGCTGAAGGTGACGTTCGTGATCGTCGAACTGTTGAAGTGGTTGAACATGCCGCCACCGTAGATCGCCGTGTTGCCGCTGAAGGTGACGTTCGTGACCGTTGGGCTGCTGTTGCTGTTGTACATCCCGCCGCCGCTGGTGGCATTGTTGCCGCTAAAAGTAACGTTCCTGACGATCGGGTTTGCGTAGTTGTTGTACATCCCGCCGCCGTAATTGTAGGGGGCTGTTAAGTTGGCATTCCCGCCAGTGACAGTGAAGCCGTCCAGCGTCGCGCCGGTGACACCGGTGACCACGTGAACACTATTCTCGCCGTTATTGGTGAAGCCCGAATCGTTTCCAAGTAAATCCCCGCTGAGGATGGAAAGGCCGCCGTGGCGGTCAGCGCGTTGGGTTTCGTCGCCGAAGAACCCGCCATACAACGCCACGCCGTTTACAAGTTGGAAGGTGGCGGTGCGGTCCGTCCCGCTGGTAGGCTTATATGTGCCAGCCATGACCCACACTTCATCCCCGCTGAGGGCGGTGGTCAATTCGGTTTGCAGGTCGCAGGCGTTCTCCCAACTGGAGCAGTCTCCCGTCCCACTGGCAACGGGTTTGACGTAGCGAATCCCTGCCACATGGGATGTGATGAGGATTTGGTCGCGTCCATACGTTGTACCTGTACTATTGACGGCTTTTACGCGGAAGTGGTAAGCGGTGGTGGGAGTCAACCCCGTAATGGCCGCGCTGACCGCAGTATATGTCGAGTCGGTCAGGGGGCTTTGATCCGCGGTCACTGTGTTGCCGTAACTGGTGTCCAACCCATATTCGAAGGTCACGGTGGTACTGTCGCCGTTGGCGTTGACCATGCCATTCAAGGTTGCCCCGCTGATTGTGATCGAACTGGCGGTTTCTGTGGATGCGATGGGATTACCCGTTAGTAACATAGCATAGGCGTCATCCATCACGGTGCCATAATGTCCGGCCCAGCCTTCCGCATCATCTCCGCCATCCTCCAGGTAGATATAGCGTAGGCCGCTGCCGTAGCCGCTAAACGTATGTGTTTGCTCCGTCCAGGTGGCTGTGGCAGTGATCGGGCTGGCCTGTGAGCCGGCGCTCCACGAGGCAATAGGCGCGCGCGCCGCGTTGCGCAGTTCCACCTTGAAATAGTAGTAGTCGGCCGCGTTGCAGCCGCCGCCGCAATTAAACCCTTTGAACCATTCGCCGACCACCACCGTTGGGGCGGCGTCCAGTTCGTCCGCAGTGAAACCAGCCGCCAGCAGGTCAATTTCCTGATAACGGGTAGTCCAAGCGAAGGTTGTGATGAAAGAACGGCTGCCTTGGTGCGCATCGGCGCTGATAGCCCAAGACCCGGTGTTGCCACTCCAGCCAGAGAGGTTGCCGATTTCTGCACCGGGATTGGTAACCAGATTCGTATCCCAGGGCGCGGGGTCAACCGCCTGGGCTGGTATTGTGCCGATGGCGCTAAACATCAGCGCCAGGAGGACAGAGAGAACAACGAGCCGACTTAAGAACTTGTATTGCATGGCATTCTCCTTTGTGTAAACATCCTGCCTGTTTAGGCAGGTGGACGCAAAATGAGGGAAATCATTTCGATCATCCGCACCGTGTCGGTCAAATCGGCCTGGTGCGGGGACGAGAGAACGGTCAACTGGTGGGTTTCGGGGTCGATGCTGAGGATGGTGGGGCAGAGGAGGATCAAATCGCGGAATTGTTCGTCGGTGGACTGGGCCGCGTCCACCAGGATCATATCCACGACGAGTCCGCCCAGGGTTTCAACCTCCTTTTGCTCGGTCACATGTAAAAGGGGCGAGGCGCGCAGGTCGGCCGCCAATTCCCCCAGCATGGCTGAAATGCCAAATACGAGAATATTTCGCTTAATATCCAAAATGCGCTCCGTACGGTTATGTACGAAGCGCAGTGTAAGACTCCAGCCGTCCGTACGTTAGTGACGGATGTCAAAAAAAAGTATAGTGTCGGTGGGAGAAAGTATAGTCTGGGTTGTGTTTCCCTATTTTTCAGCCTTCGGCGGTTTTTTTTCCTGGAAATACCGCACGGCCTCGCGTTTGCTGTCCAGGTGCAGGCGCGCCAGAATCTCTCCCATGTGGTATTTCACCGTTACCTCGGCCACTCCCAATTGCAGTGCCACTTCTTTGTAACTTAACCCCTGCGCCACCAGCCGCAAGGTCTCCATCTGGCGCGGGGTCAAGGGTTCGGGTTCAGGTTCTTTGGCCTTTTCCAGGCGCAGGCCGGGCGGCTGGGCGGGCGGCGCCTTGTGACGCGTGAAGGCCTCCAGCATCTTGTTGGCCAGCGTGGGCGAGAGCGACACTTCGCCGCGCAATAGTTCGTCCAGCAGGGCGGTCAGTTCGGCGGCGTCCAGGCTTTTGAGCAGGTAGCCGGATGCGCCGTTTTGCAAGGCTTCAAACAGATGCCGCTCCTCGCCCGAGACGGTCAGCATCACAATCTTCACCTCGGGCATTTCGGCTTTGATGCGCTGCGTGGCTTCCAGGCCGTCACAGTTCGGCATCTCGATGTCCATCAGGATCACATCGGGATGCAATTCGCGCGTCTTCTCCTGCGCCTCCAGGCCGTCGTGGGCGGTGCCGACCACACTCATGCCGCGGCCCGCGACAAGGTTTGCCATGCCTTCGAGAAAGAGCGGATGATCGTCCACCAGCAGGACGCGCCGCCCGGGCGTGGATTCCGCTCGGAGTTGTCGCGGCAGGCTGACGGTCACGCGCGTGCCCGCCCCGGGGGTGGATTCGATTTCGAGGGAGCCTCCCACCGCTTCGGCGCGTTCGCGCATGATCCCCAATCCGAAGTGCCCGCCCTTTCGGCGCTCAGGCCCGCTGTATGTGGAGAAGCCCATCCCGTGGTCTTCGATGACAGCCTGTACGCGGGTTTCATCGAACGCAAGCGTGACCTCGGCCTGGTTCTGTCCCGAATGGGTGCGGGCGTTGCTGAGGGCCTCGCGGATCACGTACAGCAATTGCGTTTCGACAGCTTTGGCGGCCAGCCCGGGTGGAATTTGCCCGGGCAGGTTCAGGTGAACCCGAAAGCCGAAGTTGTGCAAAAGGTGCTGGCAGTATTGTTCCAGTTGGGTCAACAAGTCCCGCCGCGGCTGTGTGGACGGTTCGTGCTTGAGGCCGAGGATGTAGCCGCGCACGTCGTCGTGCGCCTCCTGCGCGACCTCGACCATGCGCGCCAGCAATTGGGTGGCCGCCTGGGTGTCTCCGCTCTGGGCGGAATGGATGGCGCTCTGGCCCTGCACGTTGAGGAAGCCCAGCACCTGGCCGATGCCATCGTGCAGGTCGCGCGCCAGGCGTTCGCGTTCCTCCAGCGTGGCGACCGCGCGTTGCTGTTCCACCACCAGCTCCTGGGCCGCGATGCGCGCGTCCATTTCAGCCTGGAGTTGGGCCGTGCGCTCCGTCACGCGCTGCTCCAGGCTGAGGATCAATTGATTCAATTCTCCGCCCACCTGGTTGAAGGATTCGGTCAGGAAGCCGATCTCGTCGTTGGACTGGACGGGGATGACTATATCGCGCCGGCCCTGGTTGAAATTTTGCACGCCCTCCAACAGGGAGTTGAGCGGACGCGCCAATCCGTAGTTGAGGATCAGCGCCGCGCCGACGAGGAAGACGAAACTGCTGGCAACCACGGCGTGCGCCAGGGGCACGAGGAATTTGTTCAGATAGATGCGGAAGGCTCGGAATTCATCCTGGATGGCGCCCTGCGGCCCGATCTGCATGGGCAGGTTCGTGAAATCCACTGCCTCTGCTGTCGGTTCGGCAGGTTTGATGCCAACAGCCCAGGCGGTCTTATCGGGAAAGTCGTCCACGTAGAATTTGAGGCGCGGCAGGCCGTTGTAAGTGAAGTTGAAACTGCCATCTAAGAAGAGTACGGTCTGAAGCGTGTAGCGGGGGCCCCCACTGAATTGGGCGGGCATGTTGAGGCAGGTGTAAATAAATCGCCCGCCCTCCACGGAAGTGTAGAAATTGCCATTTGGGTGGTCATACTCGTTCAAGTCCACCAGCAGCGGCATGATCATGGGGACAGATGCGAAGTTATATTGGTACGTGCCCCAGTAATGATTTTGCATGCCGATGGCGCAAAAGTTGGATACAAATACCTGCTTGTAGGGTTTTCCGAAAAGCGGAAAATTGAAATCAAACCGATCCCAGTTCGGTTGATCCGTATTCAGTGGCTGGCCGTAGTTCTCCTCCCACTGGAAGGGCATCTCGTTCACTGTATATCCTCCATTTCCGTCCGGGCTGAAATGGAGGGTGCGGTGATCGAGTTGTTCGAGCGGGGAGACATAGCGGTCTGCATAAGGCTGCGCCACCAGCCAGGCCAGGATGCCGAAGACGGCCAGCACACTGGTCAGTACTGCTCCTGAGGTTTTTACGACGAAAGAAACCCGCTCCGGTTGGGAGGAGAGATAGTTCAGGCTAAAAAAGAAAGCAGTGAACAACATCCCGATGGAAGATGCGATTGGAAACCAGAACGTGATAATTGGGTTTAGCCCCCGGAAGTAGGCGCCGATTGCCAGGCCCAGCGGAATCAATAGAATCAAGGCAAAATTGCGGACGGAGGGCAGGTTCCAATTTCGGATGGCGCTCCGGGTGAAAATGAAAACAACCAGGGCAAATTCGACGGCCATCTGGATATCCAGCTCCTGGCCGCGAAAAACCACCCAGCCGTCTTGCGAGAGCCGCTGGAAACGATAAATCATTGCATCTACTTCACGATACAGGTAATAACCACTGAACGCAGAGACCAGCCAGCGGTCGAACTTATATTTTCCTGTTGGGATGGGAAAATCGTAGGCAAATTGGATCAGGCCGACCAAAAGCATGGCAACGGCTGAGTTTTCAATGAATGTGGCATTGAGCCGCTGGGAAGGCAGGGAGGAATAATCGAGAAAGAAAAGCAGCGAGAGCAGGGTCATGCTGGCAAAAATGGTCAGCAGCGCCCCATCCCGCCGCAGGGAGAATCGTTTCCCCCGCCCAATGGCGCGGCTGACCAGATACACTGTGATAATAAACGTCAAAATGAACAGACTCAGGTAGCTGATGGAGGAAGGGGTCAGGTACAGTTCAGGCATGGGGAAGTCCTCCCAGGAGATGAAATGTCTTACATGGGATTCTGAATTTTCCGATGGATAGCGAACTGCAAAGGATGCGTCGGCTCGATGTTCCCCAGGGATTGGTGAATACCCAGCGCAATTCCCTGGCGCCGCCCGGGATTCATCCCGCACCCTCTCACAAATTGCGCTTTTTTAGAGGGTGGAATGCGCAATTTTCATCCGTGGGTATTATAAAAAGCGCCCAAATCCCTTCCCAGAGGGTACTCCAGGTATGGATTTGGGCGCCCGGAGCGGTTGGAACGATACGCACCCTGAGGGCCTGCGGCGTTCAGCCGGGATTCATCCTTCCTTTTCGAACCAGCGATAGATAAAGCCCGCCAGCAGCGCGCCGACGATTGGGGCGACCCAGAACAGCCAGAGTTCTCCGATCGCCCAGCCGCCGACGAAGAGCGCGGGTCCCGTGCTGCGCGCCGGGTTGACCGACAGGTTGGTGACCGGGATGCCGACCAGGTGGATCAGCGCCAGCGCCAGGCCAATCGCCAGGCCGGCAAAACCGGCCGGGGCGCGCTTGTCGGTTGCGCCAAGAATGACCACCAGGAAGATGAAGGTCAGGACGATTTCGGCAATCAATCCCGCCAGCATGGAATATCCGCCGGGCGAGTGCGCGCCGTAGCCGTTGGCGGCCAGTCCGTTTGCGGCGATGGAGTAGTCGGGGTTCCCGCTGGCGATCAGGTACAGGACGCCCGCCCCGACGATCCCACCCAGAACCTGCGCGGCAATGTAGGGCAGCAGCTTGGCAGCCGGGAAACGCTTGCCGGCCCACAGGCCGAAGGATACCGCCGGGTTGAGATGGCAGCCGGAAATGTGGCCGATTCCGTACGCCATGGTTACCACGGTCAGGCCAAAGGCCAGGGATACGCCCAAAAGCCCGATCCCCACCTCTGGGAAGGCTGCGGCCAGCACCGCGCTCCCGCACCCCGCAAAGACCAGCCAAAACGTGCCAATGAATTCTGCAACTGCCTGCTTGATTGTGGACATGTGCAATTCTCCTGTTGGGTTGTGATTTTCTTAACTACTATACAACAATTTAATGAAAAGTGGTATCTTCTTAATGATCTGGGGTCATTGGGAGTGTGCAGGTTCCACTTGCGCATTATCCCAAATTAGAACTTCGGAACTCCAGAAAGTGGATCAAATTCAGGCTCATGTTGCGGCTGTTTTGTGGGTGGACGCCCACCCGCGCATGGTGGGCGGAATAGTTCGGCAATGCCGCATCCAGGCTGAATCATACAATGGGCGCGAAGGAAACCCTTGGTCTTGGCGTCTTACTTTCCTTTGTAGTAAAAGGTTTTGTGCAATTGGGCCAAAACATATCCGCAATCCTGCCCTTTGTGGCAGCCGGTATTATATAATAAGGCGCATTGCTGTTGCATCGTGAAATGCCTCGCGCAGGCAGGAGTCCATGTCTTTCCCCCCAATTGAGGCCGCCATCGTTTCCAAGGTTTCCACCGACAGCCTGACCGGTTTGTTGACCCGCCGCGCTTTTCTTAAGGAAGCGTCTGCGGCCTTCGAACATTTTTCCGCCTCCCAATTGGGAATGGCGGCCATCCTGCTCGACCTGGATCATTTCAAGCGCTTGAACGCAGAGTTTGGGCGGGAGACCGGCGATGAGACCCTGCGCTGGGTGGCGCATATCTTTCGCGAGACCCTGCGCCCGCGGGACCTGGCGGGACGCTATCATGGCGAGGAGTTCGCCGCCCTGCTGCAATGCGCAGCCCTGGCGGACGCCTGCCGCCTGGCCCAGCGCATCCAGTCCAGGCTCCAGGCCCAGCCCCTGGTCGTGGACGGGCGGCAGCTCCCCGTGATCGTCAGCCTGGGGGTGTTCTTCACGCGCGGGACGCTGCCGGACGTGCGCGCCCTGTTCGACCGCGCCGGGCGGGCCTTGTCCCGCGCCAAGCATAATGGGCGCGACTGCTGGGTGTGCGAGGAAGAGCCGTGAATTTGGCGGACCGACGGCCCGCTTTATGGATCCTACTTTGAATATCTGTTCAGGTAGGTTTGAACAGTGCGGGAGAACGCATCGCGATCCACCCTTCCATACGAATGAAATTCATTTGCCTGATAGGGATCGACGCTTTTGCTCCACGCTTCCGCTCCAATCAATTTTGAAATATCTTCAAGGGTGGTATCGATTCTGAGTTTCCCCTTGGCCGCATTTCTTCCGTATTGCTCCGTGATTTTTCTCGAAGGATAAAATCGGGCGTTTTCTTCGAAGATGTAATTCCCCAGGGTCAAACGCATCAAGGCTCCATCCAATTCTTCATAGCAGAGAATGGCATGGTTGATGTAATCTGCCGTGGAAATAATATCGGCAATATCTGCACCCCGATCCTTGCCTGACAGGATAATGGCCAGCAGAACCCAGGCATCGGAGTGCAGATATTGGATGGGTTTCATTACTTTTCCAATAAGCCCAGCACCGCAGGCAATAACTGCTTCTTGCGCGAGACCACGCCGACCGCTTCGCGGGTGCCGTCGGGCAGGGGCGGGTAGGGCAGGTCGTCCAGGATGGGGGTGGCGTTGGTGGAGATGAGCAGGCGGCTGGTGCCGCGCACCACATCGGTGATCAGCAGCATGGCAAAATCGAGGGCGCGCTTGTCCTTGAGTTCATCCAGCGCGGCGCGCAGGGCGGCGAGATGTTCGCCGATCTGCACCAGGTCGGTGACCTCGGCCTGGGCCACGGCGAATTTGAATCCGCCCGCCTCGAAGGGTTTGATGTCGGTGCTGACCACTTCCTTCGGGTTACGGTTGGAGAGGCCCGCGCCCGCCGAAAGCACGGCCTTGCCGTATGATTCGATGGTCTCTCCCTTGAGCGGCCCGCTACCGACGAAGGCCCAGCGCGCCAGGCGCTGCCCGGCATCCTTGTCGCGTTGGGTGGTGGTGGGCGAGGTGAAGATCAAGGTATCGGCCAGCAGGCCCGCCAGCAGCACGCCTGCCAGCGCGGGCGGCATCGACAGCCCTGCCTCGGCGGTCTGCTCCGAGACCAGGGTCGAGGTCGAGCCGACGATGTCGACGGTGAAGCGGATGGGGGTGTGGGTGTGCGGGTTGCCCAGGCGGTGATGGTCGAGGATTTCCAGCAGTTCGGCTTCCTCCAGGGCGGCGATGGCCTGGCGCGGTTCGTTGTGGTCGACCAGGATGATCTTGAGGCGCGGCGGGTTGAGCGCGTCGCGCTGGTGGGCGATGCCCAGGTACTGGCCGTTTTCATCCACGATCCAGTACTCGTTGTGATCGTCGCGCAGGATGCGGTTGAGCATGTCGCGGATGTGGGCGTTGACGGGGTATTTGGGGACGCTGGTATCGGCGGCGTCGGCGCAGGGCACGGTCATCATCTCGCGCACGGTGGCATTGCCCGGGCGCGGGCCAAGCACCTCGGTGAAATATTTGAACATGCTCAGGCCGTTGATCAGGCCGAAGGGTTTGCCGTCCTCGCTGACCACGGGGGCCAGTCCGCCCGTGCGCGAAGCCAGCGTCCAGGCCAGGCCCAACTGCGAATCGGGGCGGAGGGCGTCGAGGCGGCGCATGACCGACTCGAAGCGCGGCGAGGCGTCGGTCAGCAGGACGGGCGCTTCGAGGCCGACGGTTTTGAGGACCCAGGCGGTTTGCGCGTTGAGCGCCCCCGCTCGGGCAGCAATGGTATTGAGGTCGTCCCGTTCGCGCAGCAGCCAGGCATAGCCCATGGCGGAAGCAATCGAGTCGGTATCGGGATTGACGTGACCAACAACGAATATTTGATCGCTCATAATGTTCTCCGGGTCCAATTATATCTCGCCGCGCTCCACCAGCCTGAGGAAAACATCCACCACGTATGGGTCGAACAGGATGCCCGCCTTCGATTTGATGTAGTCGACCGTGTTTTCCCGCGGCCAGGCGCTGTTGTAAGGGCGGTCGGACTGCACCGCGTCCCACACATCCACTACTGCAAAGATGCGCGCCGCCAGCGGAATGGAGCGCCCCTTCAGCCCGCGCGGGTAGCCTGAACCGTCCCAGCGTTCGTGATGACTGTACGGGATGTCCAGCGCCTTGTGCAGGAAGGGGATCTGCTTGAGCAGGTCGTAGGCGATCTGGGGATGTTTCTGCATGGTCTCTTTTTCCGCGTCTGTCAGGGGGCCGGACTTGTGCAGGATTTCGTCGGGGACGGCCATCTTGCCGATGTCGTGCAGCAGTGCCCCGCGATGGATGTGGACGATTTCTTCCTCGGAAAGTTCGAGCGCGCGGGCGACCTTGAGGGTGCCCTCGGTGACCCGCCGCGAGTGGCCTTCGGTTTCCCGATCCTTCAATTCCAGCGTGCGCGCCCAGCCTTCCAGGGTGGTGTCGTAGGCTTCGGCCAGTTCGCGGGTGCGCGCCTGCACGCGTTGTTCGAGCGCCTGGTTCAGCTTGCGCAGGTCGCTCTCCAGTTCCTTCATGGCGGTGATGTCGTGGCACACGTACACGCGGCCCGTAATCTGGTAGTCGCGGTCGACCAGCGGCCAGACGCTCAACTCGTAATGCACCATCTTGTTTTCGACCTGGAAGTGCGCCTCGGCGCGGGCATGGGACACATCCGTGTAGAGTTTGATCGGGATGGGAAAATCCTGGAAGACCAGTTTGGCGGACTGCCCGATGGTAGCCGCGGCGCTCCTGCCCAGCAGGTCGAGCATGGCGCGGTTGACGTCGACAATGGTATGCCTGCGGTCGAGGATGACCACGGGGTCGGCCATCTCCTCGAAGACGCGGTCGCGCCCGACCGGCACCACCTGAAGCAGGCGGAAGCGAAACAGTCCCCAGGCGGTGATCAGGTTTCCGATGCCGATGGTCAAGGGGGCGGGGTCGCGTTGGGGAATGATGTGCAGGTCGAAGATCGGCAGGAGGGTGCCGAGCACGGGGATGAGAAATCCCAGGATGATGGTGATGACCTGGGCGCGGTACAGGTTGTGCGGACGGAAGAATCTCTGCGCGACGATGATGATCGCGGCCAGGATGATGCCGTAACTGTAGACCGCATAGAAATAAACGAAGGAGGAGAACTCGTAGCGCAATTCCGTGAACGGACCTGAAGCCACGGGTATCGGGTCGATGTAGACCCAATGATAGTGAAAATCGGTCAGCAGCGCGAGCAGCAGCGCGGCCGGCACCACCAGCGAAAGCTGGAAGAACAGCCTCGCATTCTTGAGCCTGAACTCGGTGTATTGCACCGCAAAGACGGGAAAGGCCACCAGGGAGGTGGCGCCCGCCATCCACTGCACCCCGTCCCAGAAAATTTTCCAGCCCGGATTCGGCGTCACCAATTCCAGGATGAAGCCAAAGACCCACAGGGTCTGCCCGCCCACGTAGGCGACGAAGGCCTGCGCGCCCTGCGCATGGCGCTGGCGATAGGCGTATATCAAGACCCCCAACGACAGTGTGAGGGAAATGACGTAGGGAAACAAGTAGGCCAATTGTGTGTTTGTCATACAAAAAAAGACCTCCGAAGTTTACACCACTTCGGAAGTCCTGGGATATTGTTTTTTGGGCGATTTTTTCTATGCGGCCTTCAGCGCCTTCCAGACCTTCTCGGGCGTGACGGGATTCTCGTCGATGTTCACGCCGACCGCGTCCAGCACGGCATTGCCCACGGCGGGCGCGACGCCGTCCATGGGGATTTCGGCCACGGCCTTGACGCCGAAGGGGTGACTCGGCTCGAAGGTCTCGACGAAGATGGTCTCCAGTTCGGGCATCTCGTCCGCGCGGAAGAGGTGATAGCGGTCGAAGTCGCGTTCCAGGGCGTTACCCTTGTCATCGTAGCGCATTTCCTCGCAGACGGCGTAGCCAAGGGCCTGCATCATGCCGCCCTCGATCTGGCCCGAGGCGGTCAGCGGGTTGACGATCACGCCCGAGTCGACGGCCATGACGAGTTTGTCCACGGTGACCTGGCCTGTTTCGGTGTCGACGGTCACTTCGGCGAACTGCGCGCCGAACGGTGGCGGCGAGACGGGCGAGACATAGGAGGCCACGCCCATGATCTGCTCCTGGTTGTTCTTGTGTAGCGAGTCGAGGGCGATCTCGGCCATGCTCACCGAGCGTCCATCGGGTGCCGTTGCCTTGCGATCCGCCAGGCGGATGTTGGCCGCTTCGGATTCGGGCAGTCCCAGCATCATCGTGGCGCGGATGCGGATGCGTTCCGCGGCGATCTGTGCGGCCCTGGTGGCCGCGGTGCCAGAGATGTACGTGGTGGACGAAGCATACGCGCCCACGTCGAATGGGGTAAAGTCGGTGTCGGACGAGTAGCAGATGATGTCTTCCAGGGGCACGCCCAGGGTCTCCGCGGCCATCTGCGCCAGCACGGTATCGGAGCCTGTGCCCAAGTCGGTCGCGCCGACCAGCAGGTTGAAGGAGCCGTCATCGTTGAGCTTGATCGACGCGCCGCCCATGTCGAGGTAGGGGATGGCGGTGCCTTGCATGACCATCGCCACGCCGATGCCCTTCCGCAACGTTGAACGTTTAACGTTCAACGTTGAATGCCAGGCTTCGTTGCCATACTTATCATCCCATCCAATCGCGGCGCGAGCCTGGGCCACGCATTGTTCCAGCCCGACGGTCTGGATGATTTCGGGGCGCGGCTCGCGGCCTTCGTTCCAGGCGGTCGAGAAGGGATGATGTTCGCCAGGGCGGATGGCGTTCTTGAGGCGGAAGTCAATCGGGTCGAAGCCCATGGCGCGGGCGATCTTTTCGAGGTGGCGGTCGAGCGGCCAGTAGCCCTGCGGCACGCCATAGCCGCGAAACGCGCCCGCGGGCGGGGTGTTGGTGTAGACCACGTCCGCGTAGAAGCGAATGTTGGGGGCCTTGCGATATTCGCCGTCGCCGACGTACAACGCCATCGACTTGTGGCCCGTGTTGCCCGTGACGGTCAGCGCATGGCAGCCGTACGCGCCCGTGTCGGACAGCGCGTACATTGAGTTGGCTGTGATGGTGCCATCCTTCTTGACGCCTGTCTTCATCTTGACGCGCATCGGGTGGCGCGAGCGCGAAGCGATAAATTCCTCATCGCGGGTGTATTCGTACAGCACGGGCCGTTTGGTGGCAATCGTCAGGTGTGCGGCCACATCTTCCATCAGCACTTCCTGTTTGCCGCCGAAGCCGCCGCCGATGCGCGGCTTGACCACGCGGATGCGCTTGACGGGCAGCCCCAGCACGGGCGCCATCATGCGGCGCACGTGGAACGGAACCTGGGTGGAGGTGCGGATGACCAGGCGGTCGTCCTCGTCCCAGTAGGTAACCACAACATGCGGCTCGATGTGCGCCTGCTGCACCTTGGGCACCACGTACTCGGCTTCGAAGATTTCATCGGCCTCGGCAAAGCCCTTTTCCACGTCGCCGATGTCGATGCGGATCTCGGCGGCCAGGTTCTTCTCGGGGTTGGAATCCGCGAAGTTGACGAACTCAGGCTCGTCGTGGATGCGGATCGCGCCTGGCTGCATCGCCTCGCGCGAGTCCAGAATGGCAGGCAGAATCTCGTACTCGACCTCGATCAAGCTGAGGGCGGCTTCCGCTATCTCGGGCGTCTCCGCCGCGACAAAGGCCACGCGGTCGCCGACGAAGCGCACCTTGTGATCCAGCGAGAACATGTCCAGCGGGCCAGGGATCGGGTCGGATTGTCCCGCCGTGGAATAGACCAC
>JBMOMS010000198.1:15351-51811 GCA_049324895.1 Chloroflexota bacterium
CTATCTCGGGCGTCTCCGCCGCGACAAAGGCCACGCGGTCGCCGACGAAGCGCACCTTGTGATCCAGCGAGAACATGTCCAGCGGGCCAGGGATCGGGTCGGATTGTCCCGCCGTGGAATAGACCACGCGCGGCAAATCCTTCCAGGTCAACACGGCGGCCACGCCTTCGAGGGCGCGCGCCTTGCTGACGTCGATGTTCCTGATCTCGGCGTGCGCGTGCGGCGAGTGCAGGACTTTGGCATGTAACAGGCCGCGCTTCTCGAAATCGGCGGCGAAGGCAGGCTTGCCCTGCGCCAGCTTGACCGCGTCCACTTTGATCTCGGGCTTGCCGACGGTTTGCCAGGTTTTCGTCTCTGGGGTGACAATCACCTTGGGGCGGGTCATCACATTTGTCGAGACAGGGGCATCCCCTTCGGGCGACTCGGGCTTGGGCGTTCCAAAATCCCAATGGATGGCGTCCCATTCCAGCGGAGCCTCCCCCCGCATCTCTGCGGCAGCCTTCAGCACCGCATGGACAGGCTTGACGTAGCCCGTGCAGCGGCACAGCACGCCCGAGATGGCTTCGCGCACTTCCGCCTCGCTGGGGTTGGGATTCCTCTCCAGCAGGGACTTGGCGGCCAGAATCTGGGCGGGGGTGCAGTATCCGCACTGGATGGCGCCCGACTCGATGAAGGCGCGTTGCAGCGGATGCAGGCCCTCGGTCAGCTTCCAGCCCTGTTCGGGGTGCTCGCCGAGCGCCTCGATGGTGGCGATCTTGTGACCATCGGCCTGGGCCGCCAGCAGTGAGCCTGCATTGACGGGGCGTCCGTCCAGCAGGACAGTGTCCGAGCCTGAAAGGCCGTCCTCGTCGCCAAACTTGACGCCGTGAAATCCCAGCCCACGCAAAACGGCGAGCAGGGTGGCCGCGGGTGCTGTTTCAATGGGGTAGTCCGCGCCGTTGATGTGAAGGATGAGGTTCATGGGAGCTCCTTGAATGGACATCGAACGTTTAACGTTCAACGTTATTTTTTCGGATGATTTGCCGCAAGGTATCCAGGGTGTGTCGTTCACCGTTTTCATCATTATACAACCACAAGTCCCAGCCATTGGCGGGGGCGCCGTCGAGCAGGGCGCGCGCCACCATGTGGATGGAACCCGTGACCTCTCCGCAGCGGATGTGACCGTTGGCCAGCACCCTGGCCAGCCTGCCGCCTTTGGCGAAATATAATTTCTGGCCTGGGAGAAGCAGTCCGTTTTCGAGCAGCGCGCCGAAGGGGATGCGCTCCAGTTTGCGCGTCGCTACCTCAAGACTGGCTTTGTCGGCTGGGATTACGGCGTCGATGCGTTTCTGCGCAACCTTGATATATTTTTTGTCGCGTTCGATACCGATGAAATGACGTCCCAATTTCTTCGCCACTGCGCCCGTCGTCCCCGTGCCGAAGAAGGGATCGAGCACCACGTCCCCAGGGTTGGACGAGGCCAGCAGCACGCGGTAGAGCAGGGACTCGGGCTTCTGGGTGGGGTGGGCCTTGACACCGTTGGACTTGATGCGTTCCTTCCCCGTGGAGAGGGCCAGGTTCCAGTCCGAGCGCATTTGCAGGTCATCGTTGAGCGCCTTCATGGCGTGATGGTTGAAGGTGTACTTCACACCCTGCTTTTTCTGCGCCCACAGCAGGGTCTCGTGCGCGTTGGTGAAGCGCACGCCGCGGAAATTCGGCATGGGATTGGATTTGATCCAGACGATGTCGTTCAAAATCCAGAAACCCAAATCCTGTAGAATCGCGCCGACACGGTAGATGTTGTGATAGGAGCCGATGACCCAGAGCGTGCCTGTATCCTTGAGCACACGCCGACAGGCCGAGAGCCAGTCGCGGGTGAAGGCGTCGTACTCCGCGAAACTGCCGAACTTGTCCCATTCGTCGTTCACCGCGTCGACCTTGCTCAGGTTGGGGCGGTACAGGTCGCGCTGCAATTGCAGGTTATAGGGTGGGTCGGCGAATACCAAATCGACCGAGTTCTCGGGCAGGGAGGCGAGGACTTCGGCGCAGTCGCCTGGCAGGATCTGGTCGAGGGGCAGGTTCATTTCAACCAACCCTGTTCGATCTTTTTGGCTTGTTCGATAAAGAAGTTCTTGACATTCTGCCATGAAACCGCGCTTAATAGAATCGGGTCGCTTTCTGACTCTGCGTTTTCAAAATAAACCAGTCTTTTTACAGTTTGGGTTTCGAAATCACGCACGGAAACGTATTTCCGTGGGGCCAGATCGAGCAACTGTTGTAAAGGAATACGCTGGCAGATGAAATACAGATCGTAAAAATCCTTGCGGGCTGCGCGGGAAAGCATGGCATCCAGCTTCATCAGGGCAATATCCTGCACGGAGGCAAGACGGATTGTTCCGTCCTCCGCCAATGGCGCAACAAGTGGGAAACCATAGCCGTAAAATCCAACGCGTACGCCGTTTACGAGAAAAACCAGGTTGCCCCAGGAAGAGTCCACCAGGATACCGTGGAAGGGAGCGAGTGCTTTTTCCAGGCCAGCACGTATGGATGGAACATCTTCGGTCAGCGAGAAGAAATCCAAGTCAACGGATTGGCGGTGTCCAATTTGTAGCGATAAGGCGGTTCCTCCTGCCAGGTAAAATTTCGCTGCAAGATCCGTTTGTGTGAAACCGGTCAACACCTCGCGCATGTCGTTTGTGACGGTATTCCAAAACAAGGAAATCATGGCGTTTGTATGTCCAGAACGATTCGCCAGAAGGCGCGGTGCGGCTGGGGCAGGACTTCCTCTCCAAAGCGCCTGACCCATGCCCTAATCTGTTCCTCCGAATAAACCGCAAACAGCCAGCGCAACTCCGCGCGGTTGCCAAATTGCAGGGTGCGCTCGATGATGGTATGCGCGTCTGCCTGCGGGTTCAACTTCGCGAAGTCGTATTCCTGGAAGAAGGGGGCGAGGGTCGAGGGAATGGGTGGCGTGTCCATTTACTTTTTATAGGGCAGGATTTCCATCTCCACAACATCCTGGAGCGGTTCGTATTCGGGGTCTTTATGCAGCAGGGTGGCCTTGTTTTGAAAAGCAACGGCCGCAATGACCGCATCTGCCAGGGATAGGCGGTGTGTCGATTTGATGCGCGCGGCGTTCAACAACAGAGCTTCGTCCGCTTCCCAGATGATTTTGGCGTTGAGCTGTTTCAGCAGGGCATAGCGGGTCAGGGCTTCCTCTTCGCCAAGTTCCCTTTGGGAGATGTAGACTGTTTCCAGGAGGGAAAGCCAGGGAATGATAATGGCGCAATGCAGCAGCACGTCACGGACACGCTCCGCTCCATCCTCCTGCTCGATGAAGGTCATCAGCGCTGAAGTATCCAGCACGAAGGTCTTATCCGTCATTTTCCTGCTTTCTGTATTGCGCGCGTTCTTCCAACAGTTTGCGGGTCAGGCCCTGACCCTTGCCGCGGCCGTACAGCGCTGCGACGGGATCAGAAGGGACGGGAATGACGCGGATCGTCTGCCCATCATCCACCCAAACCAATTGGTCGCCGTCTTTTATATTGTATTTGGCCCGAATTGCGGCGGGCACAACGGTTTGCCCGCGTCGGGATACGATGGTTTCCATTTTTAGACTACCTCCAGGCTTCAAGACGTAATCTTATTTTACAAGACAAAATCAAAATTTACAAGACGGTGCCCCCTCCGCCTTCGGCAGAGGGGGGTCACAGCACCTTCTTCACTTCCAGGAACTGACCCTTCTCCGCATTGGCCTTATTAATCGCCTCCGACGAGCCGAGCACGACAACCTCTCCGTTTTGGGCGACGCGTTCGAGCACGTCCGCAAACTGCTTGAAATCCTGGACGCTGGCGCCGAGCACCTCGTCCCGTGTCTGCTGGCGGATGTCGTCCGTGTAGTGGGTCAGGTGGCGCATCATCGACTGGTAGCCTTTGGCGTCGGGCAGCAGGTAGGCGTCGAAGTCGCCGATGGTGCCGATGATGGATTTGGTCAGTTCGGATTCGCTCAGGTCGAGGTCGCGCAGGAATTTGACGGTGTTGTCGTAGTTTTCGAGCGTAGCCAGCACGTTCGGGTCGCGGTAGGAAAGGTAGGTGAAGACACCCGAGTTCTGGTCGAAGACACTGAATCCGCCGTATGCGCCGCCCTGCACGCGCACCTTGTCCCACAGCCAGGTGGTGCCGAGATATTTGCCGATCACATGCACCGAGCCGTCGGGTTCGTAGCCCTGGGCGTACAGGCTGGCGCCCTTGCCCACGTAGTTGACCTGGGCGGGGATGGTGAGGCCCTCGTTGGCGCTGGCAGGCTTTCGATCCCAGCGCTGGGGCGCGAAGGGGGCGGAGGGCATTGCCTTGACGAAGTCCGCCACCTGGGGCTGAATCCGCTTCCAGTTGGCTTCATCCAGCGTGAGGTTGACCAGCATGGCAGAGCGGTTGATGAGCGCCTTGCGCAGGGACTCCAGTCGGGCGAGCACGCCCGCCCAATCCTTGTCGATGTCCTCCGCAAGCTGGCGCACGAAGAAGAGCTGGTCGAGGCCGTTGATCTGTTCGCTGACCCAGGCGGCTTCGCTGAAGCGCGCGCGCAGGCGGCTGTTGACCACGGCGTGTCCGCCAGGCAGCAGGCCCGACTCCGCGCCCGCTTTTTCTTCGAGCACGATCTGTTTGAAGCGTTCGGGATTATCGAGGTTCGCGGTCAGCAGCACATCCTTGAGGATGGCCAGCAGTTCGGGCACCTGCGGGACGACGGCCTTGCCTCGCAGGGTGAACCACAACGCGGACTGGCTGCTCTCGCGAATGGTGGACGTGATGGTGCCGCTGTGGATGCCGCCCGTGCTGCGCCCGATGCGCTGGGTCAGCTTGACGAAATCCTCTTTTTCGGTGCCGAGTTCGAGCAGGGCGCGTCCGAGCAGGCCGACGAAGGGCAGCAAGTCTTGCGGGACGCTGTGCAGGTCGAAGCCCAGGTCGAGGTAGGCGATGCCGTTGGTAAACAGGTCGTGATAGAGGAACTGCGCGCCTGCCAACTTCGATACCTCGATGGGGATGGTCTTGATCTTTTTGTCGAGGTCGTCCAGCGAAAGGGACGGGATGCTGGCAAGCGCCTCGGGGGTGTCGGGCGTCTCCTGGTGGCGTTTGAGTTCGGCGGCGTCGGCGATGACTTTTTCGATTTCGGCCTGGCTCATGGCGGCCCTGGCTTTTGCCAGCCGTTCGTTCTCGATCTCCTCGCGCTGTTTGTTGACGTTCGGGTCAGGTTCGAGGACGACCGTCGCGCGGTGCAGATTTTCGAGCAGGTATTTCTGGATCAGGCCCTCGAAATATTTCTCGCCCTTGGCGATGCGCTCCTTGATCGAAGTCAGCGGAGCCTCGAAGGCCAGTTCTTCGAGCGGATCGCGGTCGTAGATCCAGGAAGTGAGCGCGCCGAGCATGAGCGACAGCCCGCGCGGGAAGCGGCCCGTATTCTGCTCACGCAGGTGGAACTCGACCGTGTTGACCGAGGCGGCGATGGTGTCGGCGTCGATGCCCGTGGTGAGTTGGGCCAGCGCGCCGAGGGCCAGCATCTCGACCTTGGTCGCGTCCCCGACCAGCACGCCCTTCATGCCGACCGAGTACTTCATCTGGCGGAAGTCGCTGTCCATGCCGCCGCCCGTCAGGTCTTCGCCCAGGCCCGAGTCCATCAGGGCCTTGCGCAGCGGGGAGGCGGGCGTGCCCGTCAGGATGTGCGAGAGGATGCCCAGCCCGAGGGAAGTCTCGGGGTCGGGGATTTCATCCAGCATCCAGTTGAGGTTGACGTAGCTTTTGGGATCCTCCGTCTCGCCCGAGTCGTAGTGGTGAACCTCGTGGCGCGGGGCATCGAAGCGCGGCTGGAGCGGAATCGCGGATTGGGGATCCTGTTTCTCGAAGTCCTTGAGCCAATCCTCCAGGATGCGCAGGCGTTCCTCTTCGGGGTCGTCGCCGTAGAACCAGATATAGGCGTTGGACGGGTGGTAATAGGTCTGGTGGAAATGCTTGAACTCGGCATAGGTCAGGTCGGGGATGACCAGCGGGTCGCCGCCCGAGTCCAGGCTGTAGAGCATATCGGGGAAGACGGCATGCTGGCTGTATTCGCTAAGCAGGCTGTCGGGCGAAGAATAGTTGCCCTTCATCTCATTGAAGACCACGCCCTTGAAGGTGAGGGGCGCATCGGGCGACTCGATTTCGTAGTGCCAGCCTTCCTGTTGGAGGGTGCGCTCGGGGATGAGCGGATAGAAGACCGCATCCAGGTAGACGTCGATCAGGTTGTAGAAGTCTTTGAGATTCGTGCTGGCCAGGGGATAGGTGGTCTTGTCGGGATAGGTAAAGGCGTTGAGGAAGGTATTCAGCGAACTCTTGGCCAACTCGATGAAGGGTTCCTTGGCGGGATATTTGCGCGAGCCGCACAGCACGGAATGTTCCATGATGTGGGCGATGCCGTTCGACGAGGCAGGCGGCGTGCGGAAGGTGATGCCGAAGGCCTTGTTTTCGTCGCTGTTGGCCACGGAGATTAGCCGCGCGCCCGTCTTGTCGTGGACGTAGAGTTTGGCTTTCGAGTTGATTTCTGGGATTTCGCGTTCTTGCAGAAGGGTGAAGGTCATGGGGGATGGCTCCTAAGATTTAGTCTGCTGCTACTTTTTGGGAAACAAGCTGGTCTTGAGTGTTTTCAGGAATTCTAGATTTTATAAATTCAAGGATACGCTCGACTTTTTCCTTGTTATTCCTGGAAACCGCGGTGTATTCCAGCGTATTATTTTCACTATCAACCAAATAAATAAACTCTTTTTTAAAGTATTTCAATAAAAACAGAAGAGTGGATATGGTTATGAGCGGCCAGAATAGGTTAAGAATTATTTGATCGATAGTTTGAGGCAAGTCATATAAAAATCGAATGCCGCTGAGTATGAATGTAAACAGGAAGGCATATGAACTTATCGTAGCCCAGGAATTGTTTCCACCCTTGGCACGGATGATTTGGCGAATACTGTCGTATTTCACTGCTCGTATTGATTCTTCGACCGGACTTGTCTCATAATCAATAAGTTCTGTCTCATAGAACCTGATTGTGGACTTGCTCATAAAATCTGGAAGATTATATTCAACCAATTCATATAGCGGTTTGGTATTTGGAAAAGGTTCACTGGTGTCGAGTTCGTAGATATTTGGATTTTTTCGTTTAATCAGTTCGATAGCTGAGTCCACATCTGTGATGTTGGCATAACTCATTCTTGCGATGGTTAGGACCCCGTGTTCGCTATTGAAAAAAGCACAATATGAACCTTTTCTAAAACCCAGCAAGGAAAACAATATTGCAAGTGGAAAAATAACTTGCATAAAGGTTAGGATGGCTGGATTTCTGTATAATACTTCGCGAAAGAATGTGAACATTAAACTGAGCGCGCCCACTATTAAAAGACCTGTCGTTACGTGTTTGTCATTGCCGCGAGCAATGAATTCTACGCCAGCGATTTGTTTATAGTTAACATCATATTCAATCTCCGATGTCGGCGATTTTTGTTTGATGACGATTTTGTCGTCGTGGAATTCATGGGTAACACGCAACCAGGATGGCAAGGGGTAGAACGATGTAAGCTTTATCATTGAAGTCACCCTAAGGGATTCTTACATTTTTATTCAACATAGTCACCCATCCAAACAACCCAATCCAGGCTTGAACAGACAGCGTTGTACAAGCGTTCGTCAGCAGTGATAAGTTTCTCGCCCAGTTTTTCTGCGAGGGTCAGATAGGCCGCATCATATGCGCTGCGACCAAAGCGGCGCGCCAGGATTAGACTTTCGCCCCAGTTTATGGGGATTAATTCGATGCCCAGCCCGGAGGCAGCCTGCATGACTTCATCCGCCTGTGCGCTGCTTATTCGTCCGCGCCGCTCGGCCTGCCAAACGGCATTGGTAACTTCGTATACGACCAGGGTTGGGGCCTTTAGCAGTTCCCGTCCTGTGGCATGATTTCGTAAAATCGCCTGCGCCCGATCCTGGGCTTCATCGGGGAAGAATGCACTGAGCAGGACGCTGGCATCCAGAATCATGACTTGTTCTCCAATTCGTCATGAGAGGCGCGATATACTTCGGCCGCAGTCACGCCGCTCTCGCGCAGAGATTGAGAAACCCGCACCACCTGGCTGTAAGCCTCGAATTGGCGAAGACGCTCATATTCCTCGGGGGACAGCAACACACCTACAGGCTTGCCTCGGCGGGTGAGCGTGACAGGGTTTTTTTGTATTTTTCTTAGTAATGCCGAGAGCCGATTATGAGCTTCAGCAATGGGAACGTCAATCATGACACCTCCAATTGTCTATGGACATAGACATTATACACGACAATTCGGCGGCTTTGAAATGGTCAAGCTTCGAGCGAGCAATTCCAAATCCAGACCTTTTTGCCACGGATTTACACAGATTGGAATTAAAAATCCGTGAACATCTGCGCAATCAGCGGCAGGGCTGTTGGTTTCTATCTCAAGATTTGGATTTGCTGGCTTCGAGCGTTTACTGAAGGGATTCCAAACATCTCTTCGCCAGCGTGGCGGCGACGTCCATGCGGTATTCGGCGGAGGCGAAGTCGTCGGCGGCTTCGTGGCAGGCATTGCGGGCGGCGGAGTCGACGCCGTCGGCTTCGGTGCCGTCCATGGCCAGGGATGGGGATTTTCCGAAGCCGCCGATGACCAGGCGGGCGCGGCCCGAAGGCCACTGGGCCAGCGCGGCGCTGACGATGGGTTTGTCCGCTGGGGTGCGGGAGGTGTACTCAAAGGCGAATTTTGCCTGGGCGGGCAGGGTGATGAGAGTGATGAGTCCCTGGGGGCGGAGGGGCAGGAATTCACCCACGCTGACGGTGGACGATGGACCGTAGACGGTGATCTTTGCATCCAGGGCCAGCAGGCAGGCGGCGACGGGGGAGCGGCCGTCGCCCGCGACCAGCGTCCCAGCCAGGGTGGCGGAGTTGCGCAGGTTGAGCGGGGCTTCGAGTTTGATGGCGGTCTTGAGCGCCTCGGGGCAATGCTCGGATTCGAGCAACTGCTGCAAGGTGACGGTGGCGCCGATTTCCAGGTCATTGCCTTTTCGGGTAATGGTATTCAAGCCGAGGGCTTGCAGGTCGACCACGGAAACGGGAGCGGATTGGGGGTGGGAGAGCAGAGTCCCGCCGCCGAGGGGCAGGGTATTGGGCTGGGCCAGCAGGGTCAGGGCTTCTTCGAGAGTCTGGGGACGGTGGTAGGTGGTAATCATGGTGTTAGCTCCATTCTGGAGAAGATGTCTGACAATATTATACTCTTGAACAAAAAAGTGCCCCGTAATTTCGGAGCACTTTTTTGTTGGTGACCTTTATCCTGGCGGCTCGATGGGTTGTATCTCAGGCGAGAGATACACGTCCTGGAGCGCCTGGACGAGGATTTCGAACTCGTCTCCGTTGCTGTAGTGGCCGTAGAATCGCCACATGGGCTGGACGTAAACGGGCGCTCCGTTGGGGTCGAAGGGGGTGAAGCGCGGGTCGTTGACGTAGTAGACCAGTTCCACTTTTTCGATGGTCAGGGTGATGATCGTGTTCGACTCTGCGCCAGGCGAGTCTGGCATGATGTAGGGTTGGTCGGAGGTGACCTGGAGTTGGTTGGGTTGGCCGCTTTGCGGGTCGATGGCGGGGATGGAGACGAAGCCGCAGACCACGGGGTAGCCCGCATAGGTCAGGCCTGGGACGAGGAGCGCTTCCAGCTGGACCCGTTCACCGACCTGGCCGTCGCCAATCAAAGAATCAGGTCCGATCAAGTTGATGCAGTCGGCGCTCATTTGAAGGTAGGTGACGCCGTCTGTGGTGGTGAAGAGCAGGGCGGTTTGGTCCGTAATGCTCGTGATCTGCTGGGTGCCTTCCAAAATTTGAAAATTCAGGTCGGGGAAGGGAATCTCGTATCGTTCCACTTTGAGCACGGGGACGCCAAAATCCTCCATGTGGTCGATCGCGCCCCAGACATCCACCGGGCGGCCGTGATAGTTGTAGAGTTCGTCCAGGTTTTCGCCTTCCAGCTTGACGTATGGAAGGGCGGGATCGCTGGTCGTGAGATTGTATTCCACGCGCTGGGTGCCGTCCTGTTGGGTGTAGACGTTGACGATCAACATGCCGCGCAGGCCTTCGACGGTTTTCGGCAGGGTGGGCGCTTCCAACTGGATGGTGAGCGTCTGGTCGACTTGCAGGTTGGCACAATCCACGGGCAGGCCATCGGCCCCGATCAGGTCTTCGACGGGCACATTAAAAGCCGTCGCGATGCTTTGGCAGGTGTCGCCCGCCACGATGGTGTACATGTATCCAGAGCCTCCACCCCCGCCGCCCGTGGACGGAATGGTTGGGACAGGTGTGGGCAGCGGGATGGGCGTACCCGTCAGGTTGAGTTGGTAGAGGCCCGCTCCGCCACCGCCACCGCCGCCGCCTGCCATGCCGTCGGGAAAATATTGGATCATGATCCAGTCGATTTTGTCATCCTTCACCATGCCGCTCACGATCAGCAATTGGGCGGGCGGGTACGTGTCGAAGGGGGCATCTGCTGGCAGGTCGGTGATCAGGTACTTTACGGCATTTGCGGCGTTTGGAACCTCGTTGGTGGAAGTATCCAGCAGGTAGGTTTCCGAGCCTTCCTGGTGAAGCGTGCCCGCGATGGACATGAATTCTGCGGAGGCGTATTGCCACGCATCCACTTCGAAAATGCGGATACCGTCCCGCGCCGAAAAATGTCCGCTGGCTTCGATGTCCGCGCCCTCCTGGACCGCTTCCAGGCCTGTGATGTTGCCCGTGACTACCCGGTCGTCCAGCGTGACCAGCGGCATTCCGCCAACTTCGGCGGAGGGGAAGAAGCGCACCTGACCGTAGATCGTGACTTCGACGCCATCTGGATACTCGCGCTGCCACATCTGCACATTCAACATCCCGCCCGAGCGCATACTCTCTTGAGTGCCAGCCTCTGCGTTGCCGATGACCTTCTGAAAGGCTTCCTCGGCGGAGCGGATGCCGTAGGTTCCAATGGCCTGTGTATTGGGCAGCGAACCGTTGACGCTTATCACCTGGGCGTCACCGTCGAGGGTGATGTCTAAGCCGGCCGGCAGACTGTAGTCGTAACGCAAGGCTTGTCCATCCAGCAGCGGCACAACGTAATATTCGCCATGGACCTGCGGGGCAGGTTCGATGCTGTAGGCAAAGTTGAATCCATGCGACCCCATGAAGTCGGCGATGGCCGCGGCGGCCTGCTCATCGGTCAGGACTCCTCCGCCGATGAAGTTTCTGCCGTAGTCACGGTTATACGAGAAGTAATTGTCCGAGCGGACGTACAGGCGCGGCCCGCCTGCCGTGACCAGGTAGTCGGTGGTGCCTGGGATTTCGCCCGGTGTTTCGTAGACCTGGCCGTCGATGCCGAAGCGCAGCGCCAGCGCCCGCGCAGACTCAATCGTGGCGTGCTGGTCGGGCTGGACGGTGTAGACGTTGGCTTCGAGCGGCAGGCTGGGCAGATCCGCTTTGAGGTAGAGCGTCAGGCCGTTATAGTCGTAGCCTTCAGCCTGCGGGGCGATAATGCCGCCCTGGATGGGAATCGCCAATTCCATCCCGACGCGCAGGTCCGCGCAATTCGGCGCGAGACCGTTGGCGGCGATCAGGTCGTCCATGCTGATGTTGAAATCCGCGGCGATCTTGGCGCAGGTATCGCCTGCCTGCACGATGTAGGGGGCTGCCTGGCCGATGGGCGTGGGGCTTGGCATGACCAGGGTCGGGGTGGTTGTTCCGGGGCCTGCGGGAAGGCGGGGCGGCACCAGCGAGCGGATGGCCCAACTCAGGACGAAGGCCAGCAGCGCCAGCGCCACGGTCAGCCCCGCAAACTGGAAGACATCCCTGCGGTTGATGTGGAAACTGGCGCGCGGCCGATGGGCGGATTTCAAGTCATCCTCCAATTTATATTTGAATTGCGGCTCGGGGGTGATGTCCCCGGCCAGGGTTTGCAGCGCCTCGAACAGGGCGTCGTTTTCGGGCAGCATGTTTTCGGTCGGTTTCATCGTTCCACCTCCAGGGCAAGGGAGGTTCGCTCGCGCAGGTCTTGCAGCCCGCGCAGGACGAGCATCTTCACGGCCGCCTCGCTCTTGCGCAGCAGGCGCGCGGCCTCGGCATATTTCAAGCCGCCAAACGTGGTCAGGATGATGGCTTCGGCGCGATCGGGGCTGATTTGTTTCAGGGCGCGGGAAACGGAATCCATTTGCAGGCGTTGGAAGGCTGCTTTGTCGGGGGACAACCCCAGGCTGGGAAGTTGGTCCGCCGCCTCGATCGGGACCTCGGGCTTGATCCCGCGGAAAAAGAGGGCGCGCTTCCTGGAAGCGATGCCCATCAACCACGCCGCGAAGGGCGCTTCTCCGCGATATGAGCGGATGCCTTCCAACGCAGCCATGAAGGTTTGCGAGGTCAGGTCTTCCGCATCCTTGACGTTCCCCGTGTGTGCCATGTGATAGCGGTAGACGCGTGTGACGTGGCGGCGGTACAACTCGGCGAAGGCTTCGGCATTGCCGATGGCCTGGTGCGCGAGTCTGGCTTCGTCGGGCGGACTTTCGGTGTGTGCGGTCATCGTGAGGGACATAAACCTCCTGTCAGATATAGGTTACAGGAGGCGGGGAAAAGGTAACAGGGAAAGAGCTTTACCACAAAGGACACCAAGTACACGAAGGAAAAATGGTCTGGGTGTGCCCCGTGAAAAATGCGTTTGACTATACCGCACTCGGTCACAAATTGCGCTTTTTTAGAGAGGGGAAAGCGCAATTTGTGACCGTGGGTATTATATGTTTCGATTGTCGATGTCATGGTATGAAAATCTTCATTTCCATACTTCTGCCAGTGTCTTTTGAAAAAGCCCATCGAGAATTTCATACGGCGCAGCCCGGCTTTCGAGCTGCAGCGGACTGGTTTCGAGCCGCGCGATCTCCGCTTCGATGAAGTCGCTGATGAGCGGGATGCGCGGGTTGCTGTCTTTTTCCGCGCCCGCCTGTTTGCGTGCGAGCAGGGACAGGATCTCGGCCTTGAGCGCGGAGTCCGTGACCATGCGTTCGAGCAGGGCGCGGAACTCGGTGGGGGCCACGCCGTTCCCCGCCTCGATCCACAAGGTGGCGAGCAGGGTGCGCAGGGCGTAGAAGTATGATTTGAGTTTGACGCCCTCTCCCGCGGTGGCCTCACGGTAATGATTGCGGGCCGTGCCGAAATAATGCAGGAAACAGGTCTGCGGAGAAAAGTGCTCCTTCGCCAGTTCACGCAATTGCGACCTGACCGAGTGCTTCTCCACGTAAACCACGGGTGAGCCGAGCCATTCCAGCAGCGGCGGGTTGGATTTGCGAAAGAGCTGCAAGGCCTTCTTCAAGTCCCAGCCGGTGATGTCGAGCTGGTCGTCGATGGGGACTTCGATCACGTCGCGTTTTTCCTCGACCGAGAGATACCAGTGGACGGGCCGCAGGTAGAGGAAGCGCACATCGTAATCGCTGTCCGCGGAGGGAAAGCCCCAGGCGCGGCTGCCGCTTTCGCAGGCGTAGAGGATGACGATGTGATGGGTCTGTTCGATCTCGTTCAGGCGGGAAAGGATGGTGGATTTCATGATGGCTGTTCCTGTTCAACCCTTGCGAAGGTTTGGATTTTGACGATGTGAATCGCTGATACAGTGAACATGATTGAAACGAAATGCCTGTCTGTGGCGAAACCTTCGCAAGGATTATTCCTCAGGATATACCTTCCAGCCGAGTTCGTCCAGCATGGAGAGGTCGAACTTGTCCTGCGGCACGTCGATGTGGACGGCGTTCGCCTCGGCCAGCAGTTCGTCGGTCTCGGCGTCGTAGATGCCGGCCCAGCACTCGGCCAGCTTGCGGTTGGATTTGCCCGCCCTGCCAACGATCCTGAGCAGTTTGCCGATGGGCACGTTCCTGCGGTAGCGGACTTCGAGCTTGCCCGTGAACATGAAGCGCGGATTGTCGGCAGGTCCCATGTGTGAGCGTCCGCTGACCTCATCGAGGATGGCAGCCACGATGCCGCCGTGCAGCACGCCCGGGTAGCCCTGGAAATGTTCGGGCGCGATGTACTTCGTCTCGATCACGCCAGGTTCGATCTCGTAGAAATGCAGGTGCAGGCCGACGGGATTCTCGACCCCGCAGATGAAGCACATTTTGGAATTGGGTTGTTTGATGGGATGGTCGGTCATAAATCCTCGTTGCGCGAGATACTATCTCGCGCTACTGATGCGCGCTACTTCTCCGCCCAGTGGATGGCAATGGTGCCGAACATCAGGCGCTTGAAATTCACGGCTTTGAATCCCGCCGCGGCCAGGTGCGCGGCCAGCCTTTCAGCGGTCAGGAAGCCCTCGGTGGTGTCGGGCAGGTAGGTGTAGGCCTCGCGTTCGCCCGAGAGCCATCCGCCCAGGGTTGGGATGATGACGTGCATGTGGATCCAGATGAAGGGTGAAAGCAGGTTCTTCTTTGGGCGTGTGGTGTCAAGGATGACGATGCGTCCGCCCGTCTTGAGCACACGATACTGCTCCTGCAAAGCCTTATGCACGTCGATCACGTTGCGCATCAGGAAGCCCGAGACGACCGCGTCGAAGGTGGCATTCTTGAAGGGCAGGCGCAGGGCGTCGGCGGTCGAAAAATCCAGCGGGCCGGCGGTCTGCGCGCCGACGCGCATCATCTCGAAGGTGAAGTCAGCGGCGGCGGCCTTGAGTCCGGGCGTTTGGGCGATGGCCTCACGCGCCAGGTCGCCCGTGCCCGTGCCGAGATCCAGTAAACGGGATTTGGGCGTCAGCCTGGCCAGTTTGATGACCAGCCTGCGCCAGCGCACGTCCTGAAAGCCCGTCATCAGGCGGTTCATCAGGTCGTAGCGGCTGGCAATTTTGGTGAACATGTTTTGAACGTAAGCGGCGCGTTCGTTACCTGTCAATTGGGTCATGGGGTCTCCTGAATGTAGGGCACATTGCCAATTTGCCCTGCCAAAAACTCGCCCCATTATAAGCGCATGTGACGATGGCAGCGTGATATACTGCGGCGCAATGTCATCTTTGCAACCTGCCCTTCGACTACGCCGTGCCAGGTGCGCACGGTTCCGCTCAGGGCGAAGTTTTTGGAGGCTCTCTCTTGGCACAACCCAAAATCAACTGGCAGACCTGGGGATTGGCGATCCGCCCGCGGACTCTGCCTGCGGCTGCGGCGGGCGTGGTGATGGGCTCCGCCCTGGCCTGGGCCGACGGCTGGTTCCGCTTCGACGGGTTTCTGGCCTGTCTGGGTGCGGCGCTGTTGCTGCAAATCGGCAGCAACCTGGCCAATGACGTGTTCGATTTCGAGCGCGGCACGGACACGCCCGAGCGCCTCGGCCCGACGCGCGTCACGCAGGCGGGACTGCTCACGCCGAAGCAGGTCAAGCTGGGAATGGGAGTCGTCTTCGGGCTGGCGGCCGTGTTGGGATTGTATCTGGCCTGGCTGGGCGGCTGGCCGATCATCGCCATTGGCCTGGCAGCCATCCTGGCGGCCATCGCCTATACGGGCGGACCGTTCCCGCTCGGTTATCACGGCCTGGGCGATATATTTGTCTTCATCTTCTTTGGCCTGGCCTCCGTGGCTGGGACGTATTACGTGCAGGCGGGCTCCGTCTCCGCAGCCGCGTGGTGGATGACCCTGCCGCCCGGCCTGATCATCACCGCCATCCTGGTGGTCAACAATCTGCGCGACATCGACAATGATCGCAAGGGCGGCAAGCACACGCTGGCCGTACGCATCGGCGAACGCGCCACGAAGATCGAGTATGTGATTTGCATGGCTTTGGCGTATCTGGTGCTGCCCTTGGCGGCGCTGCTGGGAATCATTCCCTGGCAGTCTTTGTTGGCCTGGCTTTCTCTGCCGCTGGCATATAAATCCATGCGTGTGATGCTGACGCAAAAGGGACGTCCGCTCAACGCGGCGTTGGCAGGCACGGGCCAGACGGCGCTGGTATTCAGTCTGTTGTTTTGGGTGGGGATGGTTCTTTCGCACTGATCGGTAATTTTCCCTGTTGACCTGGGGTGAGCGCATCGGGGATGGCGTCGGCGCCTGCTTCGAAGCCTGCGCGGATGCCTGCCAGGGTTTCATCCCAGAAGTCGCGGGCGGCTTTGAACTTGTCCTGACGGAAGCGCTCCAGCCAGACGAGCAGTTCGGGGTCTTTCAGCCCGTCCGCTTCCCATTGAACCAGGAAGCCCATCACCAGGTCGATGACGCGTTCGCTTTCCCAGAAGACCAGCTTCTCGTCCTCGCGCTCGAAGATGGCGCGCGAAAGCTTGAACTGGTGCGCTTTGTAATTCACGTTCAGGTTGTAGTGGGCTTTGAGGATTTCATCGGTGATCAGTTCAGACCACTTGCGATGGAAGCGGCAGATGCCGCTGTTCTCGTTGAATAACTCGTAGGTCATGCGCTCGACGTTCTTGCGGCCCAGCTTATAGGGCGGCAGGAATTCCACGCCGTAGTGGACGAAATATTTGCCCATCATCGGCATGGGACTGAGCATGCCTGGCACCCAGTATTGATTGGGAACCATGCAGCCCTGTTCGCCGTGGCTGAGGAAGACCGCGCGGTCGATGCTGCGGATGCCGTACTGCTTGTCCAGTTCGCGGGCAGCAGCGCGGATGCCCTGCTGGAAGACAGCCGCCCTGGGGTCGAATAGAATCGCGCGGACAACTTCCATGGCATACTCGGCGTTGAGCAGGCTGTCCTTGACCACGTCGAACTGGCTGGGGTCATCGGCGAATTTAAAGCGCAGCCTGTCAGCGGAGGGGAAGCCAAAGGCAACGGGATCAATCAACCCGTCGGCGACGAGCTCCATGATCCAGGCCAGGGTGCCGCCCGTTTGGATTGAGTCGAATCCCATCGCATCCACGAAGTCGTTCAGCACTTCCGCCGCGCGCTGGTCGAAGACGCCGACCTGCGGGCCGAGCGCGTGATAGGGCTCGTAATCCTTTTTGTAGGGGCCGTTGAGTTTCTTGCAGACCACAGGACAGGGTTCGCCGCAGTGCTGGAACTTCTTGGGCTTGATGGTCTCCTCGTTGAACTGGGCGAGGTAGTGCTTGAGGATGAAGGTATCGTGCTGGCGCAGGCGCGACTCGACGCTGGCGTAGATAGAGCGGTAGTTGAAGCTGAGGATGCGCTCGTTCAGGTCGCGCATATTGACGCCAAAGGTGCCGCCCGTCTCGAACTCGGGCACGTAGCGATATTTCTCGGTCACGGCCAGGTCGGTCTGCATGGTCTTCTTGCCGAAGTGTTCGAGGAAGTAGGCGTCGATCTCCTTCGAGTCGCGCAGGTCGGGATCCTCCCACTCGCCGCCGAAGACGATGCCGACCACGTTGTGAACCTGGAGCAGTCGACTGCCCAGCCCGCCGCGCCCCGCCCAGTCGACGACAGCGGTGAAGGCCCCGTTGCGAATCGGGCTCGACCCGATGGCGCCCTCGCGGGTATATTTGGCCGCAGGCCCGACGGCGCAGATGCGGACTTTTCCCGCGGGATATTCATCGGCGTAGCGGTCAAAGAGGGCCTGCTGCAAGGCGTAGAAGCCTGTCAGCGGCTCGCCGTTGGGATTGGCGTAACTGGCCCACAACGCCTCGGCGTTGATCGGCTCCAGGCGGACTTGAATCTCGCCTGCCTTGTGATTGAGCAGCACCACACTCGGCTCCGACGCGCGGTCGCGCAGGGCCACATAGTTCACGCCCACGTGATGGAATGTGTAGGCCGCGCCGCCCATGCTGGAGAGATAAAAGCCCTCCCATTGCGGACTCCACGCGCTGAAGACCAGCCGCCGCGAGCCAGGGATGGAACTGCCTGCCAGCAAGCCCTCGCCGAAGGTAAAGCTGTCGGGATAGGTGTTGAAGCGCTGCCAGCCATAATCGGCAGGCCCGAGCACGGTCTCGCCGATGGGGCGCAGGTACCAGTTGCCATTGTTGAGGTGGAGGGTGAGTTCACGTTGGATGATGGGGTAGGTCATGGAATAGCCTTCTTGTTGGATACTCCTCGCTGAGCGGAGGGACGGTGTTCGCCCGTCCCGCAGTCGGAGCGGGAGCAACAGGTCAATGTAAAGTATTTATGCAACATGCCCTTCGACTGCGCTGCGCTCACGCGTGCCTGCGCGCGGTGCAGGCAGGGCGAAGCTACGAAACATATTTCCACGGGCACAGCCAGCGTTCGAGCCAGTCCACGAAGAAATACATGCCCAGACCGAGCAGGCTCATGGCAACCACGCCTGCGTACATGGCGGGATAATCGAACAGCGTGCTTCCATTGTAATAGATGTAGTAGCCCAGCCCATACTTGGTGGCGAACAACTCGGTGATGTACAGCACCGCCACCGCTGTTCCAATCGACTGGCGCAACGCGGTCAGGATGGCGGGCAGACTGGCGGGCAGGTACACAAAACGGAACAGGGCGCGCCGTCCCGCGCCGAGGCTGCGCAGGCTTTGCAAAAGCTGGGGCGGCAGTCCCGCCGCCTGGTCGCGCACCAGCACGAGGATTTGGAAAAAAAGGATCAGGAAAATGATGGCGATCTTGGCGGTGTCGCCAATGCCTAAAAACAAAAACACAATGGGAACGAAGACCACCTTGGGGATGGGATACAGCAAATAGATGATGGGCGAGAAGATGCGGTTCAGCCTCCTCGAACCGCCGATGGCCAGCCCCGCGGGAGCCGCCACCAACACCGAGAGCGCCATCCCCGCCGTGGCGCGCCACAGGCTGACCCCAAAGTGAATCAGCAGCCCGTTGCTCAATTCCTTAAAAAATACCACGATCACTTCCCACGGCCCGGGCAGGATGGGGCGGTTTATGAGCATGGCGGCGGCTTGCCAGGCGATGAGCAGACCCAGCGCGGAGAATAAGAGGTCACGCCGCTTCATGATACATCCCCTCTTCTGATTGTACGTGATACCTGCGAGGCCATTCCGCTCGAACCTGAGATTGCTTCGTCGGGAAGGGCACTCTCCTCGCAATGACATGATTATTCATTCCGCATCTCCCGCCAGAGCATCTGGCACAGGTCATGGTAGGACTGGGAGTTGCGATAGTCGGGTTGTCCCGCCTGTGGATTGTCGAAGATGCGCGCGGTTTGATTCGGTGCGGTGTCCAACAGCAGAATCTTTTGTCCGAGCGCGGCGGCTTCTTCGATGGCGTGTGTGACCATCACCAGCGTCAGGTTTTGTTCCCTGCACAGGGAGAGCGTCAGGTTTTGCAAATCCTCGCGCGTGACGGCATCCAGCGAGGAGAAGGGTTCATCCATGAGCAACAAGTCAGGCTGGACGGCGAGTGTGCGCGCGATGGCCGTGCGTTGGCGTTGTCCGCCCGAGAGTTGGGATGGGAATTTATTCGCGACCTCATTGAGGCCGAGACGTTCCAGCCAATAAGGAACCTTGTTTTCGGCCTCGAAGTTCTTTGGCGTGTGTTTGCCATCGGGGCCGTAGAATCCACGCACCTGCAAGCCCAACTCTGCGTTTTGCCGCACCGTGGCCCAGGGCAGCAGCCCGTAGTCTTGCAGGATCAAGCCCGTGCGCGGACGCGGCCGCAGCAGCGGTTCGCCGTCGATCTCGATCCGTCCGCGGGTGGGGGTGCGCAGTCCCGCCAGCAGATACAGCAGGCTGGTCTTGCCGCAGCCAGAGGAACCCAAAATCGCCCACATTTCTCCGCGCTGAACCTGCCAGTTGAAATCCTGGAAGAGCGGGGCGTGATGCGGGTAGCCAAAGGTGAGGGAATGGATGCGGATCATGACAAGAAAATGTGGGACAAGTCCATGGACTTGTCCCACGCATTATAACGGGAACAGGCGTTATTCACGGAGCGCGGATTTTAGTCCGCAATTCCAGCAGACTGAAGTCTGCACTCCGATGTTTGGAGGCTAGGGCAGCAGCGAGCCGTTGACCGAGTCGGCGTAGGAGACGTCGACGGCCAGCATACCCTTTTCCAGTGCCCAGGCGAGGGCGTCGGCCCATTCGGCTTCGGTCGGCACGCCCTGGTCGGGGAAGGGCGGGATGGCGAACTTGCCGATCAGCGGCTCGGGAACGAGCTTTTGTTCGCTGAGCACGGCATTGTATTTTGTCGGGTCGGCATTGATCAGGTCGCTGGCTTCCTCGATGGCGGCCAGGAAGGCCTTGACCGCGTCGGGATGCTCGTCGATGACCTGCTTGCGGAAGGAGAGCACGCTAAAGCCGTATTGCGGATATTTCGAATCGTCCACCACCTTGACCGCGCCCTGGACGGCGGCCAGCGAGGCCAGCGGGTCGGGCAGCACGCCTGCCTGGAGTTCGCCCGAGGCCAGCAGGGACATGCGGTCGGGGATCTTCGGCACGGCGATGGTTTTGATTTCGTCCGCGCTCAGGCCTTCGGCTTGCAGGATGCGCTCGGTGACATACTCGATGACCGTGCCTTGCGAGACGCCGATCTCCACACCCTTCAATCCATCAGGCGTGGTGATGCCGCTCTGGGCCGAGGCCAGGATGAAGAAGTGGCCGTAGCCTTCGACGGGGCGCAGGGCGTAGCGCACGACCTGCATCTGGACGGTTTCCTTATTGAAGAGCATCACGGCCAGGGTCTCATTGACGGTGCCGTCGGCCTGACCCGCCGCGAGAAGCTGGTCCCGTTCGGGGGCGGAAGCCACGGGCACGAACTCGACGTTGACGCCGTGTTTGGCGAACAGGCCTTCCTGCTGGGCGACGTACATCGGCAGGGTGTCGATGATGGGCAGGACGGCGACTTTGAGTGTGACCGTCTCGGCGGGTACGGAGGGGGCGCAGGCCGAGAGCGCGAGGCTCAAGGCAAAGAGCAGAACGAACAGGGGACGTGCAATACGCATGAAGGGATTCTCCTTGGGTTTTACGTCATTGCGAGGGCGCTCTTGCTCTTTGCCCGAAGCAATCTCCAGTTGGGTTGAGGAGGTTGCTTCGTCGGCAAAGAGCGCCTCCTCGCAACGACATTATTCTTTTGGCAATCTTTCCTCTGGCACGCCGATGGAGCGGGCCAGGTATTGGCGCAGGAAGGGCAGGGATTCTTCCAGGGGCGGCGTGCCCGTGTAGATCCAGTGGGTGACGATCTCATTCAGGGCGCCGACCCAGGCGCGGGCGGATATATCGGTCCGCTGGGGCGGGAGACTGCCGTCGGCTACGGCGCGCTCGAGCCGGGCCTGAACGACGCGCGTCAGGCGGTCATTCAGCGCGCGGCGGCGCCCCTCGAAGATCGCGCCCAAGCCCACAGCCTGGACGAGGGCGATCTTGGCCAGCCCGCGATACTGGCTGAAGAGTCCCAGGCTGGCGCGCAGGGCGGCATCCATCTGATCGAGACCGTGAGATTCTTTCTCCATGGCCTGAGTCAGGCGGCTTTCGAGCAGGTCCGCGAAGGTATCGCTCAGGGCCAGGAAGATGTCCTGCTTGCTGGGGAAGTAGAAATAGAAGGCGCCCTTGGAGGTGTGCGACTCGCTGACAATATCGTCCACCTTGGCGTCGTGATAGCCCTTGGTGGCAAATACCTTCACCGCCGCTTCGAGGATGCGGGTGCGGGTTTCCTGGGTGGGGTCGGGGGTGGGTGTGGTCATGAGAAAACCGTAGACCGACTGGTCGGTCTACGGCGGTGAAGAATATCACAAGAAAAAATCCGCGTCAAGATGGGGTAAACCAGTGCGGGGCTGTCCAAAAGGGACGGCCCCGCACTGTCATCGGATGAAGTTGCAGCGCAATTTGTTAAATTGCCCTGGCAAATTGCCAATTTGCCCTACATCGCCCTCAGTTCACCGCTTTTTTTACGAGCGCAACTATTTTTGCCTCTTCGGCAGCGGTCAACTTATTCAAAGCAAAGCTGGTCGGCCACAGGTTGCCATCGTCCAGATTCGCATCCGGCTGGAAACCGAACGTGGCATACCTCACGTTGAACTTGCTCGCGGCCTGAAAGAAACAAATCACCTTCCCGTCCTTGTTGGCATATGCAGGCATTCCATACCAGGTCTTTGGCATAAGATTTGGCGCACTGCCTTTAATGATCACATGCAGCCGTCCCGCCATGCTGCGATCCGGTTCCGGCATCGCAGCGATCGCCGCGAGCACGGCGCTTTCGCCTGCCGCCTTGTCCTTGTTCGCGCGCGCCTCCGCCTTCAACTCCTGGGTGCGGGCCTTCATCGCGGCGCGTTCCTCGTCCGTGAATCCACTGGACGTCTTGCCGGTCGCGCCGGCGCTTCTGGCGGACGCTTGCGTATCCTTCTTTGGGCTCATGGAGATCTCCTTGAACAGTGTTCGATTATCGGTGAAATAAAGTAGTCATCCACGCAGGATGGGTGGTGACTACATTCTAGAACGTTTATTCTAGACAGTCAAGAGCAAATTTGTCCGAATTGGCAGTCGTACGTTTCGCCAATGCCCCCTGTCCGTTTTTACGGAATGTCCCGATCTTCAAGTGCGTTATGGGTCGAGCGCCTGGAACGTCAGGGCAGGCCCCTGAATTTTTTGGATTTCCACGCCGCGAGACGATTCATTCCCAGGTCCGACAACATCAGCGTCATGCCGAAGCCAACCAGGACGTTGGTGATGAAGAAGAAAAGCACCTCTTCGAGCGGCAGGATGCCGAAGAATAGCACGCCCGTGGTTTGGGCGGGAGAGATCGACCAGGTGGTGGCCTTCAGGGCCACGATATCCATCAGCGAAAGATAAAGTCCCAACGGCAGGATGGCTGCCGCAACCAGCCTGCGATGATGCCACAGAATGTCCGCGCCGAAGAGCAGTTGCGGGAAGATGGCGGGCAACGCCCAAAACAGTGTGATCGACAGATAGGTCATCGACGGATGGCCGTTGAAGAACACGAAGGCGGCCCAGGTCCAGACCGCGGCCAGCGCCAGCGCTGAGAGAACGCGTCCCGTTTTGGACGGCTTGAATTCGACGGGTGTTGGGATGCGCCGCGCCAGGAAGCCCCACCACAGCCCCGCCAGAATTGTCTCCAGCACGAAGAAGGTATATTCCTCGATGGGCACGTAGCCCAGGACCATGCCCGTCACCAGGGCAGGGTTGTAATACCACACGCCCGTGGCAACCAGGTAATTGTCCCAGGGCGTGGTGTAGACCAGCGCCAGCGCCACGTGGGCGCCGATGATCCACCCAACCTTTTTGCCGTCGAAGCCAGGCATGCAACGTTGGGCGCGCCCGTCGAGCCAGGTCACGATGAGCAGCGCAAGGATGGGGGGAATCAGAAACCTTAAGAGAAAGCCAAAGTAGGTCATGGGATTTTTGTATCTTCCTGGGGGAGAGTCCGTCTTGTCGCCTTCATCCTCACCGCGGGTCGCGGCTCCAGCGTCGCGCCCATGTGCGCATGGATTTTGTCCATGTCGAGCGGCTCGAAGGTGAAGCCTTGCAGCAGGCGCGTCAGCACCAGCCGCGCCTCGGCCTGCCCGAAGGCGGCGCCGATGCAGGCGCGCGGTCCGCCGCCGAAGGGGATGTAACTCATCGGCGGGGTCTTGCGTCCGCGGGCGAAACGCTCGGGGCGGAACTCATCTGCCGCCTCCCAGATGGCGGGGTCGCGCTGGGTCAGGTAGATCGAGTAGAACATGCGCCCGCCCGCGGGGACCTTGCGTCCGTCCCCGAAATCCATCTCATCGGCCACGACGCGGTTGCCGATGTGGATGGGCGGATACAGCCGCAGCGCCTCCTTGATGACCTGGTCGAGCAGCGGCGATTTTTCGAGCGAGTCGACCTCCCGCACCAATTGCGCGTGAATCTCGGGATTCTGCCCGAGTAGCACGAAGACCCAGGCGAGCAGGGCGGTGGAGGTATCATGCCCCGCGATCAGCATGGTCAACATCTGATCGCGGATGAGGTCATCGTCCAGCCCTGCATCGATCAAGTGCTGCAATAAATCGTGCTTTCCCGCTTCCCTTCTTCTTTCATGGATGATCCCAAACAGATACTCATCCACCACGCGCAGATGCTTTTTATAGCCTGGCCGCGGAATTTTGCGCCACAGGATCCATGCGCCCGGGGAGATGTACTCGATGGCCTTGAGGATCGGCGTCCACAGACGCGTCAAGTCGTCCCGGGCGTCCACGCTGAAGAGCGCCTGCATGATGATAAGCAGCGCAATCTTGCGCGCCTCAACCAACATATCCACGCGTTGGCCGTCCCGCCAGCTCGAGCAGATTCTGTCAGTGGTGGCGATGATAATTTGCGTGTAGCCGCCCAAGGCGGCAGGATGCAGCACAGGTTCCATCAGGCTGCGGCAGTGATCGTGTTCCGCGCCATCTGTCACCAGCACACCGTGCCGCAGCAGGTCGGTGACGGGATCGTGATTGCGCCATAATAGCTTGTGTCTTTCGGTGACCAGAACCTGGCGGACCGCCTCGGGGCCGAAAACCACGTAGGGGCGAAAGCCCGGCAGGGGAATTTGGAAAAAGCGCCCGATGCGCCCAGCCATCACCCGCATTGGTCCCAGTAGGGATTTCTCGCGAAGGAAGGCGCGCAGCACGGCCAGGCCCAGTTCGGGGGCGGGGCGGTCCATCATACCCTCGACAGGTCCTTCGTCAGGTACAGCACCAGGTAATCATCCACGCGGACGGTTTCTCCGTAGGCGGCGGGATGGTGTTGATAGTGCACTCCGCGCCCGTCGGGGATGTAGCCGCGTTTGGCGTACATGCGCTGGGCCGACCCGTAGTCGGCGGTCAGGCCCACGCCCAGGCCCGCCTCCGCGCTGACCTGTGCGATCTCGGCCTCGGCCTGATCCATCAACTGTGAGCCGATACCGCGCCTGCGGAATTTCGGCAGCACGTTGAAGTCGCTGATCTCGGGGATACCCACCGCGCGGAAAGGCGGGTAATGCGGCCTGTGCCAGACCGTGACGTAGCCCGCAAATTCCCCGCCAACGAAAGCGACGAACATGACGCGTTCACCGCGCGCCTGCTCGGCCAGGTAGGCCTCATACTGTGAGGCTGGCTTGCGCCAACCCAGTTCTGCGAAGGCCCGAGCGATTGCGGGGATGTCGCCTGCTTCCAGTGGGCGGATGCTGATTGCGCCGTTCATGGGGTTCTCCAGCCCGCTCAAGCCAGAATCTCCTTCGAAGCTTTGTACGCCGCCAGGGTGCGTTCCTTGTCGCGGGTGATGATTGGGCGCTCGGGGTAGCCTGGTACCTTGCGCCCGCTTTCCCACGGCGCGTGAATGCAGACGGCATCCAGGTGGGCCAACTCGGGAACCCACTTGCGCACGTAGTCGCCGTTGGGGTCGAATTTGACACCTTGCAGCACGGGGTTGAACACGCGGAAATAAGGCGCGGCATCCGTGCCTGTGCCCGCCGTCCACTGCCAGCCGCCGTTGTTGGCGGCGGGGTCGCCGTCCAGCAGGTTCGCCATGAACCAGGCCTCGCCCCAGCGCCAGTCGACCAGCATATCCTTGACCAGGAAGGAGGCCACGATCATGCGCGCGCGGTTGTGCATCCAGCCGGTCTCGGTTAACTGGCGCATGGCGGCATCCACCACGGGCACGCCCGTGCGGCCCTGCTTCCAGGCGGTGAATTCGGCCTCATCGTTGCGCCAGGGGATGTTCGCCAGCGCGGGATTGAAGGCGCCCTTGACCACGCGCGGAAAATGATACAGGATCTGGATGTAGAACTCGCGCCACATGAGTTCGTTCAACCAGGTTTCCCCGCCGCGGCGCTCGTTCTCACTTTGGGCCTGCGCCTGGGCCTGTCGCGCCGCCTGGACGGCCTGCCGCATCCCCAGCATCCCGAAGCGGATGTACGGCGACAGCGACGAGGTCCCATCCAGGTCGAGGCGGTCGCGCTGGTCGGCGTACCGGGTGATCGAGGAGCGGGAGAAGCGCTCCAGTCGGCGCAGAGCCTCCTCCTCTCCCGCTGGGAAGTGGGGATTGGCCGCTGAAAAGGGCAGGCTTTCAGAGGCGGGATATCGCACCTGAGGAAAAGACTGGGGCGCGGGCCGCAGGGATAAAACGCCCGGCAGCAGGGCCTTCCACGCTCGCGAGTAGGGCGTGTAGACCGTATAGGCTGTATCGTCCGCCTTCCTGACGATGGTGGGGTGATGCACCACCTGTCCGGGCGTCAGGCGCAAGGGCAGCTCGCGCGCCGCGCGGGTATCGCGGGCGCGGGCGTAGGGGGTGTAGTCCTCCTCGGCGAAGATGGCGGAGGCGTTCGTTTCAGCCAGCAATCCGCACAGCACCTGGATCGGCTCACCCGAGCGGACGATGAGATGCGCGCCGCGCTCCATCAGGCTGGCGCGCAGGGCGCGCAGGCCCTCGTACAGGAAGTTCCTGCGCCGAGGCGAGGTGGAGTCGAAGGATGGATCGATTACGAACACGGGCAGGACCGCCCCCTCTTTCAAGGCGGCTTCGAGAGCCAGGTTGTCGGCCAGCCGCAAGTCGCGGCGAATCCACCAGATCGATGTCATATACCTACTCTCCATGGAGGGCGGGCGCAGGCTCCAGGGAGCGGGCGCGGATTTCCGCCGCAATCGGGTGATCGTAGATGGCGCGGAAGATGAACACGCTGACGCCGACCATCAGCAGCGCGCCGAACGCGCCCGGCGACCAGGTCCCAAAGGATTGCAGCAGGAACCCGCCCAGAACCGGCGCGACGATGCGCGTGGCGCTTTCGATGGAGGCCGAGAGGCCCAGAATGCCGCCGACTTCCTGCGGCTCGACAGCCTTGGTCAGCGTGGAGGAGAGCAGGGTATTGAGGATGCCGCCCGAGATGGCAGTGGGGGTCAGTACCACCAGCAGCCAGAACACACTTGGAGTCAGCGCCCAGCCGATCAGGGAGAGGGTCATCAGCGCGCCGCTGAACAGGATCAGCGTATCCTCGCGGAAGCGCTTGGTGATGCGTCCCATCAGGAAGCCCTGCACGAAGACCGAGAGCACGCCCACGTAGGTCAGGATCAGGCCTGTGTCGCGCGCCTGCAGTTCGAATTTGGTAAGCGCATACAGAGAGAAGATGGTCTGGAAGATGGCAAAGGCCAGCCCGAAGAAGAAACGTGTGGTGAGCAGCGCCCCGGAGAACGGGCGCTGGAGCGCGTGAAGCAGTGCGCCCAGGGTGACGGCGGGTTTCGCGCCCGTCATCTGCGCGCGCTTTTCAATGGTGAACGATTCGGGCAGCCAGAAGTAGATCAACAGCAGGTTGGTAAACGAGAAGGCCGCAGCTACAAAGGCGGGCAGGGCATAGCCCCACTGGCTGAGCAGGCCGCCCGCAGCGGGGCCGATGATGAATCCCAGCCCGAAGGCCGCGCCGATCATGCCCAAACCCTTCGAGCGATTCTGGGCGTCGGTCACGTCCGAGATGTAGGCCTGGGCCACGCTCAGGTTGCCGCCCGTCAATCCATCCACCATGCGGCTGAGGAAGAGGATGCCCAGCACGAACAGGTTGGCGGCTTGCGGGTCGAAGGTGCGCGCCAGCGCCATGCCGATGGGGTCGGCAAATCCCAGCAGCAGAAAGCCAAGGAAGGTTCCAAAGACCGAGGCCAATAAGATCGGGCGGCGGCCAAAGCGGTCAGACAGGCGTCCCAACAGGGGCGCGCCGATCAATTGCATCAGCGCATAGGAGGCCACCAGCAGGCCTGTGACCAGTTGGGTCGCGCCGTATTTTTCGGCGTAGTAGGGCAGCAGCGGCAGGATCAGGCTGAAGCCGAGCAGGTCGATGAAAACCACGAAAATGATCGAGAAGAGGCGTTTGTTCATGCTTCCTTTGTCAAACAGATGAGAGGTTCGATGACTTTTGGTTCATGCCTTCCAGCAGATCGAGAATCTCCGCGTTGGCGGGGATGTCGCTGGGATCGTGCCCGTAGTGGACGAAGCGCGCCTCTCCGTGCCTGTCGATCAGCACCTGGGCGGGCTGGCGTCCAAACTTGAACAGGCTGACCTCCTGCCCGTATTTCTTCAGGACGGTGTGGGTCGGGTCGGGCAGGCCCACGAAGGGCAGGTTGTGTTTCTGCCAATAAGCTGCGAAGGCATTCGAATCCTCGGGGCCGACCACGATGATTTCGGTATCCAGCGCGGTGAATTGATCGTAATCCTGGCGCAACTGCGCCATGTGCCGTTGGCAGAACGGTCAGAAGAAACCGCGGTTGAAGACCAGCAGGACGTTCCTGCGTCCGCGCAAATCGGACAGGCGCACTTCGCTGCCATGGAAGTCGGTCAGTACGAAGTCGGGGGCGGGCTTGTTGAGTTCGGCGCGGCTCATGCAGGGATGACCAATAGGATGCCGAAGATGACCTCGACGATCAGGCTGATGACGTTCGAGCGTTCCACGGAACGATCCACGAACATGAAAACTCCGCGCACGAGCGCCACCCCCAGATAGGCAATGCCCAGCATCAGGTACGCGACAGGCGAGTTGAGGAGGAGCGGCGCGGCCCCCAGCGCGATGAAGAACCCGCCCAGCACGGCGCGAATCTCGGTCAGGCCGCGGCCGCCCTCGGGGCGCAGCCCCGTGAAGCCCGTGACGGACGCGGGCTTGACCAGCGATACCAGTCCCGTCAGGATCGTGCCGATGGCGGCGATGATTTGCAGAATTTGAATGAACATGGTTTCCTTGTAGGTCACGCCCTGGGCGTGGCGCTTGTCATTGTGGCGCGGGATGGCATCCCGCGTGTTGTTGGATGAAATGTACAGGTTGGCGGATTACCACTCGTACCCGAAGGGTAATCCGCCCCGCAGCTACAGGCGCGGGATGAGTACGGGCGTGCGCTTTTTGTATTCCTCGTACTCCGCCTGCCCGCCCCATTTTTTATCCGCCTTCTGTTCGAGCAGGGGGATGCCGCTCACACGAGTCAGCAGCAGGGTGACGAAGACGGGCGAGATCAGCGCGACCCACTGCCAGCCTTGCAGTACGGGCAGGGCGATGACCGCGACGCCAATCCACAGCACGATTTCGCCGAAGTAATTGGGATGGCGGGAGCGCGACCACAATCCCGTTCGAATGAATTGACCCTTGTTCTGCGGGTTGGCGCTGAAGCGGCTTTTTTGCGTGTCGGCTGTAACTTCGATGGCAAAGCCCAGCACCCAGATCAGCGCGCCGAGGATGGCGAACACGTCCAGTTCTTTTCGATGGGCGCTCGTGATGGCGACCAGTGCCGCTGCCGCGGTGAACGTCACCCACAGACCCTGGATCGTCCATACGTTCAGGAAGCGGATAAAGGAGGGTTTAAGCTCATCGAAGCGGTCATCCTTGCCTGCCTTTTGGATGCGGCCAAACAGGAAGCTTCCCAGCCGCAGCGCCCACAGGATGACCAGGACCGCCAGCAGGATCGACCTGCCGTCCAGGTTCGCGCTGGAGAAAACCGCGATCAGAACGATGGAGATGTAGGTCAGGCTGCCCGTCAGGTCGAAGAACTTTTCGGTTTGCAGCAGAAACGACGGGATAAAGACCAGCCATTGGATGAGAAAGGCCAGCCCGACAGACAGGGCGAATACGGGCAACCCATTGACCGCGGCTCCGCCCTGGCTGCCCGCCAGGGCCACCAGAAAGCCGATCAGGATCAGAAAAGGAAAAACGATCAACGAAATGCGATCTGCTTTTTTCATGAAAATACCTCTAGTGTCAGTTCAATATTTCCTGGAGTGCGGACTTCAGTCCGCGATTCTTGGGCAGACTAAAGTCTGCATTCCGTCATAAGGCTGTCAGGCGTGCTTGCCCAGCCAGAACTTGCGCCAGTCGCCGCCGCTGGCCTGCAGGGCCAGGAAGGCGTACAGACTGCCCGCGAAGAATCCGAGGGTCATCATGGCAATCGTCCACAGGATGGCGATGGGCAGGGATTTCTCGCGATAGATGATCCAGGCCGAGAAGAGGGTGAAACCCGTGTACAAGTCCACCAGTGAGACGATGCCCCACGGCATGGCCAACAATTTGCTGCCTTCGCCGGCGAAGTCACCGACGGTGAAGCCATAGATCAAGACGGCCGTCATGGCCAGAATTCCAAGAATGGAAATGAGCTTTGCGATCTTCATGATGCTTCCTTTGAGATACATGCGAATCCGAGCGCGCCAATCCCGAGATGCGCGCCGAGGACGGGCGTGATCTGCACAATGGGAACTTCGCCTTCAGGGAAGTAGGCGCGCGCCTGTTCGTACAATGTCCGCGCTTCTTCCTGGACGCCTGCGTGCAGGATGGCCAGCTTTTCGAAGGGGGCGTACTCGGCCAGCCAGGCCAGCACGCGCTCCCGGGCGCGCCGGTGGGTGCGGGCGCGGTGGGCCGTGGGCTTGCCCAGGTGCATGTGCAGCAGCGGTTTGATTTGCAGGATTTCCCCCAGGCGCGCCAACGCAAAGTGCATCCGTCCACTGCGGCGCAGGTATTCGAGCGTGGTCAGGGAGGCGAAAACATAGGTGCGTTTCATCAACTCCTGCAAGGCCGACAGGATCTCATCCATCCTCCTGCCGACCTGGGCCAGTTGCGCGGCCCTTTCGACGATGAACCCCGTGCCCAGGCTGAGCTGACTCGAATCCAACACGGTCACGGGGATGCGGGTGAATTGCTCCGCCGCCATGCGCGCCGAGTTGATCGTGGCGCTCAGGCTCTCGCTGATGTGGATGGACAGGATGGCCTGCGCCCCTTCATTTGCCAGGCGCTCGTAGATTTGGGTGAAAACCTCGGGACCGGGTGCGGCGGTCTTGGGCGCGGGGGAGTACCCGGGCAGGCCGTCATAGAACTCCTCACGGGTCAAGTCGACACCGTCCAGGAAGCTTTGTTCCCCCACGTGGATGCGCAAGGGAATGACCTCGACGGCGAGTTGCCGGACGGTCTCTGCGGGCAGGTCGCAGGTGCTATCGGTGACGATTCGAATGTTCATGGGGCCTCGCTATACAGATAATTGGGCCTGCGCTTGCAGCCAGGCCTTGATCGGCGCGCCTGCGCCGTTGATATGCTTGTCCACAGCTCGAGAGTAGTTTTGCATGAATTCGGCCAGTTCGCTGGCAGGGCGTTGGTGCGATTTCATCAGTGTCTTCAGCCAGTCCAGTTCGGCGGTGACGTGGGCCATGTCGCCCAATTGCAGGGCGGCGGCGATGTTGTCGCCCAGGAAATGGATGCCCGTGTTGAGGCCTTCCGCGCTGACCGGCAGCAGCTGCGCCATTTCCTTGATGCTGCTTTCGATGTGCAGACGGTGGGCGTTGAAGGAGTCCAGCGCCCTGCGATATTCCTCTGTGATTGCCCTGGCCTGGACCTGGGGCCTGCTCCCCTTAAGCAGGAGGTCGATCTGGTCGAGGGCGTCTTCCACCCTGCCGCCGAGGTGGTGGCCCGGAACATAGTCCACGATGGACGGGTGCTGGTTGAAGATGCGCCCGCCGAATCCCACGGGCGCGTTCAGTCCCGCCAGTGAATGAGCCGTGTTGCACAACGCGGCGGCGCTGATCAGGGTTTGCGCCACGAGGATGACCAGCCCGGCCTGTACCGCGCTGACCGTTTCTGCAAAGCGCTCGGTTGGTACGTTGGCGCCCAGGTAGATCACGCCCAATCCGCGGCGGCGCAGGAGCAGGGCCAGCAGCAGCGGGGTAAAGGTGTGCCACTCGCTGGAGGGACAACCCAGCAGCACGGTCTGATCGCGGGTGGGCTTGGGCGAGGCGCTCAGGAGCGTGTCCAGGCGGCGCATGGCCAGGGCTGAAGCAAAGTGTTCCTGCTGGACGCTGGCGCGGTTCTCGTACCAAAATTCGCCCATCTCCGACATGCCGCGCTGGAGTACATCGGTGCAGACCTTTTCCACGGGATACATGGCGAAGGACTGGTTGAGCACTTCCTCGGCCTCGGTCTCGTCATATTCCAGGCAGGCCGCCAGCCATTGTCCGCGCAGGGCATCCAGGCTGGTCTCGGGGATACGGTATCCGGCTGAGGCGGCGGCGGAGGCCCGTGTAGCGGAATCAGTCAGCGGGTCCAGGCCCGAGGCGTTGTGTTCGTTCCACATGTCCACCGCGCGTGAGATGCTCAGGCCTTCCCCCTGGCGCGACATCAACCATTTGATGGTTTGGATGTCGTACTCGGAATACAGGCGGTGGCCGCCGGCGGTGCGTTGGGGCAGGGGCAGGCCGTAGCGGCGTTCCCAGGCGCGCAGGGTGTCGGCAGAGATGCCTGTTTCCTTCAAAACGGCTTTCAGGTTGTAGGCGGGAGACTTGTTGATCGACATGTCGAACTCCAGTGGAAAGAGATGGGCAGGTTGCAAAGGTTTTGCAATGCTATTGTACCTGCTTTGTCTCTAATTTCCTCTCAGGATTGCGCCGCGGCGCGCTCCAATTTGTGCTCTGTGACGGGTTGTCCCTTCATTTCTTTGAGAATGCGTTCGGTGGTCAGGCGGGCCGAAAGCAGCACGATGGGCAGCCCCGTGCCCGGGTGGGTGGATGCGCCTGCGAAGTACAGGTTCTTGTATTGGGCATGGCGGTTCTGCGGGCGCAGGTAGCCGACCTGCCAGAAATTGTGGCTCAAGCCAAAGGCCGCGCCCTTGACCAGGTTGTAGCGTTCCTTCCAGTCGCGCGGGGTGTAGACGGTCTCGAACTTGATGTGTTCGCTCAGGTCGGTGACGTCCATTTCCTTTGCCAGGCGAGTGAAGACCGTCTCGCGGGCTTTGTGGACCATCGCATCCCAATCCTGTTTGCTGCGGGCGTCGAGATGCCCGACAGGGACGAGCACGTACAACGTATCCTGGCCTTCGGGCGCGGCGGCGGCGTCGGTGCGGGCGGGCGCGTGGACGTAGAAGGACGGCTCATCGGGCAGGCGGTATTCCTTGAAGATCTGATCGAAGGAGCCTTTGTAATCGCCGCCCAGGAAGATGTTGTGATGCGCCACCTGCGGATAGGGTTTGTCCACGCCCCAATAGAACATGATGGCCGAGCAGGTGTAGAGTTTCTCGTCCAGCTTTTTCGCTTCGACGCGGTCGGGCAGCAACTGATCGTAGATGTAGGGCAGGTCCGCGTTGCCAACGAAGAGGTCGGCGGCGAACTCGCGCCCATCCTCCAGGGTTGCGCTTTTGATGCGCTGAACATTAAACGTTGAACGTTCAACATTCAACGTTTTGACCGGTGCGTTGTAGATGAACTTGACGCCCAAATTTTCGGCGACCTGGGTCAGCGCCTGGATGCCCGCATACATTCCGCCCATCGGGTACCACACGCCTTCGGCCAGCTCCGTGTACTGGAGCAGGGAGTAGGTGGCAGGCGCGTCGTAGGGGCTGAGTCCCAGGTACATGTTCTGGAAGGTGAAGGCGGCCTTCAGACGCTCATCCTTAAAGAAACGGCCCGTGTTGCGGTAGTGCTTGTCCAGCGCCTTGAGTTGGAAGATCAGCGGCAGGTTGGCCAGGCTGAAATACTCGAAGATGTTGTAGAAGTTGCGCCCGACGAATTTCTCCAGCGAGAGCTTGTAATGTTTGGCGCCCTCGGCGATGTAGTTAAGGAAACCGGTAAAGGCGGTCTTTTCCACGCTTTCGAGTTGGGCCTGCATCTGGCCGATGTTCGAGGTCAGTTGCAGCTGCAGGCCGTCCGCGAAGTGGACTTTGTAAGTAGGGTCGATGCGGCGCAGGTCGAGGTGGTCGCTCATTTTCTCGCCCAGCGCGGCGAAGGTCTCCTCCCAGACCTCGGGCATCAGGAACAGGGTTGGGCCGACGTCGAAGCGGTGGCCGTCGCGCACGATCTGGTTGCAGCGTCCGCCGGGGGTGTCATTTTTTTCGAGAACGGTCACGTCGTATCCGTTTTTGGCGAGGCGGGCGGCGGTGGCGATTCCGCCGATGCCGGCGCCAATCACGAGGGCGGTGGGTTTGTGGGGCATGTTTTTCCTTCTTTCGGTGTCTTGTCCATGTCGAACAAAGACGATTATACCTTTTGTCTATATTTTGTCAAGGAAAAGCGCGAATTATCTATACAAAACCTTGACAAATATTGGAAAGTGGATAGAATCCGTCCATACCAATTTTGGAGGTTGGCATGGCAATTCAAATGAACTGGGAGCATCAATTGCTGGCAATGGCCGGGCACGATTCTCATCCGACACACCGACCCTTCTTTTCCTATTGGGCCGGGGACGATTCCCTGCGCCAGGCATATTCCTTGGCGGAACGCATTGCCGCCGAGCATAGCAAGTCCTTTTCCCTGGCTTCCAGCTTGCTGCCTGAGGAGAAGCGCGCTGCCGTGCGCGCCCTGTACGCCTTCTGCCGCACGGTCGATGACATCGTGGACGAATCCGCCGCCTGGGATCGGGACCGCCAGTTGGATTATTGGCGCACCATCGTCAACACCACGTCCGCCCCGGAGGGTGACCTGGTGGCCGCCGCATGGGTCGACGCCATGACCCGTTATCACATCCCGCGCCACTACGCCCTGCAATTGATCGATGGCGTGGCCCGCGACCTGAGTCAGTCCCGCTACGCCACCTTCGATGACCTGGCCACTTATTGCTACGGCGTCGCCTCCACGGTGGGGTTGATGAGCATGCACATCATCGGTTTTCGCGGACGGCAGGCCATTCCCCAGGCCATCAAATTGGGCGTGGCCCTGCAATTGACCAACATCCTGCGCGACGTGGGCGAGGATTATCGCAACGGGCGCGTCTACCTGCCGCGCGAAGACATGCTTGCCTTTGGCATCTCCGAGACCGACATCCAAATGGGCGTCGTCACCCCGCGCTGGCGCAAGTTCATGCAGTTCCAGATCGAGCGCGCGCGCAAGCTGTACGAGGAAGCCTGGCAGGGCATCGCCATGCTCGACCGCGATGGACGCATGGCCATCGGCGCCTCGGCCGTCTTCTATAGCGGCATCCTGGACGACATCGAAGCGCACGACTACGATGTGTTCCATCGCCGCGCGAACTTGAGCGCCTGGGAAAAGATTCGGCGCATCCCTGCTTTGTGGTTCAAGGTGCGCGCCTTGTAGCAAGCACCTTTCTCCTCCTGTGTGTGGAAGGCGGCCCGTGGCGGGCCGCCTTCCCGTTTAAATGGGTCGTTTGCTTTCCACTTCCGCCCGTTGTATACTTCCCTGAAAGTAACACAAGTCACACACTTGCATTACGCACCAATTGCACCGTTCTAGGAGAAAACCATGAGCTTTGATTTCGACCAGGTCCCCAACCGCCGCAACCCCCAGCGTTCGAACAAGTGGAATTTTTACCCCAAGGATGTCCTGCCCATGTGGGTGGCGGACATGGATTTCCCCGCGCCCAAGCCGATCCTCTCGACCCTGCACAAAGCCGTGGATCACGGTGTGCTTGGCTATGAACTGCCCTCCCAGGCATTGAAGGACACCGTCGCCGCGCGCATGGACAGGTTGTATCGCTGGAAGATCAAGCCCGAGGCGGTGATCGCCGTGACAGGCATCGTCAGCGGACTTACGGTGGCGGCGCGCGCCTTTGCCTCGTCCGAACGCGGCGTGCTGATTCAGACGCCGGTCTACAATGAATTCCATGAAGTAAAGAACAACGTCTGCATCCCCCAACTTGACGCGCCGTTGATCCAGAAGGTCACGGGCAACATCCTGAGCTACGAGGTCGATTGGGCGGTCTTCGAGGCCCAGGCAAAACAGGCGGGCATTTTCCTGTTGTGCAATCCACACAACCCGCTGGGAATCATCTTCTCCCGCAAGGAACTGCAGCGCATGGCCGAGATATGCATCGCCAACGATGTTTTGATTGTCTCGGACGAGATTCACTCCGAACTGTTGCTGGATGATAACAAGCATACCCCCATGGCGAAACTCTCGGCGGAAATTGCGAAGCACACCATCACGTTGATCGCCCCTTCGAAGACCTTCAATGTGCCGGGCCTGTTCTGCGGCTTTGCCATCATCCCCAACGTGGAATTGCGCGAACGCTATAAGAAGGAACTCGAACACATGCGCCTGCACGTCGGCAGTATGGGATTGTTTGCCGCCCAGGCGGCCTTCTCGGGTCAATGTGACGGCTGGCTGGCCGAGCTGCGCGAGTACCTTTCGGCCAATCGCGATTTCCTGGTCAACTACGTGTCGGAGCACCTGCCCGGGGTGCGCATTACGTTCCCATCCGCCACCTACCTGGCCTGGCTCGACTTCAGCCAAATGGTCGAGACCGGCAGGATTACAGGTACACCGTTCAAGTATTTTCTGGAGAATGCCAAAGTGGCCTTCAGCGACGGAAAAATATTCGGGGCGGGTTATGAGAATTTCGTGCGCCTGAACTTCGGCTGTCCGCGGGCGACGCTGGAGAAGGGCCTGGAGCGGGTGCGCAAGTCACTGAAGGTTTTTTGACATACTCCCCGAGGTTACAAATTGTGTTGTGGAATGTGCAACTTGCGACCGCACCGGGTAAAGATGTCAACAAGGATCGGGCGGCAGTCGAACTGCCGCCCGATCCTTGTATGCATCCGCAACCATCCCTGAACTTTTTGGCGGATCAATTTTCTCCATACACTTTTACCCGATTGCGCCCGGCTTCTTTGGCCTGGTACAGCGCCTGGTCGGCCGCATCCACCAGGCTGTCGCCATCCCTGCCGTGTACTGGGAAGGAGGCAATTCCAA
>JBMOMS010000199.1:0-7036 GCA_049324895.1 Chloroflexota bacterium
CAACGTCGGCGTGGCGGTGACCGTCCCTGGCGGCTTGATGACCGTGGTCGTCAAGGACACCGACCAGAAGACGCTGCGCCAGATTTCGGGCGAAGTCAAAGCCATGGCTGCGCGCGCCCGCGATGGCAAGGTCAAGCCCGAGGACGTAGACGGCTCGACCTTCTCCACTTCCAACCTGGGCATGTACGATGTCGAGGATTTCATCGCCATCATCAACCCGCCCGAGGCGGCCATTTTGGCGATCGGTTCCGCGCGGGAGGTTCCCGTCGTGGACGGCGGGCAGATCAAGGCAGGCTGGCGCATGAAGGCCACCATCTCGGTCGACCACCGCGTCAGCGACGGGGCGGAAGCGGCCCAATTCATGCAGGCGCTGGCGGGCTTCCTGGAAAATCCTGTCCGAATGTTGGTATAAGAATGCGGACCTCCGAGTTTTTGCACAGCGACCTGTGGGTGAAGAACTCGGAGGTCTTTTGCTTATGCTATACTTAACCCATGGACGAAAATAATTTCCCTAAATTGGATAAAAGAGCGTTTTCAATTTTTTCATCTTTTGAAGAAGCTGACAGAGACGATAAGGAGTACTGGCTTTCCAGAACGCCCCTCGAACGTCTGCAACACATGGAACTTTTACGAAGGATCAACTATGGCTTTAACGCTACCACCCGACTTCAAAGAGTTCTTGAAATTGCTGAAAGAGTATGACGTTCACTACCTGCTGATCGGGGGGTATGCTGTGGGTTATCATGGATACGCCCGCACCACAGAGAATATGGATATTTGGGTTGCCATTCATCCTGATAATGCCCAAAAACTTGTTTCCGTATTGAAAGTCTTTGGGTTTGACGACCCAAATTTAAAGCCTGAATTATTTCTGCAAAAACCAAAGATTATTCGCATGGGTTATCCGCCCATGCGTCTTGAAATTACCACATCCATTTCAGGCGTTGAATTTGATCAATGCTATCAATTAAGAATTGTCGATAACTTCGATGGTGTTGAAGTCAACGTGATTGATTTAGAGAACCTGAAGAAGAATAAAAAAGCAAGCGGTAGAACCAAAGATATTGCTGATCTTGAACGATTGTCATGAAGGCTACCATCTCGGTCGATCACCGCGTCAGCGACGGCGCGGAGGCGGCCCGGTTCATGCAGGCGCTGGCGGGTTTCCTGGAAAACCCTGTCCGAATGTTGGTATAAAAACAAACTTCCGAAGCCTGACAGGCTTCGGAAGTTTTCTTTTGAAGCAAAGGGCGGGCTATCTGCACGTGGCCGACAAGGATAGTTCCACGGCTTCCGATTTTCCCGCCGCATTGACGGCGCGGATCGTATAAAGCGCCATCTGGGTGGGGTGCTTGTAGGGGGTCATAAAGGTGAGGCTATCCTGGTACTCCGTCGTATCCGCATCCAGGGTCACCAGGAGCTTTCCATCCTTGAGAAGCTCGAAGGAGGTCTCGTCGCCCGATCGATCCTCCCAGACCAGGTTGGCGACAAACACGAATTTGTACTCTGTGGTGGAATGGGCGATAAGTTTCGTGCAACTGGCGCTTCCCACAAAGTTCGCGGGCGCGTTGGGGAGGGACAGCACTACCGTGGCGGTCGGAGGCTCCACCAGGGCCGGGACGGAGGTCTCGGTCACAGCGGGCTGCTGCGCCGCCACCGTCTGCGCCACGAATGTGGCCATCTGATCCTGGGCCTGCTGGGGGTCGGTACCCGTATTTTGTTCGCTGGTGGGCGGAGCCGATATGGGCGTGGGGGCAGTTGGAGAGCCTGAACTGAAGGTACAAGCCAGAATGATAAAAATTGTCATCGTCAAGCCAAGCGCAAGGTTTTTATTCATGGTTGCCTTTCTTTTCATATAATGAGGATCGAAAGCGCTTTGCGCATTATATCACGAGCATTTTTCCATCGCGACGATCATCCCTGCGCCTGTTGGCATCACGTCAAGCTGATATCTCGCGATGCGGTGTCACCAATGACGCGGGGCAACCCGATTCATTCAAGCGATGTCGGGCTTCCCGGAAAATCCCGTCAGGGTGCTGTGGAATGAAAAAAGAATTCGGAAGTTACAAGGCTTCCGAATTCTTTTTTGCAGGGGAGTTACGAGCCAAAGGCCTGATCTAGAAAATCGAGGATCACGGTTTCAATGGGAGGATCGAGACCGATCTCTGCGCGGAAAAGTCGCATGGCATGTCCACCAGCGGGATAGATTTGCCGGGTGTAGTGATTTCCGCTGGCCGAATTGCAAGTGACCAGGTCGATCTCGTTTTCCTCGGTTGCCACACACCAGGCGGGTTTCGATTGCCCCTCCATCGCGGAGACGGCGTTGGCGTAGGCCATGTCCAGGTAATTCCCTGGGCCGAGGGACAGGGCGGCGATACAATTATCCGCGCAGGCATCTGCAACCGCATCCGCGCCGATGCTGGCGCCGATGCCGACAATGCGGGCGGGATCCACGCCTTCCAGCCCCGCGGCAACGGCGTAGGCGGCGCGGGCATCCAGGATGTGTTTAGCCTGGTCGCCGCTGCCGCTGCTTTCCCCATAGCCGCGGAAATCGAAGGTGAAGACCGCATAGGAGTGTTCCGCAGGCAGGGACGGGAAGGGATAGGGCGTGTCGAAAAATTTGGATTCCGGCGGGGCTGGAACTTGTGCGCCGCGATTTTGCAGCCAGGCCGCCAGGCCGACGTAGACCCAGTCGGTTTGGTCTCCGCCAGCCCAGTGCATGAGAACGACCAGCGGGGCCGGGTTGACCGCGGCAGGGTAATAGTACCCGACCAGCACGGCTCCATCCTCGGCCTGGAATTCGATACGCTGTGGGTCGGGGGCCAGGGGTGGCAGCGACGGCTCGGGCGGCGTTGTGGGCGGAATCTCTGTGGGGGTGGGTGGGGCCTGGGTGGCGGTAGCCGGCGCAGCGTCGAGAGGAGGTGGGGAATTCGTGGGCGGGGCAGTCGTCACGTCCGGGGAATTGCCGCATCCAGCCAGGAGCAGGGTCAGGCACAGAACGAGGGCCAATGTATTTCGGGTCATGGGTTCTCCTTTTATCGTATTATCGTCCAAAGTTGCATGGAATGTGCAACTCGCTTGGGGTTCGCGCTCCAGGGAAGGGAAATGTATACCGCACTATGGATTGGGATCAGGATACACATCCTGAGGGTTGCCTTCCAGGGCGTGGTTGATATGTGAGAAGCGCCAGCGCAGGGAGGCGGGGTTCCATTCCACCCCGGCTTGTTCGGCGATGGCTTGCAGGTCGGCAATTTGGGCGCTCATGACCACGCGCCCGGCGGGGTCATACATCAGGCGAAAGAGGTCCTGGGGACAATCGAAATCTTCGCCGCTGGCAGTGACCGCGCCGCAGAAGACAGATTGGCCCTCACTGTGAAAGAAGACCTCGTAGCCCAGCCCTTGCGCGGCGTAAAACTCGCCGGTTTTGCCGGTGGCGGTGTCGCTGTCAAAGTCGAGCAGAATTTGCCAGGCAAGGGTGTCTGCATCCGGCGGGAAGGGGGTGAAGGGACCTCCCAGCCAGGTTTCAAAGGTCAACCAGCCGGGCATGGCAGCGGTATAGACACCGAAGCGCTCACCCAATTCCAGGGGGGTGACGGTTTGCGGGTCGCCGGGGGCGCCATCGGCGGCGATGACCGAGAGAACCAGGTGTTCACCATCTCCAGGCCCTTGCAGGCTGACGGTTTTGCCGCCGCCCGTAATTTCCACGCTACCATCCGCCGCCCACACGCCAAACTCACCGCGGCCAGGATCGAACGCCGCGCCTGACCAGGCGCCTATGAACTCGATGTCGAAGTTTTCTCCGCTGACGGTGATTGGTTCTGCCGCCCAGGCCCCCGGGGAAAACAGTTGGAAGCCCTGGAGCGCGGCGCTGGCGGGAAGCAAGGCGGGCTTTGCTTTAACGCGCAAGGGCAGGGCGCTTTCGGCGGTATCCTGGATGGGATGGTACCCTGCCGCGTACATCAACAGCATGTTCAATGCCTTTGTGAATTCCAGTTGCGCGGGGGTGGGTCCCATGCCCCGCAAACTTTCGGTCAGGGTGCGCGGCGGCACGGCCATCCCGTCCCTGCCGGGGTACCAGGAATCATCGAAGCCATAGTTCAGTTCCATGTCGCGAAACAACTGCAACAGGTATGGATTGGCGTTCCCGGCAAAGCCGCTGGAAATGAGGGGACGGGTTTCGGGGGTGAGGGGATACCCGTCGTACCAGACAAAGACAGAGCGGATATCGTCATAAGGCGGCGCGTTGTCGGCTGGTTTGCTGGTGTCGGCGTGTTGGACAACATCGTTCGAGTTGTCCGAAGAATAGGGTTTCAAATTCGCGGGGTTGCGAGCAGGTACGACCATATTGGAACAAGTCCCCCAGAGAACCCAGAAATTGGTCTCATCTGCAGCGCTCAGCACTTTTACAATTAATTCAGGGTCTTCCGGGCGGAAGAACCAGAATGGGGAATCGCCATCACGCTCGAAAACGCCGGGAAGGGGGGTCTGGCTTGCATCCAGCAGGGCCGCCCCGTCTGATTGCACGGCAGGCAGGCCGGTTTCTGGGTTCCAGATTTGAAGCCGGCCATCGGGCATGAACGTTACGAAATAGTCCCCAACCGGGCATTGGGCGGCCGGTTCCCCGGGTTGGGCGGGCGCTCCAGGTTGGGCATCGAAGAAGTCGTTGTCATGGCCAGGATCAGGATCGCATGCGTCCCCGATACCGTCTTTATCCGTGTCTGCCTGGTCAGGATTGGCGACTGTATCACAATTGTCGTTGTAGTTGATTATGCCATCGCCATCGCTATCTTCACGCGCCCACTCCGTATCCACCCACTCGCAACCTGAAAGCAACGTAAAAGCGAGGATAAGTAAAGCGCTGAATAGAACACGAAGAAATTTCATTTCAGGACTCCTTTTTTTGTGCCCGGTAATATGGCAGAATGAGAACGAGCAAAAATCCCAGCATCACAATTCCCGCCGAGCCGCTGACGAGCGCATTCCCGTTGGGAACAACTGCCTGGGCGGTCAAGCCGTCGCCGTAGGCATTGATGGCGCCGTGAAACAAACTGGCAAGGACAACGCTCCCGGCGCTGGCTTTATACAACCAGGTGAAGGGAAACGAGAGCGCGACCACCACCAGCGTAAACAGCGGTATGGTAATCAATGGACTCTGTCCGGGATAATTCAACCCGACCAGCAATAGCGGCAAATGCCAAAACGCCCAAACCAGCCCGACGAGAAGGGTCCCGCGCGCTTCACCCAACGCCAGCGCCCGCGGCAGCAAATATCCGCGCCAGCCGTATTCCTCGCCGAGGACAAAAATCGAAATGATGAGCGTCCCAATCAACAACTCGATTCCAAGGTAGGCGCCAAAGGGCGTGTCCGTCCGCGTCCATTCAAAACGTCCCAGCCCGCTGAGGTGGTTGAAGGCGGCGAGCAACCCGAAAAATACAATCGGGGCAAGCAGGGCCAGGAGGTATTGTTTCCACGAACGTTTCCAGCCCATCGAGCCTTTGACTCCCTCGCGGCTGACGAATAAGCGCATGACCAGCGCGGCGATGAGCGGCCCAAAATCGCCCAGCGCAATCATCATCTGAGCCGCCTGGCCTTCCTCCGCGCTCAACTGTGACAGGTTGCCAAAGGCCTGCGCGCCGGAGAGGATCAACATTCCCCACCAAAGCCAGCTGAACAGGTAGGCCATGCCCGTAAACAGGAAGACTTCGCGCCAACGTACCGGGGTGGTTTGCATGGATTTCTCCTTGTCAGGTTTCAAAGCCTTCGAATAACTGGTCGAAGGCGCTACGCACAATCAACGCCAGGTCAGAATCGACCGGCTGGAGCGGGAGGTTTTGCATCATCCCGTCGAAGATCACCTGGAAGGTAAAAGCGGCGCTGGCTGGGTCGATGGGTCGCAATTCCCCGCGTTCCATCCCCTGCTGAAGCAGGGCGGAGATCTGTTGCTGCAAGCGAAGGTTGTAAGCAGACAGCAATTTGTGGATGCGTTTTTCCCGTCGAGACAGGTGGTACATTTCGCTGTACAGGGTAAACGCAGCCTTGTCTTGCGCAGCCAGTTCATCGATGAAGGCATTGGTCAGCCGTTCACGGACAGTTCCAGGCAGGGAGAGCAGGTCTTCCAGCGCCTGCAGGCTGGGCGAGAGGAATAATTCCATCAGGGCCAGGGTGATATCGAGTTTGCTGTCGAAATAACGGTATAGGTTGCCAACGCTCAGTTTTGCCTTGCGGGCAATATCCACCATGCGCGCGGCGGTGAAGCCCTTGCGCAGGAAAACATACAGGGCGGCTTGCAGGATTTGTGGCTTGCGTTCGGCGCTGACATCGGGACGCGGGGACATGTCGATTATTTCCGTAATAAATGAATGGATATTCACTTATCAGTTTATTGGACGAGCGGCGAATTGTCAATAGAGAATTTTGAAAGGCGGCGATAATTGCATGATGTGCAGTCGGAATTTGTTTTTTAAGGAATGGGGGAAGGAAATGCCCTGGTGTCCCATGGGACCGTGACGCATAAGAAAACTTCCGAAGCCTCTCGACTTCGGAAGTTGATGGTACCTCAACAGCAGCTTCCTGGCCTTCTCTGTGCCCAGGCGTACCACCCAGGACGGATTGCCATACGCACTCAGTTGGCTTTCAGCCACGCCATCGAGCCGCCAATGAACTGCCTGGACATGTTGAAGATGTCATCGGTGTCATAATTGCGGTAGAAACATTCCGTGTGCATTACCAGCGCCAGATGCAGCATGTACAGGTAATTGCGCTGTTGTTCTGCGAAGGTGAAGCTGGTCTTACCATAGCCGCGCAGGCAGGTGGGTTCCTGCTCGAAGAAGAGCAGCCTGAACTGGGCCTCCATCAACGGCTCGGCCCAAAACGCGCGCTCGAAGTCGATGATGCCGGTGATCCTGCCGTCGCGGACGAAGAAATTGGGGTTCCACGCATCCCAGTGAACCAGGCAGGGCGCGGTGATTTCCTCCAGGGCAGGGGCGTGCTTTTGGATGGCGGCGCGGATCTCGTCGTAGCCGAAGTCGAAGACCAC
>JBMOMS010000200.1:0-50796 GCA_049324895.1 Chloroflexota bacterium
TGCCCAGCTCAAGGGCGTTGGTCGCCACGACCGCCTTGACCGAGCCGTTGCGCAGGCCTTGTTCAATTTCGCGGCGCTGGGAGGGGAGGTAGCCGGAGCGATAGCCCCTGATGCCCCCTCCCCGGCCCTCCTCCATTTTCTCCGAAAATGGGGGAGGGAGAGATTGCAGGTAAGTCAGGATGATTTCCACGCTGCGCCGTGAGCGCGCGAAGACCACGCTCTGCACATTTTGTTCAATGAGATCCTGGGTCAGGCGCACGGCTTCGAGCAGGGAACTCTTGCGCAGGCCGATGGACTCGTCCACGACGGGCGGATTGTAGATGATGAAGTGGCGTGGGCCGCGGGCGGAGCCGTCCTCGTCGATCAGGTGGACGGGCGCTTCGATGAGCTTCTCCGCCAGTTCGCGCGGGTTGCCGATGGTGGCCGAGGCCAGGATGAATTGCGGCTTCGCGCCGTAGAATTTTGCCACCCGCTGGACGCGCCGCAATACGTTGGCCACGTGCGAGCCGAAGACGCCGCGGTAGGTATGCGCCTCGTCGACAACGATGAATTTCAGGTTCGAGAAGAACTCGGCCCAGTTGGTATGATGCGGCAGGATGCCCGTGTGCAGCATGTCGGGATTGGTCAACACGATGCGGGCCTGCTTGCGGATGGCGGAGCGGTCCTTCTGCGGGGTGTCGCCATCATAGATTGACGATTGCAGATTTACGATTGACGATTGGTGGAACTGAAGGGTCGACTGTTGATCCTGCGTCAGGGCCTTGGTGGGGAAGAGATACAGGGCGCGCGCCGCGGGGTTTTCAGCCAGCGCGGCGAAGACGGGCAGGTTGTAGGCCAGGGTCTTGCCGCTGGCCGTGCCGGTGGCCAGGATGACGTTTTCGCCGCGGCGGGCATGAGTCCAGGCCTGGGATTGATGCGAGTAGAGCGAGTGGATCCCAGACGCGACCAGGGCCTGTTTAACGGGAGCAGGCAGGTCGTCCGGCAGGGGTTGGATGGAGGCGGGGCGCGGAGGCAGGGTGCGCCAGGCGGCGAAGTTTTCCGCCGTCAGCGGCTCACGTTTCCAGGCTTCGAGCAGGGCGGCGAGAGTCATCAGGCCTTGATGACCAGCGCATCGAGCTTCAAGCCCGAGATGGATAACTCGAACGGCTCGGCCTGGACGGAGCCGGGGGCGAGCCTGTCGTAGGCGGACTTCGTAATGAGGATCTCGCCCCCGCTGGCCACATCCTCGCCCAGCTTGCTGGCGCGGTTGACGGCCATGCCGAAATAATCAGGGCCGCCAATCAGCAACACTTCGCCGTAATCGATGCCGGTGCCTACCAGGATGTCGAACTTTTCGTCGGTGTGGGCGTTGAGCTCGGCGAAGGCGTGATTCACGGCAATGGCGGCGCGCACGGCCGGGGACACATCGTCGAACATGGCAAAGCAGTTGTCGGCCTCGTACTTGACGATTTCGCCGCCCTCCTGTTCGATGATGGGGCGCGAGACGGTTTGCATGCGGCAGACCATTGCCAGGTTGTAGACGATGCCATATTTCTGGGTCAGGATCGAAAAGCGCGAGAGGTCCATCACCAGCACAGCCTTGGTCGCGCCAAACTCGCGCCAGAGTTGCGCTTCGACCTGGCTGCGCCCGTCGGGGTTTTCGTGCGTGATGTATTCCGAGAGTAGCTGCTGAAAACGTTGATCCATTTTCTACTTTTCTCCGTTGCCGTTCAAGTGCAGGCGGCGAAAGGCCAGTGCGCCAATTCCCAGGGTCGCCCAGAACGTGACGGCTCGATAGGCCAGCGTGACGATGACAGCCTGGCTCCAGGGCACGCGCAGCGAGGAAAGCGCCAACGGCATCAGCCCCTCGACCACCCCGATGCCCGAGGGCGTGGGGGAAACGATCAGGAACAGATACCCGATGGAGAATCCGCCGACGATCGTTCCTGCCGAAAAGGGGACGTCGAAAGCCAGGAAGGCCGTCAGCAAAATGCCCATCAACAGGGACTTGTTCAGCAGACCCCACAGCACGGGGCGCAGCAAAGCGAGCGGATGCCCGCTCAAGCCCGAGAGGCCCTCCCCGATCTCCGCAGCGAAGGCCTGCGCGCGCGCCTCGCTCAGAAAATCGCGGCGCAAAATGAGACGGGTCGCCCGATTGACCTGGCGGGAGAGGAGCGCCAGCACCTGTCCGAGCCGTGCCGCGGAGCGGTAGCCGAGGTACAGCAGGAAGGCCAGCATGACGGCCAGCACCAGCAGGAGGGCCGAAGCGCCGACCTCGCCCAGGGACAGGTTTCCGCGGCGGAGCAGCACGATCAACCCGAGCGCCAGGATGCACAGGAAGGCGGCCTGGTCGAACAGCATACACAGCGCCGCGGCGACGGTGGCCTTGCCGGTGGGATGTCCGCGCTTGCGGGCTTCGGCGGCGAACAGGGCGATGCCGCCCATCCCGCCGGTCGGCATGACGGTGTTGACGAAGGAGGTGGCCGCCGCCACGATGCCCAGGTTTAGGGTCGTGTCGTCCATGCCCAGCAGGTGGTAGATGGAACGATACATCCGACCAATCACAAGAAACCAGGCCAGTTGGAGGAGCAGCGCCAGGAACAAGTATCCATGCTGCCCGCCCTGCAAGGTCCCCAGGATGGTTTCCAATTCCCCAAAGCTCAGGATGACCAGGGCGGCGCCCAGAAATAAAAGCAGGATGAAGACAAATTTGTTCATGCCGCGACGATTATACACATAAAAAAACTCCCGCAGGCCGGGGCCTGCGGGAGACGTTGGTCATGCGGCAATCCTGGGGATTCAGTCGCGGCGGCGTCCAATGCCGCCGATCAGGAAAACGTAATACAGCAGTTGCAGGATGGCCGTGATCGCGCCGGCCACGTAGGTCAGGGCGGCGGCGTTCAGGACGGTATTCACGCCGCGCTGCTCATCCTCGCCCATGATGATGCCGGTCTCGGCCAGCAGACGCTTGGCGCGCGCCGAGGCATCGAACTCGACCGGCAGGGTGGCCAAAGCAAAGACCGCGCCGGCCGAAAAGACCAGCACTCCCAGCCAGGCCACGTTGACCCAGTTGAGAAACAGGCCCAGCGCAATCAATATCCAGCCGAGGTTCGAGCCGATCTGCACGGCCGGGACGAGCGCGGCGCGTAAACGCAGCGGGAGGTAATCTTCCGCGTCCTGCATGGCGTGGCCCAGTTCGTGCGCGGCGATGGCCAGGGCCGCCACCGAAGCGCCGCCGCCCACTCCCTGCGACAGGCGCAGCACCTTGTCGCGCGGATCGTAGTGGTCGGTCATTTCGCCGCGAATGCCCTGGATTTGCACGCCGTACAATCCGCCCGTGGAGATCAGGCGTTGGGCGGCCTGCGCCCCGGTCATGCGGCTGCGGGCGGGAACGCGGCTCCATTTGCTGTAGGCCGACTTGACGTACCAGGAGGTCAGCAGCATCAGCAGGAAGGCTGGCGCCATGAAGATCAGGTAGGTGGGGTCAAGAAAGAACATGTTTGCCTCATTTACACATGGAAGAAATCATTTTATTGGGATGGGGTGGCGGTTGGCACCGAGGTGGGAATGGGATTCCCGTTCAGGATGGCCAGCAGGGTTTGGATGGCAAGCTCCAACTGCGGGTCGAGGTCGTTCTTGTAATCCTCCTCGGTCAGGTCCACCCACACGTCGGGGGTCAGGCCCTCCCCGTGGATGGTGCGCCCGTCGGGGGTCAGCCATTTGGCGATGGTCACGCGCACCGCGCCCTGGTCATCCGAAAGCGGAATCCAGTTTTGCACCGAGCCTTTTCCGTAGGAGGTCACGCCCACCAGGGTGGCGCGGCCGTAATCCTGCAAGGCGCCCGCCACGATCTCGGAAGCGGAAGCGGAACCGCCGTTGATCAACACCACCATGGGAATCTCGGTGGCCATGCCGCCGGGTTCGATCGGGAAGGTTTTCTTCTCCCCGTCGCCATACTGCTCGTACAGCACCACGCCTTCGCCCAGGAACTGCGAGGTGACCTCCACCGCCGTGCTCAGGTAGCCGCCGCCATTGTTGCGCAGGTCGAGGATCAGGCCCTTGGGGTTCTGGGCCATCACGTCGATCAGGGCCTGGGTCAATTCCGAGGTGGTTTTGTCGCCGAAGGTTGTCACCTGCACGTAGGCGATGTCGTTTTCGAGCATCTTGCCTGTGGCGCTCTTGATGACGATCCTGCCGCGGGTCACATCGAATTCCAGCAATTCCTGCTCGCCCTCGCGCGCGATGGTCAGGTGGACCACCGTCCCGGCCGGGCCGAGCACGCGCTGGCGGGCGATCTCCGGGTCCACGCCGGCCATATCCTCGCCGTCGATCTTGACGATGATGTCGCCCGGGCGCAGGCCGGCTGTTTCGGCCGGGGAGCCGGGGATGGGGCTTTGAATGGTCAGGTAATCGCCGCCGGTGTCCACATAGGCGCCGATGCCCTCGTATTCACCGGACAGGCCTTCGTTGGCCTGCTTGTAATCGACCGGGTCCATGTAGGAGCTGTGCTTGTCGCCCAGCGCATCCATCATGCCGCGGATGGCGCCGCGCATCAATTCGAGGTCGTTCACGGGCTGGTCCACGTATTGTTCGTGGACGATGTTCCAGGCCTCCCAGAACGGGGTGAACAGGATTTGCAGATCCTGCGGTGTGGCGGAATGTTGTTCGCTGGATGGGGTGGGGGCCGACGGCAGCAGGGTCTGCCCGGGCGCGCCGCTCAAGGCGGGCACGAAATGCCCGGTCACGAATCCGCCGGCAAAAGAGGCCGTTGCCACAAAGAGCAGGACCAGCACCGCCAGGATGATTTTCAAGACCCGATTGGGGTCCGCATCGGTTGTCGCGGGTTCGAAGATCGGTTCGTTTTCATTCATCAATTCGCTCATGAGTTTCTCCAAAAATTATGCCTGTAAACCAGATAGGGTTGTATCACGGCGGGATTAATCCGACATGAAACAGATATATGCGTTTTGTAAAAAACGCGCGGGCAGGCGGCGCAGGTCACTCTTCTTTTTTCTCTCCTGAAAGTTCGCGCATCTTCTCGCGCAGTTCATCGTAGGGCTGGTTGCTGCGATCCAGGGGCTGGCTCAGGCTGTTGCGCAGCGCATTCATCCAGTGGCTGTCGCCGCGGGTGGCGCCGCGCACGATGGCATACATGGCAAAATTGATGACCACGATCCCCAGGATCAGCAGGGCCAGGGCAATGGCGGCTTTGGTTTCCATGATTCTCTCACTTTCCATCTGGAGTCAACGTTTTCTGACGTTGACGAGCATCCAAAATCTGGAGACTTTGGACTCCACGGGGCTACGACAGAATTTGCGGCAATTGCGCCCAGTCGTCGAAGCAGGCATCCGCTTCGGGGTGCGGCACGGACTGACCGAACAGCACGGCGTACAATCCGTTCTCGCGGGCGGCGCGGGTGGTGCGCGGCAGGTCGTCGATCATCACGCAGCGCGCGGGGTCGCTCTCGCCGGCGGCCTGCATCGCAATCGCAAAGGACTCGGGCATCGGCTTGCAGTGCGGCGCGATGGCGTTCACATCCACGATGCCGTCGAACAGGCCTTCGAGTTGGAGCGCGGCCAGCACCCGTTGAGCGTGGGGCGCGTCCGCGTTGGTGAAGATCCACTTGCGCTGGGGCAGGGCGGCGATCACCTCACGCTGGAACGGGTTGGGGGTCAGGAAATCCCGCAGCGGCGCATCATGCACGTAGGCCAGGTATTCCTGGGTATCCACCTGGTGATAGGCCTGCAAACCGCGCAGCGTGGTGCCGAATTGCAGGAAGTACTGCTCGCGCAGGCGGGCGATCTGGTCTTCGGGAATGCCCAGGCGCTCGCGCATGTAATCGCTCATGCGGCGCTTGAGCAAAGTCCACAGGCCGGTCGAGGCGGGATACAGGGTGTCGTCGAGGTCGAAGAACAGGGTGGTGAAGCGCATCCGCCGATTATAATAGACTCATGCCTATTCGACTGCTCTCTTCAGAAGTGGCCTCGCAGATTGCCGCGGGGGAAGTCATCGAACGTCCCGCCTCGGTGGTGAAGGAACTGGCCGAGAACGCGCTGGATGCAGGCGCGCGCGCGCTGACGATTTCCATCGCGGAGGCGGGCCGCGCGTTGATCGAAGTCGCCGACGACGGAAGCGGAATCCCCGCCTCCGAGCTGGCGCTGGCCGTCGAACGCCACGCGACCTCGAAGCTGGTCCAGTCCGAGGACCTGTTCCACATCTCGACGCTGGGATTCCGCGGCGAGGCGCTGGCCTCCATCGGCTCGGTCTCGCGCATGACCCTCACCTCGCGCACCGCAGAGTCAACCGCCGGGGCCAGGCTGCGTGTCGAAGGCGGGATCAGCGGCAGGGTCGAGGCGGTCGGCGCGCCGGTCGGCACGGTGGTGCGCGTGGAGGATCTGTTCTACAACGTGCCCGCGCGTTTGAAATTCCTCAAAGCCGACGTAACCGAACGCCGCGCCATCGATAACCTGGTCACGCGCTATGCGCTGGCCTATCCCAATGTGCGTTTCAAGTTGAGCGAAGGCAGGAACCTTGCATTGCAAACCGCCGGCGACGGCGACCGCCGCGCCATCCTGGCCGCACTCTACGGCGTGGACGTGGCGAAGCAGATGCTGGAGGTCATCTCCGAAGAGGAGGGCCTGCGCCTGACGGGCTTCATCAGCCCGACCTCCTTGACGCGCTCGAACCGCAAGGAGATCACTTTCTTCGTCAACGGACGCTGGGTGCAGGAGACGGCGCTGAATACGGCCGTCATCCAGGCTTACCACACCCTGCTGATGGTGGGACGCTACCCGCTCACGGCGCTCTTCCTGGAAATGACGCCCGGGGACGTGGACGTGAACGTACATCCCGCCAAGGCCGAGGTGCGTTTCAAGAGTCAGGACCGCATCTTCAGTTTCGTGCAGCGTGCCACGCGGCGCGCCCTGCTGGCCTACACGCCCATCCCGTCCGTCGCGCCGACCACGCTGTGGGGCGGACGCCCGTCCGAGCCGCGCGAGATCGGGCTGGATTGGACGATGGCGGGAGAGGCTGGAAGTCAAATGTCAAATGTCGAAGGTCCCGTTTCACTCGACGAATCCGCCCCTCCACCGACTTTTGACCCTTCGTCAGGCTCAGGGCAGGCTCTTCGACCTTCGACCGCCCAACCAGACTCAGGACCAGTCTTTAACCTCCCGCTCCTGCGGCTCATCGGCCAGATCGGGTCGGCCTACCTCGTGGCTGAAGGTCCAGATGGGTTGTATCTGATCGACCAGCACGCCGCGCATGAACGGGTGTTGTTCGAGAAACTGATGGCCCAGCATGGGATGAAGAGCATTCCCTCGCAGTCGCTGTTGACGCCCGCCGTGGTGCATTTGCCGCCCGCGCAAGCCAAACTGCTCGAAGACCAGTTGGAGGCCCTGAATCATTTTGGCTTCGAGGTGGAACTCTTCGGCGCGAATGCCTTCCAGGTGCGCGCCATGCCGACCATCTTCCGCGGCAGTGACCCGTCGCTGGCGCTGCGCGCGCTGGTCGAGGATTTCGAAGAGGACGAGGCGCCGCTCCAGGCCGAGGTGGAGGCGAAGCTGGCGGGACGCGTATGCAAGCGGCTGGCCGTCAAGGCCGGGCAGACCCTGACCCCCGAGGAGCAGCGCGCCCTGCTGAACGACCTCGAAGCCTGCGAGTCGCCGCGCACCTGTCCGCACGGACGGCCGACGATGATCCATCTTTCCGTGGATATGCTCGAACGCCAGTTCGGGAGGAAAGGTCCGCGCTGACGGCGGTGTACTACCCACTCGCAAGATAAATCTTGCGGTACCGAACACCTGGTTTATGGTTCGATGAAATTGGAAAAACACAAAATGGCGCGACACAAATCCTTGGTTCTTGAGAACAAAAAAACGCCGCTCCCGGGAGCGGCGTTTGCATTTCTCGTCACAGCCCCCTGTGCGGCTGGGTGCGGCTGCCCCTCGGCAGGTGGATCGTGAACATGGTGCCGATGCCCAGCTTGCTCTTGACCTCGATGCGCCCGCCGTGACCATGCACGATCTGCTTGCAGATCGAAAGGCCCAGCCCCGTGCCGGAGGCCTTGTTTTCGTGTTCGCGCACGCGGTAGAACTTCTCGAAGAGATGCGGAATGGCCGGTTCGGGGATGCCCATGCCCGTATCCTGAACCGTGATACTGATTTCGTCGCCCACCGCCTCGGCGCGCAGGATGACCGAGCCGCTGGGACGGTTGTACTTGATGGCATTGCTCAACAGGTTCAACAATACCTGCTTGATCTTGTCGTGGTCGGCTTCGAGGACGGGCAGGCCTTCGGGCGTTTCCACAACCACCTGGACATGTTCCTCCTCGGCCTTGGAGGCCATCACATCCTTGCACTCGTACAGCATGTCGGCCAGGCTGAAGGAGGATTTGCGGAACTGAACGCGGCCCGATTCCAGGCGCGCCAGGTCCAGGAAGGAGGAGGCCAGCGCATTCAGGCGCAGCGTTTCGGTGTGGATGCTGCTGACGATCTGGTCGCGCTGATCCTGCGACATCTCGGGGCGCAGCAACAGGTAGGTGGCTGTGCTGAGCGAGGCCAGCGGTGTGCGCAGTTCGTGGACGAACTCGGAGATCAGGTCCGATTGCTGGAAGAGGCGCGCGTTCTCGATGGCTACGGCGGCCTGCGCGCCCAGCACCAGCAGCAGGGACTCGTCCGTATCGGTGAATTTTCCGCCGTACTTGTTGAGCGCCTCCAGCACGCCGACGATTTTGTTCTTGGTGATGAGCGGCACGCCCAGCATGGATTCGGTGGTAAAGCCGGTGGATTGCTCGATGTCGATGAAGAAGCGCGGGTCGTCATGCACGTTGGCGCTGCGCACCGGCTTGCGGTTGGTCACGATCCAGCCGGCGATGCTTTTGTCGAGCGGCACGACCAGCCCGCGGCGGGTTGGCTCGTCGATGTTGGTCGCCACCTGGAAGTACAACCTGCGCGCCGCATCGTCGTAGAGCAGGATCGAAGCGGCTTCGGCCCCGCTCACCTCCGCTGCGGCGTGGACAATGCGCGAGAGCAGGATGTCCAGGTCGAGGGTCGAGGCCAGGTCGCGCGCGATGTCGATCAGGCGGCGGTAGCTGTCCAGTTTTTCGGTCTTGATTTCAGCCATGAAGGGTTTTCTCCGCAATGGCAGGCAGGACGTCGGCAACATCCTCCAAAATGGTCACATCGGCGCGGACATTCAAGTAGGTGGGCGTATTGTTGAGGATGATGAGGTGCGCGCCGCGGTCGAGCGCCTGGATGGGCAGGCCCGCCACAGGCAGGACTTCCAGCGAGGAGCCGACCACCACCATCAAATCACACTGGCGCGCTTCATGTTGGGCGGCATACCAGGCCTTCTGCGGCAGCTGTTCGCCGAACAGGATCACGTCGGGTTTCAGCAGCGCGCCGCAGTGCGGGCAGTGCGGCATGACGCCCTGTTCGGAAAATGGTTTCATGTATGGGGTGGACTCGACCTGTCGAAAGCATTGCGTGCAGGACAGGGTTCGCAGGGTGCCGTGCATTTCGATCACGCGCTGCGAGCCGGCCTTTTGGTGCAGAACATCGATGTTTTGGGTGATGACAGCCTGAAGGCGGCCGGCTCGTTCCAGTTCGGCCAGGGCCTGGTGGGCGGGGTTGGGAAGGGCATTGAAGATCTGGCTTGCCAGCGGGCGAAACCATTGAAAAAAGCGTTCAGGGGCGGTGCGAAAGGTGGACAGCGAGGCCACCTCCATAGGCTCGTCGTGCGACCACAGTCCCTTGCCCTCCGAGCGGAAATCGGGAATGCCCGAAGGTGTGGATAAGCCCGCCCCGGTGAGGGCCACTGCCCGTTTCGCCCCGCGGAACAAGTCCGCCGCAAATTGGATGGCGGATTGGGTCTGGCCGGAAAAAGGCGGGGTCATCGCACCTTTTCGCGCTCCAGAACCTGATCCACGAATTTGAAGAGTTGCTGGGAGGTGACGTTCGTCGGCTGGCACACCACAGCCGGGGTCTGGTTGCGGGAGGCCTGGTAGAACAACTCCGGCGCGGGCGTCAGGGTAATGGCGATGGAGTGGTTGAGTTTTTCCTGCACCTGCGTCCACGGCATCTGTGTGTCCGAACGGACGCGGTTGTTCAGCACGGCGGTGATGGTCTTGCGGTCGATGCCCAGGGCGGCGATCTCGTCGATCAGCACATGGGAATGATGGATGGAATTCGAGATGCCCTCCACCACCACGATGCGTTCGGAGCACATCGGCAGGATCTGCTGCACGAAGGCCGGCAGGCCCACCCCCAGATCGAGCACAATGAAGCGGGATAGCGCCGCCAGGCGGGAGACCAGGGCTTCGTAGTTCTTGACCTGCGCGGTCAAATGAATGTCGCGCGGGCTTTCGGAAGCGGCCAGCAGTTTGATGCCCGAAACGTGCGGGACGAGGGCCGCTTCCACCTTTTCAGGGGTGATCTCGACCAGCCCGCCCGACAGGAGGTCGTTCAATTCCTGGCCGCCGGACAAGCCCATATCCAGTCCCAGCGTCCCGCGGCCGGGCGTCAACTCGGCCATGATCACGTTGGTGCGGGCGCGGTTGGAAATTCCCGCCGCCAGGTTGGCTGCCACAGACGTGACTCCCAGGCCGCCGCGCGCAGCCAGCACCCCGATTACGTAACCGCGCGTTTCCTGTTCCACCGTCTTGGCGGGCGGCGGCGCAGACTTTTTATCGGAACGGGCCAGCAGGGCGCGCACATGCGCCTGTAACTCGGAGGGATGAGTGGGCTTGGTCAGGTAGTCATCTGCGCCCACCTCGAAGCCGGTCACCTTGTCGTCCAGTTGGGACTTGGCGGTGAACATCAGGATCGGAATGGCGGAGGTGGCGGGATTCTTGCGCAGGCGGCGCGCAACCTCGTAGCCATCCATGCCGGGCATCATGACATCCAGCAGGATCAGGTCGGGCTTTTCGCTGAAGGCTTGCAGCAATCCGTGTTCGCCGTTCGTGGCGGCCACAATATCGTACCCCTGGCGTTGCAGCATCAGGCCCACCAAACGCAAGGTATCCAGGTCGTCATCGATGATCAATATTTTTTCGGCCATGGCGTTTCTAATCCTCGGGTAAAGTCTAGCACAAAGGTTCGTTTCGGGCAAGCATTTGCGTTTTTTTGCACGGAAAAGGTCATTTTTGGGTTCATCTCATAAAGTCGAGGCGGAGACTCTAAAGCCAATATTGTTTAGTTGAGCCGCTTTTCTGCCCCAAAGGGCATCATTTCTGGCAAAATGCCGGCAGCTCGGCTCTTATCCAAACAGTATTGCGGCTGAGGGCAATACTGTTCTGCCCCAGAGGCCGGGCTTTCCTAAAGTTGGGATGCTCTTTTTTGTATACGGAGGACACGGATGGTTTTATGTGAAAACGGAGGCGAATTTTGCGCTGCCCGCGAATCGTGGAGTTGGAAGCTGTGACTTTAAAAAGACCCTGCATCTTGCGCAGGCACGCGTGTGGACTTTGTGGTAAACGGTTTTGAAATGTGACATTGTCAAACTAAACAGTAATGACCCTAACAGTTGGCTCATGTGCAAACAGTGTGCAAGTACCGTAGCGCAAGTCTATAGACTTGCGCCACCAGGCGCGGCCTGTTCGTAAACAGGTGCTTGTCACACGAAAAAACGCTGTTTTCGGCGTCCAATGAGTAACTCGCAAAGAAAAGCGGTGGCGGAAACCGGACAAGCGCTTCAGGTTTACGCATGAGCCAAGTTTTCTTGGCCGGCAAATTTACCCGTCCCAATAGCCCAACCCGCCAGCAAAACGCTTCGTTTGCAGGAAAAACTTAGGGTGCGATGCCTTTACCCCAAAATACAGAGAAGTTATCATTTTGGGGTTCTGCCCGCAGCGCGGCGCGTACGCCGCGGCCCCAAACGCCGGCTGTCATTTGCCGCGCGGCTCGCGCTGGACGATCCCGCTTTGCCAGGCGTAGACCGCCACCTGGGTGCGGTCGGCCAGGTGCAGCTTGCTCAGGATGTTGCTAACGTGGCCCTTGACGGTATTCTCGCTGATGACCAGCTTCTCGGCGATCTGGCTGTTGGTCAGGCCGTTGGCAATCAGCTTGAGCACGTCCAACTCGCGGTCAGTCAACTCGGTGAAGAGCGGCTGCTCCTCCTTGTTCTCGCCGCGGATGTTCTCCAGCACGCGCGCCGCCACGCGCGGGTGCAGGGTCACCTCCCCTTGCAGGGCGCGGTGCAGCACCTCGACCAGTTTGTCCATCTTCATATCCTTGAGGATGTAGGCAATGGCGCCCGCCTTGAGCGCGGGGAAGATATGCACGTCCTCATGGTAGGAGGTGAGCACCACCACCTGGGTGCGCGGGCTGATCTGTTTGATGCGGCGCGTGGCTTCCACCCCGTCCATGCCAGGCATGATCAGGTCGAGCAGGACGATGTCGGGAATCAACTCGGCCACCAGGCTGATGGCCTCCTCGCCCGAGACCGCCTCGCCGATCACATTGAACTCGGGCAGGGTGCCCAGATAGGCGCGGATGCCGTTGCGGACCACCTCGTGGTCGTCCACGATCAGGATGCTCATGGGGGCCATCATGGGATTTGTCATGGTTGCACACTCTCCATCTCCGTCGTTTCGGGGATCTTGATGGGAACCTGGATCAGGACACGCGTGCCCTGCCCGGGTTCGCTTTGGATTTGCAGGCTGCCACGGATGCTGGCCGCCCGTTCACGGATGGAACGCAGGCCCATGCCGCGGATTTTCTGGTTGACGTCGAAGCCCTGGCCGTTGTCCTCCACCGCCACTTCCAGCAGGTCGGCGCGATAGACGAGCGAAATCTCCACCCGTGTGGCGTGACTGTGGCGGGCAATGTTGGCCAGGGTCTCCTGAATGATGCGATAGATCGACTGCTCGGTGCCCAATTCCAGCGGGTGCTCGTTGCGAATGACGAGGTTGACCGGGATGTCGTTGCGATTTTCCCATTCGAAGACGTACTCGCGCAGGGTGGTGGGCAGGCCCTTCTCTTGCAGGGCAATCGGATAGATCTCCTGGATAAGGAAGGTCAATTCCTGAATGACTTCGTAGACGAGATTCTCGGCCTCGTTCAGGTGCAGGCGGGCGCTGGTTGGGTTGAGATGGCTGAGGATGCCGTTGGCCGTGCCGAGTTGGGCCAGGGCGGCGAAGGCCTTCTGCTTGGCGCTGTCGTGCAGGTCGCGCGCCAGGCGGTTGCGCTCCTCCATGACCGCCAGGTCCTTGGTCTGCTCGAAGAGTTGCATGTTGGCAATGGACAGTGACGCGCGCTGGGTCAGGGCCGTGAACAGGCGCACGATGTCCTCGTTGATGGCGTCCGGGCGGGTGAAGCCGACATCGAAGACTCCAACCGTGTGCGTGTCGACCTTGATGGGCAGGTGCACAAAGGATTGGATGCCCTCTTCGAGGATGGCTTCGCGCACATCGGGGCGTAACTGCGCCAGGTCGATCTCGGGCACGATGACCGGTTCGCCGGTCGCGAATACCCGCCCCACCATGCCCTCGCCCCGCGCGAACTTCATCACCGCCAGGCTCCTGGCGCTGAACCCGTGGCTGACGCGCGGCAGGGCCAGCGACTTTTCCTCGTCCCACACGAAGACCACGCTGCGGTCGGCCTTCAGGCTTTCGGCGGCCACGTCCACCAGGGTGCGGCAAACCTGGTTGAAACTGACCGTGCGCAGAATTCTTTCGTCGGCCTCGTACAGCGTCTCGATCTGGAGCGTGCGTTTTTCCAGGTCACGGGTGCGCAGGCGCACCAGGTCGGCCAGTTCGCGGTTGCGGCGCTGGATGGAATCCAGGCGGTAGCGGTATGCGCCGGCAAGAATGAGGCCCACCACGATCACCGCCAGGGCACGGAACCAGGTCGTCTGCCAGAAGGGCGGCACGACCGTCACCTGGATGCGCAGGGGCGCATCGCTCCAGACGCCGTCGCTGTTGGAGCCGTTGAGCAGCAGGGTATAGGTCCCCCCCGCCAGGTTGGTATAGCGTCCGTTGCGGCGTGTGCCGATGTAATTCCAGGCGCTGTCGAATTTTTCCAGCATGTAGGCGTGCTGGTTGTGGTTCGGCTGCCCATAGGCCAGGGCGGCGAACTCGAATTCGAAGCCGTTCTGCGGCCAGGTCAGGGTGATGGAGCGGGTGTACTGCACCTGCTGGCCGGTCTGGATGGGCTGTCCGTCCACCGTGATGGAGGTGAGCGTGACGGTGGGGACGAACGAGCTGTCCACGATTTGCAGGGGGCGGAAGGAGTTCACGCCGTTGATGCCGCCAAAATACATCTCGCCGCGCGGGCTGAGGGCGTAGGCGCCCAGGTTGAACTCGTTGCTTTGCAGGCCGTCGCTGGACGTAAAGGTGCGGAAGGTTTCCGTGCGGCGGTCATAGCGCACCAGGCCATTGTTGGTGCTCATCCACAAATCGCCGGCGTCATCCTCCAAAATGCCGTAGATGACGTTGCTGGGCAGGCCGTTCTTTTCTGTGTAATGCACAAAGCTGTCGGTCCCGGGCACATAGCGATCCAGACCGCCGCCGCCCGTGCCGATCCACAGGATCCCCTGGCGGTCCTGGAACAGGGCCAGGATCGTGTCATTGCTCAGGCTGTCATCATCCTTGGGGTCATTGAAATAGCTGATGAACCCCTCGGCGCGGCTGTTGAGACGATGCAGTCCGCCCCCAAATGTGCCGATCCACAGGTGGTTGCTTTCATCCTTAAGGATGGAAATCACCTGGTTATCCTCGTCTGCGGAATTGGGCGCATAGTGTATGAAGGTGCCGGTCTGCGGCTCGAACTGGTCCAGCCCGCGGCTGGTGCCCACCCACAGGATGCCGTCATTGTCCTCGTACAGCGCGTGGACGGGCAGTCCGGAGATACCGAGGTCTGCATCGCGGGCGGCGGGATAGTAGTGTTTGAAAACACCTGTGCTGGTATCGAGTCGGTCGAGCGCGCGCGAGGTGCCCACCCACACCGTCCCACTCGAATCGGTCAGGATCGAATAGACATCGTCGCTGCTCAGGCTGTTGGGGTTCTGCGGGTTGTTGCGATAATGCACGAAGCGCGAGGTGATGGGGTTGAAACGGTCGAGGCCCGCGCCATAGGTGCCAATCCAAACCATGCCGCGCGCATCCACATGAATGGGAAACACAAGGTTGCCGGCCAGGCTGTTGGAATCTTGCGGGTTGTGGCGATAATAGGTGAAGCGATCCTGCTGGCGATTGTATTTGTTCAAACCGCCGCTGTAGGTGCCCACCCATAACACCCCGCTGTTATCCTCGAAGAGGCTCAGGATGGAGTTGCCGCTCAGGCTGTTGATGCTGGCAGGCTGGTTGCGATAATGCACGAAGCGGTCGATGCGGGCGTTGTAGAAATCCAGGCCGTTGTCGGTGCCCACCCACAGCCCACCGCCATGGTCGCGGAACAGGCAGAGGATAAGGTTATCGGCCACGCTGTAGGCGATGTTGTCATTGTGCTCGTACTGTGTGAAAACACCCGTGGCGCGGTCGATGCTGGTCAGGCCGTTATTGGTTCCAACCCACAGGTTGCCGGCGGCGTCCTCCACCATGGCGGTGATGCGATTATTCGTCAGGGAGGAAGCGTCGTTGGGATCGCGCTTGTAGGTTTGAATAGTCCCGCTGTCCACATCGTAGCGATTCAACCCGTCGGGGGTGCCCACCCACAGGATGCCGTCCCGATCCTCATATAAGGCGGTGATGCGGTTGCTGGTCAGGCCATCGGCGGGGGTCACGTGGAGGAAGGTTCCATCCGAGGGGTCGTAACGATCCAGCCCGCCCTGTGACCCAACCCACAGGATGCCGCGGCTGTCAAACAGCAGGGAGGTGATGCGGTTGTCGCTCAGGCTGTTTTTTTGCTCCGGGTCGTGCCGATAGGTGGTGAACTGGCCCAGGCGCGGATCGAAGCGGTTGAGTCCCCCCTGGCGGGTGCCCACCCACAGGTTCCCGCTGCTGTCTTCGGCCAGGGCCATCACCCAGCGGTCGCTGATGGAGTTGGGATTATCCACATCGGGGCGGTAAATCTTAAAGGAGTAGCCGTCATAGCGATTCAGGCCGTCCTGCGTGCCAAACCACAGGAAGCCCTGCGAGTCCTGAAAAATGGCGTTGACCGTGTTTTGAGAAAGTCCCTGCTCGATCCCAATCCGCTCGAAGCGGATCGAGGGATTGTAGCGGCTGCTTTGCACCAAGGAGTCGTCTGCTCCCGTCTGCGGGGCTGCGGTGGGGCTGGGCGTCGCCTCGGGGAGGGGCAGCGGCACGCCGCACGAGGACAGCGCCAGCGTGAGGGCGATCAAGACAAGCAAGGGGGTGTTGAGAAGGTGGGCTTTCATTCGATCCAATTATATATCCAGCAGGCGGGAGGCGATACCGCAAGTATAGTGCATCTCCCTACATATTACGGGATGAGCCATTCCAGTTTCGCCCCCACCCTGGGGGGGTCTTTGAGGGCTGGAAAAACCATCCCCGGGGAGGGGGGAAGGGACAGGAACGCGCCCGGGCAAACCATCCTGGGGAACCGGCGGAAACGCATTTGCAGGCGCATGTCAGACCGGCGCAATCTCCGTATGATACGAACAACGAGCACACTTGGGTGCGGCTCAAACAGGCTTCCCGGAGCAGTTTCTTCTCCTCACATTCTCCTCAGAGAACGGCCTGGAAAGCCCCGGGGAAAGGCGGATCGGTCACATGGCTGGGTCTAGGCAGCCCGGCCTGGGCCAACCCGCTGAACTCTTTTCCAGGCCCGTTCCGGGCCGCCAGTTTGAGCCGGATCCGTTCCATAGCAGCGAAAGGAGGTTGGCATCGAAGGACAACTTTGCCCGACAACTGTGAAATTCCTATAAATCCAACAAGGAGATAAGAGAAATGAAATCGAAAATTTTGTACGCCACCCTCGGTTTGCTGGTCATCCTGAGCATGATCCTTTCCGCCTGCCAGCCCGCGGCGCAGACTGCAGCTCCAACCGAGGAACCGCTGGTTCCCGAGAAACCCGCCGCCACGGAAGCGCCCACCGAGGCCGCCACCGAGGCTCCCGCCGAAATGCCCATGACCGACCGTCACGGCGGCTGGCTGGACGAGATCGACGTTTCCGTCATCGCGGGCGATTCAGCCATCTCCCAGCTCCAGGCTGGTTCGATTGACCTGTATTCCTACGGACTGGCCTCGGACATTTACCCGGCCCTCAAGGAAGCCGGGCTGGGATATTCCCAGTCGTACGGTGGCAGCTATTCCCTCATGTTCAACCCGGCCGTGTTCACCGACACCACTGTCCTGAATCCCTACTCCAACCGCAAGATCCGCGAGGCGATGAACTGGCTGGTCGACCGCAACTACATTAATCAGGAAATCTACGCGGGCGGTTCGCTGCCCAAGTTCTTTGCCATCACCACCCAGTTGGTGGAATACACCAACCTGATCGACACGGCCCGCGCGCTGGAGGCGAAATATGCCTATAACCTCGACAAGGCCAAAGAGGTGGTCGCCGAGGAAATGACCGGCATGGGCGCCACCCTGAATGCGGACGGCAAATGGGAATACAACGGCAAGCCCGTCACCCTGATCTTCCTGATCCGCTCCGACGGCGACGGCACGCGCAAGCCGATGGGCGATTACGTGGCCAACCAGCTCGAAGCCGTCGGCTTCACCGTGGATCGCCAGTACAAAACCTCCTCCGAGGCTGCCCCGATCTGGCGCGGTTCCCCGGCGGTCGATGGGCTGTGGCATCTCTACACCGCCGGCTGGCTGCCCTCCGGCCTGACCCGCGACGAGCGCTCCCAGATCCAGCAGATGTACTTGAACACCAGCGTCCAGGCGGTCGATCCCTTCATCTCGAATGTGTCCGATCCCGAATTCCAGCAACTGGGCGATGACCTGGCGCAGGGAACCTTCTCCACACGCGAGGAACGCGACCAGATGATGGCGCGCGCGCTGGAACTGTCCCTGGAAGACTCGCTGCAGGTCTTCACCATCGAGCAGGTGCAATACTCGCCCTACAACACCAACGTCCAGGTGACCTATGACCTGGCGGCAGGCGTGGAAGCCGCGTACGTTGGGCCGTACAACCTGCGCTTCGTGGGTGAGGAAGGCGGCACGATGAAGGTCGGCACGGTCGACCTGTTCACCGAGCCGTGGAACACCATCTCCGGCAGCAACTGGGTGTGGGACTCCAACATCATGCGCGCCACCACCATGGGCGCCGCGAACGTGGTCGGCAGCGCCGGCCTGATGGGCGACCCCTACACGGGCCTATCCTGGCCGCAGCGCATCGAAAGCGCCGAACTGACCGTGAAGAGCGGCCTGCCGGTCAAACAGAATCTCGACTGGTTCACGATGGACACGGCCGACAGCATCGAAGTGCCCGGGGACACCTGGGTCGACTGGGATGCCGAGAACCAGAAGTTCATCACCGCAGCCGAGAAATTCCCCGAGGGCGTGACCGCCAACGTCAAGAGCGTCGTCACCTATCCGGCCGACCTGTATGAGACCATCACCTGGCACGATGGCAGTCCCATCTCCGCTGCCGACTTCGTGATGGCCATGATCGAAGCCTTCGACCGCGCCAAGCCCGAAAGCGCCATCTACGATGAATCCTATGCGCCCAGCTTCGAGGCCTTCCTGGCTTCCTTCAAGGGCTACCGCATCCTCTCCACCGACCCGCTGGTGATCGAATCCTACTCGGACGCCTACAACGCCGACGCCGAGTTGAACATCCTGCCGCTGTGGCCCAACTCCCCCACCGGCCTCTCGGGCGAGAATAGCTGGCAGGTTTTTGCGATCTCGAACCTGGCCGAGGAAAACGGCGAACTGGCCTACACCTCCGACAAGTCCGATGCGACCGAGTCCGAGCAGACCAACTGGGTCGGCGGACCGAGCCTCGAAATCCTGGCCAAGTACCTCGACCAGGCTGAGAGCGAAGCCTACATCCCCTACGAGCCGACCCTCGGCCAGTACCTCACCGCGGATGAAGTCGCCCTGCGTTACGCCAACCTCCAGAAATGGTACAAGGAACACGGACATTTCTGGGTCGGAACGGGTCCCTATTACCTCGACCGCGTCTACACGACCGAGAAGTCGCTGGTGCTCAAGAACAACGAGAACTTCATGGATAAGTCGGACCGCTGGGCGTCCTTCAGCGAACCCAAACTTGCCAGCATCCAACTCGACGGTCCCGCCCAGGTGGGCGGCGGCAGTGAAGCCACCTTCGACGTGACGGTTTCGTTCAAGGATCAGCCGTACGCCCAGGCCGATGTCAAACAGGTCAAGTACATCCTGTACGATGCGACCGGCGCCGTGATCGAAGTCGGCGAAGCGGAATTTGTCTCCGACGGTCTGTACCAGGTGATCCTGAGCGCCGCTACGGTTGCGAAACTGCCGACCGGCTCGGCCAGGCTCGAAGTTGCCGTGGTGCCCATCCCGGTGGCCATCCCTGCCTTCACCTCCATCGACTTCGTCGTCGTTCCGTAACGCAAAGTTCCAACCTTATCGACAGGGGCAAAGGGAACTCTCCCCTTGCCCCTGTCTCCAATTATCAAACGAGGCATATCATGGCGGTAGTGACCCAATCCCCAACGGAAGGCGCGGTCGTGAAGACCTCCGCGCGCACCAGCGCCTTTGTGCGCATATCCCGTTACATTGTGATGCGCCTGTTGACCCTGTTCGTCACGGTCGTGATCGGGGTCTACCTGACCATCATGATCGCGAACATGGGCGGCTACGTGGACCAGATCATGAGAAGCGAAGTCCGCGACCGCATCACCCAGCAGATCGGCCTGAATCCCGCCATGCAAAGAATGGACCCGGCCGTGCGCAGGAAACTGATCGAGGACACGATTGCGCTGGAGGAGGACCGCCTCGGCCTGAACGTACCGCTGGTCGTGCGCAATGCCCGCTACCTGACCAATGCCCTGACCCTGAACCTGGGCCGCGCCATCAACATCACCAGCGACGCGGGCTCCAAGCAGGTGCGCCTCATCCTGCTGGAACGGCTGCCCCCCACGCTCCTGCTGATGGGCTCGTCCCAACTCTTCCTCTTCTTCTCCAGCATCTTCCTGGCGCTGGGCATCTCGCGCAATTACGGCAGTTTCTGGGACAAACTGGTCGTGGCGTTTTCGCCCACGTCCGCGGTGCCGCCCTGGTTCTATGGCATTTTCCTGATCCTGATCTTCGCCGCGGTCTTTAAGGTTCTGCCCTTCGGCGGGATGGTGGATTCCCCGCCGCCGGCCAACACGTTCGCCTACACCCTCAGCCTGTTGAAGCACCTGATCCTGCCGGCCTTTTCCCTGATCATCAGCTCCTTCTTCCTGAGCATTTACAACTACCGCACCTTCTTCCTGATCTATTCCAGCGAGGATTACGTGGAGATGGCCAAGGCCAAGGGCCTGCCCGCCCGCGACGTGGAGCAGCGCTACATCCTGCGCCCCACCCTGCCCAACATCATCACGAACTTCGCCCTGCTGATCATCACCCTGTGGACCGGGGCGACCATCACCGAGACGGTCTTCCTGTGGCCCGGGCTGGGACGCACCCTGTTCAGGGCCATCGGCCTGTACGACATCCCGATCATCGTCGGCTCGACCATCATCTACGCCTACCTGCTGGCCATGACGGTCTTCCTGCTCGACTTCTTCTACGCGCTCGTCGATCCCAGAGTAAAGGTTGGCGCCAAATGAACGCCCTCAAATCCTCCCTGCAAAACCTGGCGAAATACCCGTCCGCCATCATGGGACTGCTGGTCGTGCTGCTGCTGGTGGCCACCGCGGTCTATGCCATGATCAAAATTCCATACTCGGAAGCCATCCGCCTGTGGCGCGGCGGCGAGGACGTGTGGTACCAGAACCCGAAATTCGCCCCGCCCGCCTGGATCAACGCCTTTTCCAGCAAAAAGTACGCCGAGTCCTTCTCCGTCCGCAGCACGGATGGGAGCATACAGAAGGCGGTCTCCCCGAACTCGGAGGAGATCTCCACGATTACGATGGAGTACACCTTCGACTATTCCTACGACTACCTGCCGCAGGAAATGCTCCTGTACATCACATCCAAATATCAGCAGAAACAACCCTTCATTTCCGTGGAATTGCTGACCCCCGATGGCCGCAAGGTCAGGATCACGAACATCAGTCTCGGCGACCGGGTCACCTATCGCTTCTCGCAGGACCAGAAATTGATGACCCGCCTGCGCACGGAGGATGTCTTCTCCGCATTGTTCTTGGCCCCGGACTCGACGGAGATCCTGAAGGGGAAATATCAACTGCTGATCACGGGCACCACCTTCGAACCCGACTCGGACATCGACGTGGAATTCGTCCTGCATGGACAGGTCTACGGCCTGGCCGGCACCGACCAATCCCGCCGCGACCTGGTCGTGCCGTTGCTGTGGGGCGCGCCCGTGGCGCTGGCCTTCGGTTTGATTGCCTCGCTCGGCACGCTGGTCATGACCATGATCATCGCGGCCCTGGGCACCTGGTACGGCGGCTGGGTGGATGAACTCATCCAGCGTATCACCGAGATCAACCTGGTGCTGCCGTTCCTGTCCATCCTCATCATGATCGGCACCTTCTACTCGCGCAGCCTGTGGGTCATCCTGGGCGCGACAATCCTGTTGAGCATCTTCACCGGCGCCATCAAGGGCTACCGCTCGATCTTCATGCAAGTCAAGGAGTCGATGTACATCGAAGCGGCGCGCGCCTACGGGGCCAGCAGTCCGCGCATCGTGTTCCTGTACCTGATCCCGCGCATGATCCCCCTGCTCATCCCGGGCCTGGTCTCCTCGGTGCCGTCCTTTGTCTTCCTGGAGGCCTCCCTGGCCGTGCTGGGACTGGGTGACCCGGTCCTGCCCACCTGGGGCAAGATCATCCAGGATGCGCAGGCCAACGGCGCGTTGTACCGCGGCTATTACTACTGGATCCTGGAGCCCGCCGTCCTGTTGATGATCACCGGGCTGGGCTTTGCCATGCTCGGCTTCGCGCTCGACCGCGTCTTCAATCCCAAACTGAGGGAGGCCTGACCATGAAACAAAATCTGTTGAAAGTACGCGACTTGGTGCTGCACTTCCGCACCGAGCACGGCGACGTGCAGGCCGTCGACGGCGTGGACTTCGACCTGGATCATCACAAGGCCGTGGTCGTGCTGGGCGAATCGGGCTGCGGCAAGACCTCCCTGTCGAAGGCCATCCTGCGCCTGCTGCCGCGCAACGTCAAACGCTATACGGGCCAGGTCCATTTGCAGGGCACCGACGTGATGACGCTCAACGACGAGGAATATCGCAAGAACGTGCGCTGGGTTTCCATGTCGCTGGTGCCGCAGGCTGCCATGAACGCGCTCAACCCCGTGCTCAGGGTCGGGGACCAGGTGGCCGAACCCGCCATGATCCACCTCGGCGTGGGTCGGAGCGAGGCATATGCCCAGGCGCGGCGCATGTTCCAGCACGTGGGTGTGCCCGATGACTTCCTGGAGCGCTATCCCTTCGAACTGAGCGGCGGGATGCGCCAGCGCGCGGCGCTGGCCATGGCGCTGGTCACCTCGCCTGCGCTGATCGTGCTCGACGAGCCGACCTCGGCCCTCGACCTGCTGACCCAGGCCAACATCATGAACGTGCTCAAGCGCATCAAGCATGAACTGGGCACCAGCTTCATCCTCATCACGCACGACATCGCCACCTCCAGCGAACTGGCGGACGAGGTCGCCATCATGTACGCTGGCCAGATCGTGGAAGTGGGCGAGGCCAAGGATTTCTTCCCCGCGCCGCTGCATCCGTACTCGCAGATGCTCATGGCCAGCGTCCCGCGCCTGCGCAGCGAAACGGACCCGATGTTCATCACCGGCCAGCCGCCCAGCCTGATCGCCCTGCCCAAAGGTTGCCGATTTGCCGCGCGCTGCCCCTTCCGCATGGAGAAATGCTCCGAGGAACCGCCCGTCGTGACACAGGGCAACCGCAAGGTCAAGTGCTGGCTGCACGCCCAGTAGGAGCAGAAGATGATTACTGAAATGATCCCAACCCAAACCAGCAAATTCGAAGTCAAGGAACAACCGCTCCTGTCCATCCGTGACCTGCACGTCTGGTACGAACTGCGCCGCTTTGGCTTCGGCCACGCCGGCTACGTCAAGGCGGTGGACGGCGTCAACTTCGACCTGGCCTCCGGCGAAACGGTGGCCGTCGTCGGCGAGAGCGGCTGCGGCAAATCCAGCCTGATGAAGACCATCCTCGGACTGAACATCCCCACCAGTGGAGAGGTCATCTTCGACGAGAGGAACCTGTCCAAACTCACGGGCGATGAGCTGCGCGCCTACCGCTTCGACATCGGGTACGTTCAGCAGGACCCATACGGCGCGCTGCCGCCCTTCATGACCGTGGAGCGCATTTTGGAGGAGCCGCTCATCATCAGCGGCGTGAGGAATAAAAAGGAACGCCTGGAGCGCATCCACAAGGTGATGGGCGAGGTCAAGATGCACCCGGTCGGGGACTTCCTGCAAAAGTTCCCGCACATGCTCAGCGGCGGACAGCAGCAGCGTATCGTCATCGCCCGCGCCATGATCCGCGGACCGAAGTTGATCGTGGCCGACGAACCGGTCTCGATGCTGGACGCCTCGGTGCGCGTGGAAATCCTCAAGCTGATGCGCGCCCTGCAGGAGGCGCACGGACTCTCGGTCATCTACATCACGCACGACCTCTCGACCGTGAAATATTTCTCGGCGCGCATCTTCGTGATGTACGCAGGCAACCTGATCGAGAAGGCCGCCACCCGCCGCCTGCTGGAGAATCCGCTGCATCCCTACACGTTGGCCCTGCTGGCCGCCACCTCGGACCCCGACGCGCGCAACGCCGAGACCTTCAAGGAGGTGCCGCCCGGCGAGCCGCCCAGCCTGGTCAACCCGCCCAGGGGCTGCCGCTTTCACCCGCGCTGCGCCAAAGCCATCGCCGGCCTGTGCGACGAGAAGGAGCCGCCCGACTTCACGCCTGAACCCGGCCACTCCGTGGCCTGCTGGTTGTATGAGGATAAAAAATGAAACCGCGCACCCTGTTTTGGATCGGAGGCTGCCTGGTCTTCCTCGGCTGGCTGCTCCCGCTGTTGATGGTGATCCACGTGTTCGAGTCGACCTTCTTCCTCAACTTCTTCTCGTGGGGCGCCTCGGTGACGGGCTTGTTCCTCGGCCTGCTCGGCAGTGCAGGCTTCGTCCGCGACCGCCGCAGGAATCTGTAGGGAAGGGCAGGACCTGCTTTGGCCGCGGATGGGCCAAAAGATATGGGTGCATTCCATTTGGGTGCATTCCATTTGAGTTAGAACAGGTGGTTGAGTAGGCGACGTTCCCCAGTCGCCGTACACCTGCACTCCCTGGCACCGCCCGTGATTTGCTTGGCAAATCAGGCAGGTGTGCGCTAGGTGCAAGTGTCGAAACCACCGTTTTGGGGTCACGACACTTGCCGCAGGTGCAGGTGTACGCAGCAAAAAACGCTGCTACTCGACCACCCTGGCGGGTTTCAACTGAAATGGAACACACCCAAAAGATATTTGCGCGCATCCGCGTGACTTGCGCTGCGACCAAAGGGAGTATCGAAGCATGTGCGGCTGGGGTTTGCTCGCACGGTAAAAAAACGGGAAAGCCAAATGCGCGGCGCGGGTCTCGATTCCCGCGCAATCCCGGCTCCACAGGTATAATCGCCGCATGGACAACCAATTCCGCTTCCAGCATCCCGCCGAGGTCCGCTACGGTGACCTGGACCCGCAGGGTCATCTCAACAACGCCAAGCATCTGACCTACTTCGAGCAGGCCCGCGTCCAGTACGTGGTGAACCTGGGCCTGTTCGGCAAAGACCAATCCTTCATGGAGATCGGCTTCATCGTGGCCGACATCCACATCACCTACCACGCGCCTGTCCACTGGGGGGACCCGATCACGGTCGGCGTGCGCACCGCAAAGATCGGCAACAAGTCGATGGTCATGGAACAGGCCATCCTCAACCGCGAGACGGGCGAGGTCTACTCCAGCGGGACAGTCATCGCGGTCACGTATGATTACGCGGCCAGGCAGACCATGTCCGTGCCGCAGGATTGGCGCGAGAAGATCGAGAAGTTCGAGAAAGGATAAAATGAACGAGATTATCTTCATCGTGGAAGAGGCTCCCGAAGGTGGCTTCACTGCTCAGGCGCTGGGACATTCCATTTTCACCGAGGCTGATACCTGGGAAGGGTTGAAAGAAGCCGCGCAGGAGGCTGTCCGCTGTCATTTTGAAGAAGGACAACAACCCCGTCTCATCCGCCTCCACATCGTAAAGGAAGAAGTGGTACTCGTATGAGAATCCCGCGCGATGTCGGAGGAACCGATTTCGCCCAATTGCTCAAGCGCTACGGCTATGCCGTCACCAGACAGACCGGCAGCCACATGCGCCTGACCACCCAACAGGGCGGAGAACATCACATCACGATCCCACAGCACAAGCCCCTGCGCATCGGAACCCTAAACTCGATATTGAAAGATGTTGCCGACCACTTGAAAATGGAACGCGACGATCTGGTCAATTCAATCTTTGGTGAATAAAATGTCCCTCCCCCCCATTGACTCCCAATACCTGACTGACTTCCTCGTGCGCCTGTTGAACACGCTCTCGCCCACGGGCATGGCCGAACCCGCCATCGCGTTGATCGAAGCGGAACTCTCCCAATTCCCGCAGTTGACTCTCAGCCGCACGCGCAAAGGCGCGCTGGTGGCGCACTGGGACGCGGGCAAGGATCTGCCGCCCGTGGCGCTGACCGCCCACGCCGACACACTCGGCGCGATGGTGCGGGCCATCAAGCCCAACGGACGTTTGCAGATCACGCGCATCGGCGGGCTGCTGCTCAACGCCGTCGAAACCGAGGGCTGTTGGGTCTTCGCCTCCAACGGTGAAAAAGTCCGCGGCTCGCTGTTGACCAACGCCGCCTCGGTGCATGTCTTCGGCGCGCAATCGGCCGAGATGAAACGCGACGAGGAGCACATGGAGATCCGCCTGGATGCGCGTGTCACGTCTGCAAAAGAAACCGAGGATTTGGGGATTCGCGTCGGCGACTACGTGGCCTTCGACCCGCGCGTGGAGCTGACGGACGGCTTCGTCCGCTCGCGCCACCTGGACGACAAGGCCTGCGTCGCCGTTATCGTGGCCGCCATCCACGCCTTGAGCGAATCCCGCCAAACGCCCACCCGCAGTGTGTACTTCCACTTCAGCAACTACGAGGAGGTCGGCCACGGCGCGGCGGCAGGGATTCCGCCCGAGGTGAGCGAACTCGTCGCCGTGGACATGGCCGCCGTCGGCCCGGGCCAGGAATCGGACGAGTACTCCGTCACCATCTGCCTCAAGGATTCGGGCGGCCCGTATCATCACGGACTGTCGAATAAACTGCGCGCGATTGCCGACAAGCACGGCATCCCCTACAAGACGGATATCTATCCCTTCTACGGCTCGGATGGCGAAGCCTTCTGGCGCGCGGGCGGGGATGCCGCCATGGCGCTGATCGGCCCCGGCATCGACGCCTCGCACAACTACGAACGCACCCACACCGATTCACTGGTCGCCACCACGAATTGGATTTTGGCGTATTTGCTTGATTAACGTCATTGCGAGGGCGACAGCCCGAAGCAATCTCGTGGTGTGTGGAAACTTGAGATTGCTTCGTCACCGCTTCGCGGTTCCTCGCAATGACATGGAGACAAAAATGAAATTCGACGCCGCCCTGCCCCCCACCCATTTGAAGGATGTGCCCGCCATCGCGAAGGCCGCCGAGGAACTTGGCTTCGATGCCATCTGGACCCAGGAAACCCAGCACGACCCCTTCCTGCCCTTTCCGTTGATCGCCGAGCACACCGCGCGGCTCAGGATGGGCACGGCCATCGCTGTCTCGTTTGCGCGCTCGCCTGCCAACCTGGCCTACACCGCCTGGGACATCGCCGCACAGTCGGGCGGACGTTTCATGCTCGGGCTGGGCACGCAGGTCAAGGCGCACATCGAGCGGCGCTTCGGGCAGGCCTGGCCCGAGTCGGTCACGGGCAAACTGCGCGAACAGATTCAGGTCATCCGCGCCTTGTGGGACTGCTGGCAAAACGGGACCAAGCTCAACGTCCGCGGCGAGTATTACAAGATCACGCTCATGTCGCCCTTCTTCAATCCAGGGCCCATCGCGAATCCGAACATCCCGATCTACATCGCGGGCGTCAATACGGGGCTGGCCAAACTGGCAGGCGAAACCTGCGACGGCTTCCACGCGCATCCGTTCCACACGCCGCGTTATTTGCGCGAAGTGCTCCTGCCTGCCATTGAAGAGGGCGCGGAAAAAGAAGGAAGAAAGAGGAAAGACGTGGCCGTGTCGGTGACAGCCTTTGCTGCGACCACGCCCGAGGACGCCAACTTTGCCCGCGCGCAGGTCGCCTTCTACGCCTCGACCCCGTCCTACCGCGCCGTGATGGACTTCCACGGCTGGGGCGCGACTGCCGAGCAGCTCTCAGGTCACGCCGCCAAAGGCGAATGGGCCGAGATGCCCATGCTGATCGACGACGAGATGCTGAACGAATTCTGTCTGGTCACGGATGAGGCGGGCCTGGCCGCCGCGCTCAAATTCCGCTACGAGGGTCTGGCCGACCGGCTGGCGCTGTACACGCCCTTTGTCCCCGGCGAGAAGGATGCCTGGTGGATGAAGCTGGCAAAAGAGTTGAATGACCCAACTCCTTGAATTTAGCCGAAAATGAGGATCGCAACTCCTTGAATTTTGACAAATTCAAGGAGTTGTTGTATATTTATTGTATGTTCATACGCGCGTACGAGCCGCTCGACCAACATATCCAACCGGGCAAGGTCCTGCTTATCTATGGCCCGCGGCGGGTGGGCAAGACCACCCTGCTCCAGAATTTTCTGGCTGGAACGGCGCTCAAATCCAAAGTGGATTCAGGCGACAATATCCGCACCCAGGAAATCCTGAGTTCGCAGGACTTCGGTAAAATCCTGGCCTACGCCGAGGGTTACGAACTGCTTGCCATCGACGAAGCCCAGAACATTCCCAATATCGGCATGGGTTTGAAGATCATCGTCGACCAAATGCCGCATATCTGCGTGATCGTCACAGGCTCCTCCTCCTTCGAATTGGCGGGACAGGTGGGCGAGCCGCTCACAGGCCGCAAGCGCACGCTGACTCTCTATCCCATCGCGCAGTCTGAATTGCTGTCGGTGCAAAATCGCTTCGAAAGCAGGCAGCGCCTTGAAGAATACCTGGTGTACGGGACCTACCCCGAGGTGCTGCTGGCATCCTCCCGCAGGGAAAAGATCGAGATCATCACGGAGATCGTCAACTCCTACCTCGTTAAAGACATCCTGGCTTTCGAGCGGATCAGGAACTCGAAAACGCTGCTGGACCTGCTGAAGCTCCTGGCCTTCCAGGTGGGCGCGGAAGTTTCGCTGTCAGAAGTGGGCACCCAACTCGGCGTGGATTACAAGACCATCCAACGCTATCTGGATTTGCTGGAGAAGGCTTTCGTGCTGGTCAGGCTGGGCGGATTCAGCCGCAACCTGCGCAGCGAGATCACCACCAAATCGAAGTACTACTTCATGGACAATGGCATCCGCAACGCCCTGATCGCCCAGTTCAACGAAAGCGACCGCCGCAACGACCTGGGCCAGTTGTGGGAAAATTTCTTCTTCATCGAACGGCTGAAACATCGGGCGTATCAATCCATTCATGCCAACGCCTATTTCTGGCGAACCTACAGCCAGCAGGAAATCGACATTCTCGAAGAACGCGATGGCAACCTGTTTGGCTATGAAATGAAATGGTCGACAGGCAAAACGGTCAACGCGCCAAAAGAATGGCGCGCCGCTTATCCCGAAGGGGAGTTCCGCGTGGTCACGCCAGAAAATTACCAGGATTTCATCCTGCCCGAGGGGAAACCATGACCGATTGCATTTTCTGTGACATCGTCCACGGCAGGGGCGCGTGCAGTCCCGTTTACGAGGATGAGACCTGCTTCGTCTTCATGGACATCCACCCCGTCAACGCGGGACATTTGCTGGTCGTGCCCAAAGTCCACGCCACGGATTTGTCGGACCTGCCGCCCGAGACCGGCGGGAAGATGTTCCCGGTGGCGCAAAAGATGACCGCGGCCCTGGCGAATAGCGGCCTCCGCTGCGAGGGCGTCGACCTGCTGATGGCGCACAAGAGCGCCGCGGGGCAGGAAGTCTTCCACGCGCACCTGCACGTGATTCCGCGCTACCGGGGCGACGGGTTTCGATTCGATGTTTCCTACGATTACAAGCCCAGCCGTGATGATCTCGATCAGACGGCGGCGCAAATCAAACGCTTCCTTTGAAAAGATACAGGAACCCCACATGGACTTTAACGAGTATCAAACCAAATCGCGCGTCACCGCCAAGTATCCCGCCATCGGGCACGCCATCATCTATCCCATGCTGGGACTGGTCAACGAAGCGGGCGAGGTGGCGGGCAAGGTCAAGAAGGTCTTCCGCGACAAGGGCGGCGAGATCAGTCCCGAGACGCGCGAGGCGCTCAAGGCCGAACTCGGCGACGTGCTGTGGTACCTGGCCCAGGTCAGCACGGAATTGGGCCTGTCTCTGGATGAGGTGGCGGAATATAACATCACCAAGCTGTATGACCGCCTGGAGCGCGGAGTCATCAAGGGCGACGGGGATCAGCGTTAGAAAAAAAGCCGCGCGCTGAAACCAAACGGGACTGGCAATGGACAGTCCCGCCATTTTTAAGAAGACGACTCGCAACCTTACAAAAACCTTTCAAGCCACAAGCCCCCTCTGTACTGGTCGTATAATATCTCGCGTGTTCGTACTGATGTGAAGGTGTGGAATAAATAAACACACACAAAACCACAAAATGAAAGTATGAAAAGGGAGACCGTATGGAAACTCAATCGCAAGGCACCGTTGCGCCTGAAGCGCCTGCCAAAAAGAAAAGCCCCATCGGCATCATTTTGGCCGTTCTGCTGGTGTTGATCCTGGCAGGAACCGCTTTCTCGCTATGGTCGCAGGGAAACAACCTGGACGCCGAATTGGCCGCCGCCGACACCCAACTGGCGGAACTGCAGGGGCAATACGCCCAACTGCAAAGCGACCAGGAAAAACTCAAGGGTGACAACGAAAAGCTCACCTCTGAGCTGGACCAGGCCAAGACCGACCTCGAAACGGCCTCCGGTGAACTCACCAAGACCCAGGACAGCCTGACAGAGGAGCAAGGGAAGGCCGAAACCGTCCAGGCGAATATCGATGACACCAGCAAACTCATGGACGTGGTCATCGCCCTGTTCGTCTACGACGCAAATGAAGATGGCGTCGGCGAGAAGGTCAAGGCCACCGGAAACACCGAGTTGATCGAACTCTGGGATGACTTCATGACAAAGAAGGATGGCGAAAGCGCGGATGCCTTTATCATACGTCTGTTCGAAATCATCGCAGAGAACCTGGACAAATAGCTGATACCCCACAGAATGTGAGCGCCAACATGCAACCTGAACCCACCCAACCTGTTGAAGATGTTCAACCCGCAAGCCCCGTTTCGGAGGCAAGCGTTCCGCCCGCCAAAAAGGGAAACCTGGGCTGGCTCGTCACCCTGCTGCTTGGATTGTTGATCCTCGGATTGGCAGGCGTGAATGCCTGGCAATGGTCCCGGGGAAACACCGTCAAAAATGACCTGGCCGCCAGGCAAGCTGAGATCGCCGATTTGCAAGGCAAGTACGATGACCTCAAAGGTGAAAACGAAGCCCTGACCGCGGAGGCCGCCCAGATCAGCGCCGAGATCGAACAGACCACGGCCAAAACCGAAGACGCCAAAGCCGCCCAAAAATCCGCCAAAAGCGAGCTGACCGAAGCGCAAAACCAGGCCACCCTGGTGAAAAAACGCCTCGAAAATACCAGTAAGTTGATGGATGTCATTACGGCTATTTACGTGACTCGCGAGAACGACGAGGCCATCGCCCTCAAGGTGATCAGCACAGGCGACATCAAGGCGGTCGAATTGTTCGGCGCATTCGTGGCAAATCCAACCACGGAAACGCTCGAAGCGTTCACCAACTACATCTACGAAACCATCGCCGCCAACCTGAAAAAGTAATTGCGCCCGCCCCTGATCCCCGCAAATCCACCGGTTTGCGGGGATTTTTTGTTTCGTTCCCCCCATATGTCATTAAAAAAAGAGACTCGCCTCACGACGAGTCTCTTTTGATCTACTTACCAATTACCCATTACCACTTACTTGACCAAATTCCTCAACACCGTGTGCAGGATGCCGCCGTTGCGGAAGTAATTCACTTCCACATCGGTGTTGAGCAGCGCCGTGGCCTGGAACTCGACCACCGTACCATCGGCCTTCGCGGCCTTGACCGTCATCACGGATTTGGGCGCCATCCTGTCGCTCAGGCCGTCGATATCGAAGACCTCGTCGCCCTTCAGGCCCAGCGACTCGGCGTTCTGTCCGTCCATGAACTTGAGCGGCAGGATGCCCATGCCGACCAGGTTGGAACGGTGGATGCGCTCGAAGGACTCGGCGATGACAGCCTTCACGCCCTGCAACATTGGCCCCTTCGCGGCCCAGTCGCGGCTGGAACCGGTGCCGTATTCCTTGCCTGCCAGGATGATGGAGGGAATGCCCGCTTCCTTGTACTTCATGGCCGCGTCGAAGATGGACATCACTTCAGCGGTGGTGTGATGCCTCGTCCAGTTGCCTTCCTTCGGGGCGACCAGCAAATTCTTCAGGCGGATGTTGGCAAAGGTGCCGCGCGCCATTACCTGGTCATTGCCGCGGCGGGCGCCGTAGGAGTTGAAGTAGGCCGGCGTCACATCCTTTTCTTGCAGGAACTTTCCGGCCGGGCTATCGGTGGCAATATTGCCCGCAGGCGAGATGTGGTCGGTGGTGATCGAGTCGCCAAACATTCCCAACACGCGCGCCGACTTGATCCCCTGGATCGAGCCGACCTCCAGCGAAAGGGTCTGGAAGTAGGGCGGGTGATGAATGTAGGTGGAGTTGACGTCCCACTCGTACAGGTCGCCGCCGGTCACCTTGATCTCCTGCCACATCTCCGAGCCGCTGAACACGTCGGCGTATTTATCCTGGAACATCTCGCGCTTGACGCTGGCCGTCACCGCTTCGGAGACTTCCTGCTGGGTCGGCCAGACATCCTTGAGATACACGGGCGAACCATCTGCGCCGGTGCCGAGCGGTTCGTTGACCAGGTCGATGTCGACCGTGCCCGCCAGGGCGTAAGCCACCACCAGCGGGGGGGAGGCCAGGAAGTTGGCCTTGACCAGCGGATGAACGCGGCCCTCGAAGTTGCGGTTGCCCGAAATGACCGCCGCCGCCACCAGGTCTGATCCCGTGACCGCTTTCGCCACCTCGCCCGGCAGCGGTCCCGAGTTGCCGATGCAGGTCGTGCAGCCGTAGGCAACCACGTTGAATCCCAGCTTCGAAAGCGGATCGATCAAACCCGCCTGCTTGAGATATTCAGTGACAACGCGCGAACCCGGCGCCAGCGAGGTCTTGACGTAAGGCTTGACCGTCAGTCCCTTCTCGACCGCCTTCTTCGCGACCAGTCCCGCCGCGACCAGCACCGACGGGTTGGAGGTGTTGGTGCAGGACGTGATGGCCGCAATGACCACCGCGCCGTGCTTCATCGGCATCGAGCCGCCGTTGGTGCCGAAAGTGGCCTCCTTCGTCAGCGCCTCGGGTTTCAACTCGAAGCCGCGCTCCTTGACCGGGGCGACCAGCGCCTTCTCGAAGGTTTCCTTCAATTCGGACATCGGCACGCGGTCCTGCGGGCGCTTGGGTCCCGCCAGCGAGGGAACGACCGAAGCCAGGTCCAGTTCGAGTATGTCGGTGAATTCGGGGTCAGGCATGGACGCATCGCGGAAGAGTCCCTGCGAGCGCATGTAGGCCTCGGTGAGCGCGATGACTTCCTCGGGGCGGCCGGTCAGCTGCATGTAGCGCAGGGTCTCGGCGTCGACCGGGAAGTAGCCCATGGTCGCGCCGTATTCGGGCGCCATGTTGGCGATGGTGGCGCGGTCGGTCAGCGACATGCCCTCCAGGCCGGGGCCGAAGAATTCGACGAACTTGTCGACCACGCCCTTCCTGCGCAGCATCTGTGTGACGGTCAGCACCAGGTCGGTGGCGGTCACGCCCTCGGGCAGTTTGCCGTACAGTTTGAAGCCAATCACGTCGGGCAGCAGCATGTCCATCGGCTGGCCGAGCATCACAGCCTCGGCCTCTATTCCGCCCACGCCCCAGCCCACCACGCCCAGTCCGTTGATCATGGTGGTGTGCGAATCCGTCCCGACCAGCGTATCCGGGAAGGCCTGGACTTCCGAAGCCCCGGAGCCTTCGGAGGTCTTCGTCATGACCACATCGGCCAGGTATTCGAGGTTGACCTGATGCACGATGCCGGTCATTGGCGGGACGACGCGGAAATTCTGGAAGGCCTGCTGGCCCCATTTGAGGAATTCATAGCGCTCCTTGTTGCGCAGGAACTCCATCTCGGTGTTGCGGTTGAGCGCGTCGGCGGTGGCGAAGAAATCGATTTGCACCGAGTGGTCGATGACCAGGTCGACCGGCACAAGCGGGTTGATCTTCTTCGGGTCGCCGCCCAGGCGGGCCACGGCGGCGCGCATGGCGGCCAGGTCGACCACGGCGGGCACACCCGTGAAGTCCTGCATCACCACGCGCGCGGGCAGAAACGGGATGCCGGGGCGCGCGCCCTTCGGCGTCCAGGCGGCGATGTTCTTCACATCGGCCTGGGTGATCTCACGGTCGTTGCATTGACGGAGGGCGGCTTCGAGCACGATGCGGATCGAAAACGGAATCCGCTTGAGGTCCACGAGACCGGCTTTTTCGAGCGCGTCCAGACGATAAATGACGTATTCTTTTCCTCCAACTTTCAACACGTCGCGGGCATGGAAGAAATCCTGCATGGCTTACTCCTTTGGTGGGGTGAGGGTTAAGTCTACACCACAAAATCACGAAGGATAAAAAGGAGCGCCTTTTTTACCCTTTGGGTCCTTGTGGTGCGGTCTACAATTTTACTGCTTCCCGGGTGAAATTCCAAACCCGCGCGCCCCCGATTTTTTGCGAACCTGCGAGCGCCTATCCCGTAGGGCCGAGCACCTTCTGGAAGCGCGCAACCAGTTTGGATTTTTCGGCTTCCGGCAGGAAGCTCGACTCGGCGGCGGTGAGGATGCTTCGCCTCAACACGTCGAGCGGCAGGCCCAGGGCGTTGGCGGCGGTGTAGTATTCGTGGCTGAGCGTGATGCGCGAGACGCTGGGATCGTCGGTGTTGAGTGTGGCGCGGATGCCCAGTTCGAGCATGGTTGGCAGCGGATGACCGCCCACATCCTTGACCACCCCCGACTGGTAATTGCTGGTGACGCACACCTCGAAGGTCGTCTGCCGTTCGACGGCCAGGGCCGTGACGGCCGGGTCTTCGAGCACGCGCACCCCGTGGCCGATGCGTTCGGTGTGGAAGCTTTCGATGGCTTCGCGCACGTTGGCGGCCGGTCCCCATTCCCCCGCATGAATGGTGATGTGCAGCCCGGCCTGGCGCGCCTCCTTGAAGATGCCCACGAACGGGCTGGACGGAAATTCCGCCTCGTTGCCGGCCAGGTCGAGGCCCACCACTCCGCGTTCGATGCGCCCGGCCGCCAGCCAGGCCACCTGCTCGGCCAGTTCGGGGCTTTCATGGCGGTTGACCGAAGCGATCAGCCCGACTTGAATGTCGAACTCCTGCGCCGCCTGTCGGGCGCTGTCGATGACCCAGTCCATCACCTCGTGCAGCGGAAAGCCCTCCGCGCGGCTGAGCGCCACGGGCGTAAAACGCAGTTCCATGTAATGCACGTTATCCCGCGCGGCATCCTCCACCGCCTCGCGCGTGATGCGATGGATCGCATCCGGCGAGCGGTAGAACAGGCGCAGGGTCTTGAATTTTTCGAGGAAGTTGCTGAAGGTCTGCGGGTCCTGGTCCTGCACCTGCACCAGGCCGCTCAGGCGCAGCATACTGGCGGGAATGGTGATGCCGTGCGCGCGCGCGATGTCGAGCATGGTATCCAGGCGCAGGGAACCTTCCAGGTGGCGGTGCAACTCCACCTTTGGCAGGACGTGATAAATATTAAAAGGAGCGGTATCGGATTGAACCACCATAAACCTCGTCTGCGGGCCTCAGCGGCGGCGTCTGCGCTTCCTGCCGCCATCGACAGCCTCGTCGCTTTCCCCGCCTCCCGCGGGTGCGTCCGCTTCCACTTCCACGGGCGCGATCTGAATGCGGCGCGGCTGGACGGTGAAGATGCGTCCCGCCACCTGGCTGCGAATATCGGAAAGCAATTGCTGGTACAGCTCCGAGGCCTTGCTCTTGTATTGTACCAGCGGATCGCGCTGGGCATAGGCCTCCAGGCCGATGGAGATGCGCAGCGCCTCGATGCGCGTCAGGTAGTCGACCCACAGGTCGGTGATCGACCCCAGCAGCAACTGGCGGTGAACCTGGTTGAGGACGTAGTGACCGATCTCGTCGACCAGCCTGCGGCGATCCTCTGTACCGAGGCCTGCCGCCGTTTCGTTGAGCCGCCCCTCGCCGAAGACGTTGCGCGCCGCGGGACCGAAATCAGCCAGACGCTGGGCGTTGGCCTCCAGGCGGCGGAACTCGCCCTCGCCCCAGGCCAGCTGTTGGGCCTGTTCGGCCTGTTCGAGGTGCGCCAGGACTTCGTCGGTCAGGTCATCGGCTGCGTAGCCGTCCAGCAGTTGCGCGGCCAGGTAGACGTATGTGAAGCGGTTGACCACCTGCTTGACCTGGCGGTGTGTGCGCTGGTCGAAGGCCGTGCGCGCCACCTGTGTGAGCGCAAGCAGCAGGCGCAGGTCGGCGGTGTCGCGGTCGCCCTCCTCGATGCTGGCCAATAGCGTCTGCACGTCGCGCAGGATCTGCCCGTTCGGGCCGACCAGGCGTTCGCGCTGGCGGTCGAGCGCCGACTGGGAAGCCTTCAGGATCTGGTCCGCCAGTTCATCCCAGGGCTTGTCCTCGCTCTTGAGGCCCAGCGATTCGCCCAGGCGGTTTTCGATGTTCATCGCCAGCCGCCCGGCGTACAGAACCGTCAACTGCGAGGCGACGATATCCTTGATATCCTCCAGGACGCTGGGCGGGTTTTCTCCCATGGCCTGCATCATCACGTTGGGGAGCTTGAATTGAACACGCGCCAGGCCGCCCAATTCTTCGAGCATCTTTTGCGGGCGCGGCCTTTCCTCCAGGTCACTCAGGCCCTGGAAGTAGGCATCGATGGCGTCCTCGCGCTCCGAGAGCTGCGCAGCGAGATTCTCCCCGGTCTTCTCGATGGAGGTCTCGATGGCGCGCAGGGTATGCACTTCCTCCGCCTCCACTGCGCGGCGCACGATGCTGCGCACCGCCTCGGGCAGGTCGGCCCCCGAAGCGCGCAATTCCTTCAAGACCAGCGACAGGCCGAAGCTCGGGAAGAGTTTTCCATCCGAGGGGAAGGTCGGCTGGATTTGTTCGAGCCAGGCCACCAGTTTCCACGGACCGTCCTCGTCCTTCATGCCGGCCTGTACGCGCTTTTCCACTTCGGCTTCCAGCATCTCGACCACGTCGTCGCGCAAATCCTCCTTGACGAAAATGCGGTCGCGCTGGCTGTAGATTTGCAGGCGCTGCTTGTTGAGCACGTCGTCGTATTCGAGCAGGTGCTTGCGCACGTCGAAGTTCGCGCCTTCGATGCGGTGCTGGGATTGTTCGATGACATTGCCGACCAGCCCGACTTCGAGCGGCAGCGTGTCGTCGACCTTGAGGCGCTCCATCAGGCCGCTGACCTGCGAGCCGCCCTGGATGCGCATCAGGTCGTCTTCGAGCGAGAGGTAGAAGCGCGAGGAGCCTGGGTCGCCCTGGCGGGCGGCGCGGCCGCGCAACTGATTGTCGATGCGGCGCGCCTCGTGGCGCTCGGAGCCGATTACGTGCAGGCCGCCCAGAGCCTTGACCGATTCCATGTCCACGAAATATTGCAGGAAGAGCTTGACCTCGGCGTCATAGATGCCATACAGCGATGGGTCGACCTTGAGCAGGGCCTGGCGGCGCTCTTCCAGGGTCATATCGTAGGGGTCGGCATGTCCCGCCCGGCGCAGCACGCGGTTGACCGCCGAGATGACCTCTTCGGCCAGCTCGCCGCCCAGCTTGATGTCCACGCCGCGGCCGGCCATGTTGGTGGCAATCGTCACGGCGCCAAAGGCGCCCGCCCCGGCGATGATCTGCGACTCTTCCGTGTGTTTGCGGGCATTCAAGACCTGGTGTGGAATGCCAGCCTGCATCGCCGCCTTGAGCCGTTCTTCATCCTTGGGATGGAGTCTCAGAAGCTCACACAGGGTGGACAGGTTGGAGGGGTCTTCGGGGTTGATGCCGGTCATGCCGTGCGGCTGGGCGAACTTGCGCAGCTCGTCGGGTTTCAGCGTTTCGAGCGGGGCGTTGAACGGCACCAGCTCGGGGATCAGGCGGCCGTCCTCTTCGCGGCGGTTGGCCTCCAGCCAGGCGTGGCGAACCAGCAGCACCTGGGCCAGGCGGCGCACCGCTTCCGCGCCCATGCGCCGCGAGATGCGCTCCGAGGCCTCGACCGAGGTGGTGCCCAGCAGGACCGGGCGTCCCATCACGTGGCAGCGCAGCACGTCCTGCACGATGGCGCGCAGCTTCATTTCCACGGTGCGGTAGATCACGTCCGGGTAGTCCTTGCGGCGGTAGAAGATTCTGCCGCTTCCGTTGGACGGTTCGTAATAGGTGTACTGGTAGCCTTCCTCGTCCCTGGCCTTCTTCTCGACCAGGGTGGCGTTCGTCCGCAGGGCCTGGTATTCGAGGTTGGTTGGAATGGGCGAGACTTCCAGTTTGTAGATCTTGTCGAATTCCTCCGCCTCGGTCAGGGCCGTGCCGGTCATGCCCGCCAGCTTCTTGTACATGCGGAAGTAGTTTTGCAGGGTGATGGTGGCGTAGGTGACGTTCTCCGGCTCGACCTTGACGCCCTCCTTGGCTTCCACGGCCTGGTGCAGGCCGTCGCTCCAGCGGCGTCCGGGCATGAGGCGGCCCGTGAACTCATCCACGATGACGACCTTGCCGCCCTGTACCAGGTATTCCTTGTTGCGGTGGAAGAGGAATTGCGCGCGCAAGGCCTGTTCGAGGTAGCCGGTCAGGCGCGCCTGTTCGGGGGTCAGGTCCTCGGGGCGGTCCGGGTCGAGCAGGGGCTGGCCGATCAACTGCTCCACGTAGGCCAGGCCGACTTCGTTCAGGGTGACGTTGTGGTCCTTCTCGTTGACCTCCACGTGTTCGGGCCGCACCTGGCGCACGACTTGCGCCATCTTGCCGTACCATTCCAGGTCGCCGGAGGCCGGGCCGGAGATGATGAGCGGCGTGCGGGCCTCGTCGACCAGCACGTTGTCCACTTCGTCGATGATGGCAAAGTAATGCCCGCCCCTTCGACCCTGCTCTGGGCGGGTCTGAACGCGGTCGTCCAGGCGCATGGTCATGTTGTCGCGCAGGTAGTCGAAGCCGAACTCGGAGTTGGTGCCGTAGGTGATGTCAGCGGCATAGGCTTCCGCGCGGTCGACCAGGCGCAGGTGATTCTGGTCCTCGTGCGGCGACTCGCGTTCGAAATCCACGAGGAAGGCCTTCTTGCCGTTTTCGGTGGCGGCGGCCATTTGCAGCACGCCCACCGACAGTCCCAGCATCTGGTAGACCGGCGCCATCCAGCGCGCATCGCGCCGCGCCAGGTAATCGTTGACCGTGATCAGGTGTACACCGCGCCCCATGAGGGCGTTCAGGTACACGGGCAGGGTGGCCACGAGGGTCTTGCCTTCGCCCGTGCGCATCTCGGCGATCTCGCCGCGGTGCAGCACCGAACCGCCGATCAACTGCACGTCGTAATGACGCAGGCCGATGGTGCGTTTGGAGGCTTCGCGCACGGCGGCAAAGGCCTCGGGCATGATTTCGTCGAGGGCCTCCTGTTCCGCCTTGCGTTGGGTCTTTTCATCCAGCCCATCCAGGTTGCCCATCGACTGCTTCATGCGTGTGCGGAATTCATCGGTCATGGCGCGCAGGGCGTCATCTGACAACGCCTCGAATTGGGCTTCGAGCGCGTTGACCTGCTCCACCAGGGTATTGGTCTTCTGGACCGTCTTTTTTGTGGGGTCGCCACTGAAGAGTTTTACGAAGTTTTTTAACATTCCTGAACCTTTCGGGGCGGAATTATAGCATGGCGAGGTTGGAGGAATATAAGAAAAAGCGGGTGCAACGATGCACCCGCTTTTACAAATCCTGCCCCCTTCCGCCCCCGTATTATCATTGCCATCCCCCCTTGCCGCCCCCGTCCGCCACGCCCCATAATTCCATCAAATGAAACAATGTCATTGTACAAAGAAAGAAAAAAAACAAAATAGACAGCCGACTGTCGCGGCATAGACATTTGTATGGCGCTTCACCCTTGCGGGGAACGGCCTTTTTTGTTACCCTTGAACATGGTTAACATTTGGAAGGAGCGGGTCATGGTTTCAGAAAAAATAAAAGTGACAATCGTCGACGACCATCAAGGCATCATAGATGGTTACATGTTTCGGCTGCAGGGCCATCCCCAGGTGGAGGTGGCGGCGGCCTGTATGTATGGGGATGAGATCGAACCCGGCTTGAAGACCCATCCCACCGATGTCCTCATCCTGGATCTTAACCTGCCCACCTCCCGAAGCGACCCAACCCCATACCCGACCCTGCGCGTCATCCCGGAGTTGCTCCAACGCTACCCACAGCTGGTCATCCTGGTCATCAGCATGCGCAAGGAACGCAGCCTGGTACGCAACGCGCTGGAAGCCGGGGCCACTGGCTACATCCTCAAGGACGACAGCAATGCCATCCTGGAACTGGGCAACATCATCGTATCCATCGCGCGCGGAGGCATTTACATGAGCGCGGAGGTCAACCAGGCGCTGCTCAGGGGGGGCGAAGCCAATGAGGTCAAACTTTCCCCGCGCCAGTTGGAGGCGCTGTCCCTTTCTGCGGCCTACCCCAACAGCACCACCTGGGACATTGCCCTGAAGATGGAAGTCAAGCATGCCACCGTGCGCAACCTGCTTTCGGGAGCCTACCTTAAGTTGGAAGTCAATAACCGCGCGGCCGCCATCGAGAAGGGCCGAGCATTGGGTCTCCTGCCCTTTGACCTGCCGCCCCTCTCCCCACCCACCGCTCCCTCCAAAAAGAAATACCCGCAGGCGGGATAGCCCCCCTGCTGCGGCGCAAAGAGTCGGTTTCGACCGACTCTTTGCGTTTTGTAGGGGCTCACTGCACCGTTTCCAACAGCCCCCGGACAGGCGCGATGACGGCTTCCACCAATTCGGCCAGCGCAGCCGGCTGCGCGAGCGATAATCCATCCAGGAGAGCTTGCGCTGCCTGGTGTTTTTGCAGGAGCTGCTCCACGCAATAACTGACCGCCCCGCATTGGAACAGGATGTCCTGGGCTTCTTCCAGCGCGCCCGCTTCGCCGATGTGGCTGGTCAGCTCCAGGAAGCGCGCCTGTTGCGGGTGACTGACCAGGGTGGCGAACAGGATTGGCAGCGGCCTGCGTCCCTGCAACCAATCGGGATTGGCGGGGCTCTCCATGACGTCGTGCAAGTCATCATGCACCTGAATCATCTCCCCGTACAGGCGGCCCAGGATATTCAGCCGACGGGCTGTTTCCAGCGCTGCGCCTCCCGCTAATGCTCCCACCTGGAAAACGGACCCGAAGAAGGGCGCACTCTTGGCGCGCACCACCTGCCAGTAGGCCTCCTCGTCGGACGGCGCCTGTGCATCCAGGAATTGTCCGTAGGCCGTGAGCAGGTACATGTGGTTGAAGGCATCCAGGGCTGCCTGGCGGCGGGAGGCATCCCGAATCCCAAGCGACAGGGCAGACAGGGATGCCGACTGGAAGGCGCTGGCAAGGTTTGCAGCCGCAGGCATTCCCAGGCATTGGTATTCCCCGCGCGGGTCCGAGTCCAGCATGTCGTCGACCAGCAGGATGGAGATGTGGGCGCAGGCCACCGCCAGGGCAGATTGTGCGGCAGACTCTGGGGCGCCGCCAACTGCCTCACAGGCACGGATGGGCAGCATCCAGTGAGAGGGGCTGGCTGTTGCCGCCCGGTTGAATATGGACTGGGCCTCGCGCCACTCGTCGAACGGGGCCAGGGTCGGGAATAGACTGGCAAGGGTAGTATACATGTTCACCTCCCAGGGACGGCCCCCGGAGACCTGCGTCTCCGGGGGCCGTCGATGCAATCAGGATGGACCCCAGAGCATCCAGGTCAGGCTGCGGGTGGCTTCCAGAACCTGGGCGCGGCTGAGGCGGGTCAGGGCCAACAGGGCAGATGCGCCCCGGGCGTGGAACAGACGGTCGTGGAACGTTTGCATGGCATACTCCTTGTTTGGAACGAATGGGATTTGAAAAACGAAACAGCAGGGAAGCGGATGGTTTTACGCTATAATTCGACCACCTCCTTTCGTAAAATTTCATTTTGATCGAGAGAACAACGTCATGAAAAACCGCGCCCCGCAATCCTGGACTTGGATCGATACGTTGGTCACTTCCTTTGTCTTTCTATCGCTGCTGGTTGGCGTGTATGCCCTGCTGGGAATGGTTCCCTATATTGGTTTCTATTTCGAGCCATCCAGTGGGACAATCATCGAGACGTATGTTGAATCAGAAACTGCGCTGAAAAAGGATGATGTGATCAACACGGTCAATGGGGTATCATGGAAAGATTACTTACACAATAAGTACCTGGTGATCTTCGAGGACGCCGAGGTATACGAGATGACCATCATAAGGGCGGGCAGTAAGATCGATTTGCAGTGGCATCTGCCCGGCTTCAATGCGGGCGAGTTCACAAGCCGCTTCTTCAGCACCTGGTGGTTGGCCTTCCCCTTCTGGTTCTTCGGCTTCCTGACGCATCGCCACATTCAGCCGCGCGACCTGGCCTGGAGGCTGCTGGTGGCGTTCAATTACCTGTTGGCTGTCTTCATCTCATTTGGAAATGTATCCTCGTTCCATGTCCTGGGCAGCCTGGTCTGGATGCGGGTAACTGTATGGTTATTGACGCCAGTCTTCCTCCACCTGCATTGGATTTTCCCAACCCCCCTGCGCCCCCTGCCCTCATGGCTCTGGAAGGGCCTGTACCTCATTTTCGGCGTCCTGGCGGCGCTGGAGGTTCTTCCTATCCCCTCCCTCTTGCCTTATTTCCTGGGATTGCTGTTGGCCTTCCTCGGATCTGCGGTCTTGCTGGTCATCCACTACATCCGACAACCCAGTGGACGCAGTGACATTCGCTTGCCGGCAACTGTGCTGCTGTTTGCCCTGCTGCCCATCATTCTTTTCAGCTTGGCCGGGTTGAGTAGTAAGATCATACCCGCCGCCGCGCCGTTATCCATCTTTCCCCTGGCTCTTGTACCGGGCATCTACGTTTATGTCATCAACCGCCGCCGCATGGGCCAATTGGAGTTACGGGCCAGCCGCGCCGTGTCTGCGATGGCGTATCTGTTCCTGCTCGTGTCCGTCCTCCCGTTCGTTGCGCTACTGATTATGAACATGGATTGGCCCTCCCAGGAATTGGAAGCCGTGATTGCCCTGTTTTTTTCCCTGGTCACTGCCCTCCTGACAATCTACTTTTTTCCCCGCTTTCAGGAGTTTATTGAACGACGCTTCCTGGGCATCACCCTGCCCTATCAAAAGATCCTGGAGGTGTATTCCACCCGCATCCCCTCCTGCATGACCCAGGCCGACCTGGTGAAGCTCCTGGAACAGGATGTTTTCAACAGTTTGCAGGTTCGACAATATGCCCTGCTTGCAAAAGAAGGCACTGAATACGTCACGCTGGCCTCGCAGGAAGTGGACGTGGATCGCCTCAAGGCGGACGAATCCCTGGCCTTGCTCGATGCGCATCGCGACTATCGGCTGCTGCCTCCCTCTACGGGCGGCGGCAGCCCGCTGGACTGGCTTCGCCTGATCCTGCCGCTCAAAGTGGAGTCGGGCATCGTGGGGTTGTGGCTGTTTGGGCGGCGCGACCCCGATGACCTGTACCCGCAGGCGGACCTGCCCATCATCCAATCGCTGGCCAGTCAGACCGCCATCGCCTTGAGTCACATCCAGCAAAGCGAACAGGTCAAAGCCATGAACCTGGCCAATGTAAATCGCTACGAACAGGAACGCCTGCGCCTGGCCCAGGATTTGCACGATAGTGTGCTGAACGAACTGGCGGCCCTGATGATGTTCCTCGACCCGGCGGCCAGGACACCCAAATTTCAAGCTGCCTATGGCACCCTGGTCCAGCGCGTGCGCGAGATCGTCACCGACCTGCGCCCGCCCATGTTGAATTACGGGTTCAAGCCCGCCCTAGCCGAACTGGCCGATCACCTGTCCGAAATCCACAACGACCTGGTGCAGATCAACGTGGCTGTTGACGGCGAAGACGACCAGCATTACCCGCAGAATGTTGAGCATTACATTTACCGCATGGTGCAGGAAGCCTGTGAAAATTCCATCCGCCACGGTCAGGCTGGGCGGGTCAACATCCTGGGACGTTTGGATGAAACCTCCATCAACCTGGTGGTCGAGGATAATGGACGGGGCTTCGATGCCGCAAGCGCGACCCAGCCACTGAGCCTGGCGTCCCGCAAGCACTATGGCCTGGCGGGGATGCTGGAACGCGCCCAGTTGATTGGTGCCGAAGTGCGCATAGACTCCTCGCCCAAAAAAGGCACGCGGGTCGCAATTTACTGGAAGGCGTCTTCGTAATTCGATTCAGTTGTCAAGGTGCGGAGACTTTCACATACACGCCGATCTTAAAACCATCACGGTGGGAAATCCATCGGGAATAACTTGAATTTGTTCAAGTGTCGCTTGAAATTGGAAAACGATGACAGAATTTGGCAAACGACTGCGCACCTGCCGCAAGAAGGGCGGCCTGACCCAGGAACAATTGGGTAGGCTGCTTGGCGAGGCGCTGGGCGACCGCGGCTTCAGTGGGGCGGCAGTCAGCGATTGGGAACGCGGCGTCAGCAGGATCCATGCAGACAACCGCCTGGTGCTCGTCAACCTGGTCAGGGTATTGCACCAGGTATGTGGGGTCGCTTCTCCAAGAGAGGCAAACAACTTGCTCGAAGCGGGTAATTACCGCGCATTGGACGCGCGCGAACAGGAATTGGTTTTTCCAAAATTAAATCCCCTGCCCAATCCGTGCGCGGGTGCAGATTCCCCGCCTGCCGCACCGGGCTGGGCAGGATTATTCTCCATCCCCAACGATGAGATGCAGTCACTCCTTCAGCAGGCGCAGGAGGGCCCTCCACCCGCCTGGCCGCGCATCCTGGTTGCCCTGTTGAATCGAAGCACTGGCCGCATCACGCCATCCAATCTCTTGTCCAGCCTGTTTTGGATTTGGACCTGGTTGCTGGCCTGGGCCTTGCTTGCCCCCTCCCTGCGCTGGCCGTTCGTCACAAGACAGGATGCAATATGGGCTGTGACGTGGTACGCCGTTGGCTCACTCATCCTGCCCGCCTGGGTCGCCGCTCAGACCCGTACACGGGAGAATCCGTTCTGGGCCGAACGGGGCCTGGGAAATGGCTGGAATCTTCGCCTGTACACACACCAGGGTGCAGGCATTGGCTTCCACGTTGGATATTTCCTGGCCTTCGTAATTGCATTATTGGGATATAACCTGGGCATCCCTTCGATGAAGTGGGCGGAATGGCTGGCTGTCCTCCCGCCGCTTGGGCTGGCCTACGCCGGCGCCCGCCTGGTCCCATACAATATTCTGCGCGCTTTCCAGGATTTGAAACTATCCCACGGGGCAATCTTCTTTGTTTTTATCCTTCTTGGCCCGCTGTGGGCGGCCTTTTTTTACGCATACTCATCCCTGCTCACCCAGCGGACTGTGGGACTGGCCTTCTTCCTGTTGGCTGTCACCCTCTTGGCCGCCTGGTCCGTTTACCAGGCGCGCCGGGGCAGGACATGAATGCACAGCGTGATTTTTTAAGTAAACCGTCGGCTTTATCATTGAACATGCGTGCTATAATCTTTTAGCCCATGTCCTTCGCCCACCTGCACGTCCACACCGAATACTCGCTGCTTGATGGCTTCTCGAATATCAAGAAGCTGGTCAAACGCGTCAAGGAAATGGACATGCCTGCCGTGGCCATCACCGACCACGGCACGATGTTCGGGGTGATCGACTTCTACAATGCCGCCACTTCCGTGGGGGTCAAGCCCATCATCGGGCTGGAGGCCTACATGGCGGCGCGCGGCATGACTGACCGCGACCCCAAGCTGGATAAGAAATCCTTCCATTTGCTGCTGCTGGCCGAGAACGAAGTCGGCTACCGCAACCTGCTCCAGATCGCCTCCGCGGCGCAGCTCAACGGCTTCTATTATTATCCGCGCATCGACCATGACTTCCTGGCCGCCCACTCGGAAGGGCTGATCTGCACCTCGGGCTGCATGTCCGCTGAAATTCCGCGCGCCCTGCTGGAAGAGAATCCGCAGGAAGCCGTGCGGCGCATGAACTGGTACTACGACGTGTTTGGCAAGGACCGCTTCTTCGTCGAGTTGCAGCACCACAACATCAAGGAAATCACCGACCTCAACCGCCGCCTGCTCGAACTGGGCGTGCGCTACGAGTCGCGCTACATCGCCACCAACGACGTCCACTACATCAACCAATCTGACTCGCGCCTGCAGGACGTGCTGTTGGCCATCCAGACCAATGCCACACTCAACGACCCTGACCGCATGAGGATGACGGACGACTCGTACTACCTGCGCACGCCGCAGGAGATGTCGACCCTGTTCGCCGAGGTGCCCGAGTCGCTCAGCAATACCCTGCTGATTGCCGAGCGCTGCAACGTGGACCTGTCGTTCAAGGGTTATCACCTGCCCGAGTTCCCCGTTCCCGAGGGTTATACTGCCGAGACCTACCTGCGTCACCTGTGCGAGCGCGGGCTGCAAAAGCGTTACCACGAGGATGCGACCAGCGCGCGCGTGCTCGACCGTCTCAACTACGAGTTGGGTGTCATCCACACCATGGGCTTCGATGCCTACTTCCTGATCGTGTGGGACCTGTGCCGCCATGCCGGCGAGAACAATATCTGGTTCAACGCGCGCGGATCGGCGGCCGGCTCCATCGTGGCCTACGCCCTGGAAATCACCCTGGTCGACCCGCTCGAACACGACCTGATCTTCGAACGCTTCCTCAACCCGGGCCGCATCTCCATGCCCGACATCGACCTGGACTTCCGCGACGACCGCCGCTCGGAGATGCTCGAATACTGCGCGCGCAAATACGGCAACGACAAGGTGGCGCAGATCATCACCTTTGGCACGATGGGCACCAAGGCCGCCCTGCGCGACGTGGCCCGTGTGATGGAGATCCCCCTGCCCGAAGTGGACCGAGTCGCCAAACTGGTGCCCTTCATCTCGGGCAAGACCGTCACCATGGAAGACGCGCTGGCTGTGCCAGACTTCAAGAAGATCTACGAGTCCTCGCCGCAGATGCGTGAATTGGTGGACACCGCCGCCAAGATGGAAGGCACGGTCCGCAATGCGGGCACGCACGCCGCGGGCGTGGTCATCGCCGACAAGCCGCTGGTCGAGTACCTGCCGCTGCACCGGCCCACTTCCGGTTCGGAGGACACCGCCGTCAAGTCGGTGACGCAGTTCGAAATGGGCATCCTCGACTCGCTGGGCATGTTGAAGGTCGACTTCCTCGGTTTGGCGACCCTCTCCGTCATGGCGCGCGCCTGCGACATGATCGAGAAGCGCCACGGCATCCGCCTGGACCTGACCAATATCCCGCTCGACGATCCCAAGGCCTTCGACCTGATGGGCGTGGGACACACCCTGGGCGTGTTCCAACTGGAGGGGGGAGGAATGACCCGCTGGCTGGTCCAGATGAAGCCGCAGACGCTGGACAACGTCATCGCCATGGTGGCGCTCTATCGTCCAGGCCCGATGGCCTTCATCCCCGATTACATCGCGCGCATGCACGGCGAGGCCGAGGTGGAATACCGCCACGAGTTGCTCAGGCCCATCTTCCAGGATACCTACGGCATCCCCGTCTACCAGGAACAACTGATGAATGCCGCCGTGCAACTGGCGGGCTACACCCAATCCGAGGCCGATGACCTGCGCAAGGCCATCTCGAAGAAGATCGCAGACAAGATCCAAAAGCACCGCCACAAATTCGTGGAAGGCGCCAGCCGCAAGGGCATGGAAGGCGGGACCGCTGAATTGATCTTCTCGGACTGGGAAGAATTTGCGCGTTATGGCTTCAACAAATGCCTGCCGGGCGACGTGGAGGTGGTGGACGCCGCCACGGGCCGCCTGGTCAGGATCGAAGACTTGTACATAGGCAAAGCGAGCCTTGACGAGACGGTCTCCTGCGATACCTCCTCGCTGAAACTTGTGCATGGAAAAGTTGCCGCCGTGATGAACAATGGCGTCAAGCCTGTTTTTCGGCTGACCACAGCTCTGGGACGCAGCATCGAGGCAACGGGCAACCACCCCTTTTATACTTACCAGGGTTGGCGGCCGTTGGAGGAATTGGAAGCGGACGCCCTGATCGCCGTCCCGCGCCGAATCCCTGTGGAAGGACGGGGGGAGTGGCCCGAGCATCAGGTCATCGCCCTGGGTCATCTGCTGGCGGAAGGCAACCTTTGCCACCCGCATTCCGTTTATTTTTACAGCCAGTCGCAGGAACAGGTGGATGACTTCGTCGCTGCGGCGGATGCCTTCGACAATGTACGCTGCACCATCGCCATGCACAAGGATACCTATTCTGTGTATGCGGCCCGCGCCAACCGCAGGCGCGCGCCCGGCCTTTTCACCTGGATGGGCGAACTCGGCCTGCTGGGTAGGAATGCCCGCAACAAGGAAATTCCATCACCTGTTTTTGAACTGTCCAACCGACAGATCGGCCTGCTTATCAGCCGCATGTGGGAAGGCGACGGTCACATCGATGAACGCGGGCGCAGCCTGTTCTATGCAACCTCATCCAGGCGCATGGCCGGGCAACTCCAGCACCTGCTGCTCAGGCTGGGCATCATCAGCCGCGTCCGCACCGTGGAGTTTCCTTACAAGGAAGGCCGCGTTGGCTACCAGGTCTTTGTGACGGGATATGCGAATTTCATCTCTTTCCGCGCGGCCATCGGCAGTCACTTCGTCAGCGACAGGCGGCGCTCCCTGCTCGACCAGCTATGCAGCCAGCCCACAACCGCCGCACTGGGTACCAAGGACATCGTGCCGGCCGCGGTCAAGGAATATGTGCGCGCCGCCAAGGACGCCTCTCATTTGACCTGGGGCGAGATTACTGCACAGACAGGCATTGCCCCCCGCGAGTTTTCCCCGACTAATTCTGCCGGCAAGGTGGGCTTTGGGCGGGCCACCCTGCAGCGGGTCGGCGCCTTCTTCGATGACCCGAATCTCAAACGCTACGCCGAGAGCGACCTGTACTGGGACCGTATTGTCAGCATCGAATACATCGGCGAAAAGCAGACCTATGACCTGGAGATCGGTGAAGTCCATAACTTCATCGCCAATGACATCCTGGTGCATAACAGTCATGCCGCTGATTACGGCGTCATCGCCGTGCAGACCGCCTACCTCAAGTCACATTATCCCGCCGAGTACATGAGCGCGCTCATGTCGGTCACGCGCACCGAGACCGACAAGGTGGCGCTCTACATCGCCGACGCGCGCGCCATGGGCGTGCCCGTGCTGGCCCCCGACGTGAACGCCTCGGAATGGGACTTCGCCATCGAGGACCCCATCGACAGCGAAGGCAAGCCCTCCATCCGCTTCGGCTTTGGCGCGGTCAAGAACGTCGGCGAGAACGCCGTCACCCCCATCATCGAAGCGCGCAAGCAGGCTCGCTTCACCGACCTGAACGACTTTGCCCGCCGCGTGGATTTGCGCTCCGTGGGCAAGCGCGCCCTGGAAAGCCTCATCAAGGTCGGCGCATTGGATTCGTTTGGCGACCGCATCGCTCTGCTTGACTCGCTCGACACCCTCACTGCCTCCAGCGCCAGCCATTTCCGCGCCGCCGACGCGGGCCAGATGTCGCTCTTCGGCGGCTCGACCGGCGTGGCCGACGAGATCCGCCTGGTCAAGACCTCCAAGGTCGAGAAACGCGAGATGCTCAACTGGGAACGCGACCTGATCGGCCTGTACATCTCGGATCATCCGCTCTCAGAATACCAAACCACGCTTGCGCAACTGGTCTCGTATTTCTCGGCCCAACTGCCCGAAGCCCAGCACGAGGAGAAGGTGCGCGTAGCCGGGTTGATTACGGTCGTGCGGCCCTACGTCACCAAGCAGGGCAAGCCGATGGGCTTCGTCACCATCGAAGACATCCAGGGCAGCATCGAACTGGTGCTCTTCCCCAAGACCTGGACGCAGTTCCAGCCTGTGCTCGAAACAGGCAAGGTCATCCTGGCTGAGGGCAAGGTGGATGCGCAAGCCACGCCGCCCAAGATTCTGGTGGATGCGATCAAGACCGAATTCAAATATCTCACTTCTGTGGATGCGGAACCGTCCGCGCCTGTGACGTTGAAACCGCGCAGCGAGGAAGAATCTCCGCGACGGCCCAATGCGGCCCCGCCCCCCGCCCCCAAGCCTGCCCCCGTTAAACCAGCCGCTGCGGCCCCCCAGCCGACCCCGCCTCCCCCGTCGGCCAAGCCAATTCCAGCGCCCGCCAAGAAGGTCGGCGAACCTGCGCCTGTATATGTTGCTGGGCGGGATGCCATTCCGCCTCACTCGGACTGGGACGACGATATGCCGCCGCCGCCCGACAACTTCCCTACCGGCTGGGAGATGGAATGGCAGCCCTCCTTCGAGACGGCCGAGATTGCCGCGCGGCCCGAGCCGAAGCGGGCCTCGCCCAAGATCCCCGTCACGCCGCCGCGCCTGGAGGCCAGCCCCGCCGCCGAGGCGGAGGCTGACGAACCCATGACGGAATCAGCCCCAGGTCCAGGCAGGGAGGGGGTGGCCGTCGCCCCCGTCGAGCCGACGCCCGTCCCGCCGCCTGCCGTGCCGCGCATCCCGCACGTCCCCGCTCCTCCCGCGCAAAAGGAGGAGGCCGAGCACGCGCCGCAGCAGATCATCCTCACCCTGCGTCCCACCGGTGATCGGGACCTTGACCGCCGCCGCATCAAGGTGGTGTATGGCACGCTGATCTCCTTCCACGGCAAGGATCGCTTCTCGCTGCAAATCTTCGAGGCGGGCAAGGGCCACCTGATCGATTTCCCCAGCGACACCACGCGCATCTGCGCCGACCTGCTCAACCGCCTGCGCATCGTGCTCGGTGAAGAGACCTGGAGCATCGAGCCGATTGTGTATCAGTAGGCCGCCCACCCGGGACGACCGGGCATGAATGACCGTAAAACACTGGCTGGGTTTGCAACCCGGCCAGTGTTATTTTTCAGCGGATGAATATCGACCCGGATAGCGGCGACATGTTGTAGCAATACCTTCGCCAATTTTGAAAAGGTTACAAATTGTGGTGCGGGATGGCATCCCGCAATGCCAGATATAGCCAGAAACTTGCTGCGATCGCCAGATATGGTAGGCGGTTTGCCAATCCGCCCCACGAAATTAGGAACTTAGAAGTTAAATCCTTGTACACAAGTGCCTGCGGCCCTGTGCAGGCAAAAAGCAAGAAAATCCTTACCACAGAGAACACAGAGTACACGGAGTTTTTTTAAAGGTTTTCTCAGTGATCTCTGCCTGCACCGTGCGCAGGCACGCGTGTGTTCTCCGTGGTTAAATCTCTTTCGGCTTGTC
>JBMOMS010000201.1:0-6919 GCA_049324895.1 Chloroflexota bacterium
CGCCCTGCTGGGCATCCCTGTGGTGGTCTTCGCCAATTTCGTCGGCCAACCCGTGGATGTGGTCGGCGGCTACTTTGCGCGCTACATGCCCGTCATCAGCTCGTGCATCGCGCTGGGGATGCTGTGGCTCGTCGGCGGCTGGAGCATGCTGCGGCGTGGACTGTTGCCCGCGCTGCTCTCTGGGCTGACGGCTGGTTTTGTCGCCATCGGCATGAACGCCATCGGCATGGTCACGCTGACGGGTGTCGCCGCGGGTTTGGGCGTCATCCTGGTCATGCTCTTGTATCTTCTGGCTACGCGCAAGCCGTTATGGGATAAAAGCGTCCAAAACGAGTCGGATCGACAGGCGGTGGCGCGCATCTCGTTCTGGCGCGCCGTCTCCCCCTGGCTGATTCTGACGGGCTTCGCGGTGATCGTCAACGCGCCCTTCCTGCCCTTCTTCGATCTGACCTTCACCACCTGGGCCATGCCCGTGGAGGTCATCCCTGGCGCGCCTGAAAAAGTGAGATTGTTCTGGCAGGCCTATTTCTGGATCCTGGTCAGCGTGGTGCTGTCGCTGCCGTTCCTGAAGACGACGCGCGCACAGTGGAACACCTCCGTGCAAAAGTGGATCAAGCGCGCCCCGCGTCCGATGCTGGCTTCGGCGGTCTTCTTCGCCATCGCCTACATCATCAACCACTCGGGCAAGGGCCTGGACTGGACGCTGGCCGACCCGCAAAACAACATGGTCGTGGTGCTGGCGGACGCGTCCACCGCCCTGTTCGGCCAGGCCTACCCGCTGATCGCCCCATTCCTCGGCCTGCTGGGCGGATTCGTCAGCGGCTCGGAGACTTCATCCATTGCGATGTTTACCGCCCTGCATCTCTCCATCGCAGAAAAGATCGGCGCGTTTGGTCTGGTCATCGCTGCGGCCAGTGGCATCGGCGGCGGGCTGGCCAGCGTCATCTCACCTGCCAAGCTGCAGAATGCCGCCGCGTCCATCGACCGCATCGGCGAGGAGGCGGGCGTCCTGCGCGTGACCTTCGTCATCTCGCTGATCATCACTGCTGTGGCGGCCATCCTGACGTTGTTGTGGGCGTAAGCGAAGACCCTAAAGGTTTCCAAAGCAATCAGCAACGCATTTTCAACGGGCGTATCCTGCCAAAAAATATCCTGGTTCACGGTAGAAACCTTTAGAGTCTGACTTTTCAGATGGCATCCAAGCCTTGACAAATAGACAAATTTCGATATAATCTCACATAGAAAGTCATCGATATGAAATTCAACCCTGTCCTGTTTGCCAAAGCCATCGCCGACGAGACCCGCCAGAAGATCATGAAGCTGGTGTGTTGCAACTCGCTTTCGGTCAATGAGATCGTCGAGCAGTTGGACGTGTCCCAGCCCACGGTCTCCCATCACCTGGCCATCCTGCGTGAAGCGGGCCTGGTCAACGTGCGCGAGGAAGGCAAGCAAACCTTCTACACCCTGAACCAGGAAAACATCGCCGTGTGCTGCGGGCAGATCATGATCCAGTTCGCGCCCGAAACGCCCACCACGGAAAACCTGCTCAAGGTCATCAACCCGTAAATGCGGAGGCGCAGGCTCCGTCCTGCCCTCCCTATTTTTTGGAAAGATACATAGACAAACATCTATTTATTGTCGTTGCGAGAAGTAGATTGCTTCGTCGCTCCGCGGCTCGCAAGGACGGAAAAAGGAGAATCCAATGACCCAAACCCCCACCCCCATCCACGATGTCGTCCGCGAGCATTATGCCGAGCGGATCAAAAATAACGCCTCCTGCTGCGGATCGTCGTCCGACTGCTGCTCCACCGACAGCGCCCCCTACCCCGCCGACCTGCTCGCGACCCTGCCCACGGGCGAGTCGACTGTCAGCTACGGATGCGGCGACCCGATCACCCTGGCCTCGCTCCAGCCTGGACAAACCGTCCTGGACCTGGGATCGGGCGCGGGCCTCGACTGTTTTTTCGCCGCCCAGAAAGTCGGCGAAACGGGCCGCGTCATAGGCGTGGACATGACTCCCGAAATGCTCGAACGCGCCCGAGCCAGCGCGGCGCGGCTGAACCTCAAGAATGTCGACTTCCGCCAGGGCTTCATCGAAGAGATGCCCGTCGACTCGGCCAGCGTGGATGTGATCATCTCGAACTGCGTCATCAACCTTTCGCCCGATAAAAGCAAAGTCTTCGCCGAAGCCTTCCGCGTGCTCAAGCCAGGCGGCAAGCTGGCCGTCTCGGATATCGTCACCGACGGCCCGCTGCCCGAAGAGGTCAAGAAAAGCCTGAGCGCCTGGGCGGGCTGCGTGGCGGGAGCGGTCGAGGCCAAAGACTACATCGGCATGATGGAAGCGGTCGGCTTCACGAATGTCTCGGTCACACCCGTCTTCTTCGACAAGGAAACCGTGGACGGCGCACTGGACGAGATGAAACTGGACGTAAACGAATATCCGCGCGAGGCGGTCTACAAGGCGGTCTACAGCGCCAAGATCACGGCCTATAAGCCTGCATAAACAAAGTGACGCGATCTGCCATTTGCTTAAAAAAACTCGCCCGTGAAAACGGGCGAGTCCTTTTTCCTAGCCTACAACTTTGGCAGCACAATGGACTGCTGCTTCTGGTACTTACCCTTCTTATCGGCGTATGAGATCTCACACTCCTCGTCCGCTTCGAAAAAGAGCACCTGCGCCAAGCCCTCGTTGGCATAGATCTTGGCGGGCAGCGGCGTGGTATTGGAAATTTCAAGCGTGACATAGCCTTCCCATTCAGGCTCGAAGGGAGTCACATTCACGATGATTCCGCAACGCGCATACGTCGATTTTCCCAGGCAGACCGTCAACACCTTGCGCGGAATGCGAAAGTATTCCACGGTGCGCGCCAGGGCGAAGGAATTGGGCGGGACGATGCACACATCGCCGATGAAATCCACCATCGACTTGGTGTCGAAGTTCTTCGGGTCGACCGTGGCGGAGAAGACGTTGGTAAAAATCTTGAACTCGTCCGCCACGCGCACATCGTAGCCGTAGGACGAGACGCCGTAGGAGATGACGCCCTCCCGTACCTGCTTGTCTTCGAACGGTTCGATCATGCGGTGTTCGCGCGCCATCTTGCGGATCCAGTGGTCAGGTTTCAGGCCCATGAGAATTCTCCGATTTGATAAGTATGGAGTCCGTCGGCTTGCCGACGGGACGGTACAACAAGCAAGGCAGATGATATATACTTGGATGATGACTGATCTCTACAAGACATACCCGCATAATCCACCGCATTATTTTGTTCCGAATGCGATGTATATGGTCACAGGAGCGATTTTAAACAAGCAAAACCTGTTGGAAGAGGATCAGCGAAAAGCTTTTTTTCTAAAAATCCTGTTCGAGCGCGCCGCCTTGCTGGGTTGGAACCTGGAAGCGTGGGCGGTATTGAACAACCACTATCACTTTGTTGCCCAGTCTCCACCAGAGGCCGCAACCCTGCAAAAATTGATCCGCCAGGTGCATTCCATCACAGCCATTGAGATCAACCGTTGGGACAATCTCACAGGCAGGCAGGTGTGGTTCAATTACTGGGACACCTGCCTGACCTACGAGAAAGCCTACCTGGCAAGATTACATTACGTTCACATGAATCCTGTAAAACACGGTCTGGCAGTAAATGCCCTGGACTATCCCTATTGCAGCTACAGGTGGTTCATCGAACAAGGCGATCCAACCCTACAAGGGCTGGCCTTTGGGCAGGCGATTGATAGGGTTAAGGTGCTGGACGAGTTTTAGGGGGAAAATCCGACCAGCAAGCTGGTCGACTCCATGGTTAAATTCCGCCGCGTTCCTTCATCACCTGGCGGATTTCGGCTTCGAGTTTTTCGGCTTCCTGTTCATGCTCGACCAGTTCGGCCAGCATCCTGTCGCCCGCGGATTTGTCTTCCAGCGAGTGGATGTTGATACGCACGTTGTAGCCTGCGGCGGTCAGGGCGGCCTTGGACATGGCAAAGCCCGACATGGCGTCACTGATGGCGTTGACGTTGGCGTGCTGGGCGCATTTCAGGGCCAGTTCCATCACCTTGACCGAGTCCTCGGCCACGTGCAGCGGAATATGCGCCGCGTTGAGTGTGGCCTGGACGATGGCCGCGGAGCGCGCGGCTTTCTGTTCGTCGGTCTCCTTGGGCAGTTTGAACGTCGCCATCAACACTTCGAACGAGGCGGCATCGTCGTCCACGGCCTGGGTCAATTCCTGGCGCAGGTTCTCGGCCACCACGCGGATGGCCTGCATCTCGGCCTCGACCTCGGCGTATTTCTTCTTGCCGATGGTCAGTCCCGCCACCATCGCGACCAGTCCCGCGCCCATTGCGCCCGCGTAGGCCGCGGCGGAGCCGCCGCCCGGGGTGGGGGTCGGGGCGGCGAGTTCCTCGATGAACGAGGGGCAGCTATCGGCGGAGGCGGCGGAGCCGTCCATCGCGGCAAACAGCCTGGATTCCAGGATCTGCTCCTTGTCGAATTGATCCAGTTGGGTGTACCAGACGGCCGCATCCACCAGCGCCTCCTGGGGGATCAAGCCCACCAGTTCGCTGTGATGGATGCCGACGCCGTAGCGCTGGGCCTCACGGCGGATGAACTCGACCACGCGCGCGATGGGCGTATCGCGGAAATTGGTCAGGTTCATCGAGACCTGCGCGCGCCCGTCCACGAAGAAGCCGCTGCCCTTGACGTAGCGCAGCCCGCCCGAGGAATGGCGGATGGACTTGGCGATCTTCCTGGCGATGTCCACGTCGTCGGTGGTCAGGTAGACGTTGAAGGCTACCAGCGGATTGCGCGCGCCGATGACGGTGGCGCCCGCCTTGCCGAGTTTGGCGGGGCCGAAATCGGGCTTGCGCTCGGGGTTGGTCTCGACCTCGGCTTTGAGTCCCTCGTACTGGCCTTTGCGAATGACTTCGAGATTCGTTCGCTCGGGGCGCGCCGCCGCCGCTTCATACAGGTAGACGGGGATGTTGAGTTCGCTCCCGACGCGCTGGCCGAGACGCTGCGCAATGGCGACGCACTCCTCCATTTTGACGTCCGAGAGCGGGACGAAGGGCACCACGTCGGTGGCGCCGATGCGCGGATGCGCGCCCGTGTGCTGGTCGAGGTCGATCAACTCGGACGCGGTCTGGATGGCGCGGAAGGCGGCCTCTTCCACCGCTTCGGGCGGCCCCGCAAAGGTGATCACGGTGCGGTTATGGTCGAGGTCGGAGGAACGATCCAACAGGCGCGCGCCTTCCACGGAGGTGATGGCGGCCACGATCTGGTTGACCACCTCGGGACGGCGGGCTTCGGAGAAATTGGGGATACATTCGATGAGGGGATTGGGCATGATAGTCTTTTCGTCTCTCAGTCTGATAGTCTGATCGTTGGGCAGGTGGCGCAACGGGGTAATTATAAGGGATGAAGGGTGGAAGATGGGGAGCTTTCATGTATAATCCCCGCGCTATGAATACAAATCCCTACGACCTTGTCATTTTCGATTGCGACGGCACGCTGGTGGATACCGAGCCGCTTGCCAATCAAGTCTACGTGGAATTGCTGGAGGAGTGCGGCTTTCAAGTGGACATGGAGGCCAGCCTGCATGAATTTTCGGGTATGTATTTGCAGGATCGACTGGCGGTCACAGCGCGCAAGTTCAACTGGACGCCGCCCGCGGAGTTTGTCCCCCAGTTCCACGAACGGCTGAACGCGCTGACCGAACGCGAACTCAGGATCGTGCCTGGCGTGAAGGCGTTGATCGAGAGCCTGTCCGTGCCGATCTGTGTGGCCTCCAACGGCAACCGCGAGGAGATCGCCCACCGCCTGCGCCTGTCACACCTGACCGAGCGCTTCGGCCAGGCGGTCTTCAGCGGCGCGGAGATGCCCCACCCCAAGCCCGCCCCCGACGTGTACCTGGCCGCCGCCCAGGCCTTCGATATCGACCCTGCCCGCTGCGCCGTGATCGAGGACAGCCTGCCGGGCGTGCAGGCGGGCGTCCGCGCGGGGATGACCGTGTACGGCCACGCCGCATTGACCGACCCGAGGCTGCTGGCAGAAGCGGGCGCGATTCCCTTCCAGTCGATGCGGGAATTACAGGAAATGTTGGGCAATTGATCGGGCGGCAGACCCATCGATTCAATTTGCGCTGCGATCATGGGCTGACAGTTTCAGTCGGGGTGGGAGGCGGTGAACCGGTAATTCCTACACCACCGCACTCCGCATCTGGCTGGCACGAATCGGCGCAGTGCTGTGGAGTAAACGTGGGACATATAATACTTGCTGTCCATTTTTCATCCTCAGGGCAGGTTCCTCCGCCACATGCATAGCTAGCAGGTTCTGAACGACAACCATCTGTGCTTAAAGTACAGGCTCCTCCGCCAATATCACACCCTGGTGATGATCCACAACTTTCTTTTCCACAATATGTAGAACCGCAATAATACGCTAAACGATCAGGGCTTCCCGCGCTACAACCATCGGCAATTGGATCACCACAGGTTCGAGTTGCTATGGTACAAGCACTTTCACAATCGACGCATTCTGGAAAAGGAGAATCTCCACATTTCATGGTATCTGGAGTTGGTGTCGGTGTGTTTGGGCTACAGCCATATTCCATACAAAGATGGCCATATTGAATACTGCAAAAACAAGAGGGCCCATAGCCTGCCTGGCAACTGCAACTACCCACACAGTTGCCATATAGATCAAATCCACAGGCAGCCTCAACAGAAATGATTGAAGTCAAAAAAACCGTCGCAGCTATAGTAATTAGTAATATAAACTTGACGAAGAATCTCATAGGAAAAGAGTAACAAAAATGAAGAGATTATTCAAACAATCATGGTTCCGTAATTGGTTCTATGATAGAGCCGTCTGTTTTTGAAATACCACCTAAGATCTCAAGACCTGTTTTGTAATCAAATAAAGCATTAAAAG
>JBMOMS010000202.1:0-6911 GCA_049324895.1 Chloroflexota bacterium
AGCGGGCAGGCTGTCGAGTGTAAGTTCGCGGGTGGAACGGTTGTAATCTGCCATGACAGGCTCCTGTGTGCGTTTTTCCCATTGTACCCAAGCGGCCGCTCCTCCCCACCCGCCCATTGGTGGGATGCGGGGGGATTGATGTTTTAAGCATACGGAGGTCTCACAAAACGGGCGACCATGAAGGTCGCCCGTTTTGTCATATTTCATGGGGCACCACAACTCGCTTTTGCATTTCCCCAGACTGAGTTGATAGTCCGATTATACGGCACAACATCCATTCTCCAGTAGGGTGCAATCTCCAAGCAATCCCCGTAGAATCATGGAAAATCCCATCCCGAGGAGCCCTTCCATGACCATCGTAGCGGTAGAAACCTTTGTCGATGCGCCTGTACATTCTGCGTGGCGCGCTTTTACCAACTCCACCTCCCTGCGCGAGTGGCTGTGCGACGTGGCCACCGTCGAGCCGCGCCCGAATGGACGCATGTACCTGTGGTGGAACGGAGACTTTTATTCCAGCGGGCAGTATCTCGAACTGGAGCAGGACAAGCGCGTCCAGTTCCGCTGGTTCTCGAACATGGATCCCGTCCCGACCGCGGTTACGGTGACGGTGTCTGCCCAGGACGGCGGCGCGCGGGTGCGCCTGGAGCACGAGATTCCCGAGGACGCGGCCTGGCAGGGCAAGGCGGAGAGCTTCCACCAGGAATGGGCCGAGAGCCTCGACAACCTGAAATCCGTGCTGGAGACGGGCGTCGACCTGCGCATCGCCAACCGTCCCATGCTGGGCATCATCCCCGGCGACTTCACCGAGGAGCAGGCCCAGGCGCTGGGTGTCCCCGTCCGCGAAGGCATGCGGCTGGACGGCGTGGTGGACGGCATGGGCGCGCAACTATGCGGCCTGCAGCGCAATGACGTGCTGGTCGAGTTTGCGGGCCATACGCTGCGCAATGACGCCACCAGCTTCGCCGCCGCCATCGCCGGCAAAAAAGGCGGCGACCGGGTCGAGGTCAGCTTCTATCGCGGCCCCGAGCGCCAGACCCTCACCATGGAGTTGAGCAAACGTCCCATGCCCGAGGTGCCTTTCGACCCCGCCGAACTCGAAAAACGCGCGCGCGCAATTTACGAACCCGCCCTGGCCGAACTCGAACAATGCTTCGCAGGCGTCAGCGATGCGCAGGCCATGCGGCGCCCCGAAGCGGGCGAGTGGAGCGCGTTGGAAGTCGTCGCCCACCTGATCGCGGGCGAACGCTTCAACCTGATCCTCCTGACAGGCCTGATCGACGGCTACGAACCCGTCACCGACGGATTCGGGAGCAACATCCACGCGCAGGTGCAGGCGACGGTCCAGGCCAACCCCTCCGTGGACCTGATGCTGGGCGCGCTGCGACGGGCCGTGGACGAAACCCTGGCCTACGTCTCCCTGCTGCCCGCGGAATTTGTCGCCAACAAGGGCAGCTACTACCGCTTCGCCGCGGGCCTGCTGCAACCCAACTTCCACCTGACCGCGCACACCGGGCAAATCCAGGCCGCCCTGGCCGCCGCGCGCACGTAAAGCCAACGCGCGCACTCCGCATGGATACCGCACTCGGGTGAAAATCGCGCTTTTTTAGAGGGTGGAATGTATCTGCTCAATATTTTGGGGCGTGTTCTGGAGTCCCGAAGTTCTACTTCGGGAAAATGCGCAAGTAGAACTTGCGCACTCCAAATTACCCCAGGAAATTGAGAAGGTACGGTGGAATGCGCAATTTTCACCCGTGGGTATTAAAAAAACGGGACCCGCCCCCAGGGGCGGATCCCGTTTTTTGTCGCCAAATGATGGAGCCGGTCGGGCATCAATGAAGGGTATCCGCCGCGCCCCAGGAGGCCAGAAACTCCCAGACCTTGTTGTAATCGTAAGACTCGCCCACCTCGAACGGTTCCGTGTGCTGGGAATGCAGCAGGTTGCCTTGCGAGTCATACACAAAGAAATGCGGGATGCCGTCGAAGGGCGGCAGTTTATTGAAGACATCCGGCAGGTTGCCGCCCTCGCCCGAAAAGAGTCGCATGTGAATGTAATGGCGCGAACGCAGCAGGTGCAGCTCGGGATTGGAAACGATGAAGGTTTCGAGGCGATGACACCAGACACACCAATCCGCCCCCACCTCGATCAGAAGGTTCTTCTTCTCCAGCCTGGCGCGCTGGACCGCCCGCTGTATGTCCAGGGACGGGTTTTGGTTTGGATCGAACAGTTTATTCTCGCCCATGTCAGTGTCTCCTGTGAGTCTATTCTACTCTTGTTTCCACCCGCCGGCGGTCGGGCAGCAGGAAAAGCAGGAAGCCCAGCAGACGCAGGCCGGCGCTGACCCACAACGCCCCATCCAGCCCAATATAATCGGCCAGCCAGGTGCCGAGCATGGGCGCGATGATGGTGGACAGGTATTGCATGGACTGCGCCAGCGAGACGAAGGTGGCGCTATATTCGGGCGGCATGGTCTTCATCAGCTCATCGAAGAAGACCAGGTCCAGGCCGCCCTGGAAGAGACCCGCCACCCCCGCAAAAAAAATGATCCACCCGATGTGCGGGATGCCCGCCGCCAGAGCGGGATACAGGGCCAGGCCCAGGCTGGTCGCCAGCAGCACGAAGCGTCCGCCGCGTTTACGCGAGACCCGCGGCCAGAGGAAATATCCCGCCAGCATGACCAGGGTCATCGCCATGTTGACGGTGGCGTACTGGCTGTCCGTGGCATGGAGATCCTTGATCAGGTAGAGCGGCATGATGGGCGCGCTCAAGGCCAGCGCCGAGAGATAGACAAAGCGCTTGCTCGCAAAGGAGACGAAGGCGGGCGCGCCCTTCAACATGGTCCCATAATTGCGCAGTGTTGCCAGCGCGGAAACGCTCTGCGCCAACGGGGGCGGCATCTGGTCGGGCAGGGCGATGCGCGAGGAGAAGTAATAGCTGAGCAGGCCGCCCAGCGAGAGGGTCAGGAACATGAGCGCATAATTCAACGGGAAGGCCACCAGGTCGATCACGCGGCTGACCAGCAGGGTCCCCAGGAAGCTGGTCAGGCCGAAGATCGTCCAGCGGCGGCTGAGCAGGGCGTAGCGGCCCTCGGGTCCCGCCACGGCATTCATCACCACCGAGAAGGCCACCGCCAGCGCGATCTGCGGCAGGGTGGCCAGCGCCCAAATGACCAGGGTGGAAATCACCATCGCCTTCTGCGGCAGGAACAGGGTCAGCAGGCCGGTCAGGAAATAACACGAAATGACCAGCAGGCGCGACAGGCTGTACCACGGCACAATGTTGCGGCGGGTTTGCAGAAAGCGTCCCACCACAATCGCCAGCAGCAGCCCGGTAAAGCCAGGCATGGACGACAACAGGCCGACCTGGAAATTGCTGGCCCCCAGGTGGTTGAGAAAGGCCGGCAGGAAGGGCGCGGCGATATTCGAAATACTGACACCAACCGCATCGATCTGCACGTAGCGAAAGTTGCGGCGTTGAATGACCTGGGCTTCTTCAGGAAGGGTTGGATTCATGGCGGGAAAAAGATTATAACCCCGCTTTTGCCCGCGATATTGTAATACCCACGGTCACAAATTGCGCTTTCCCCTCTCTAAAAAAGCGCAATTTGTGACCGAGTGCGGTATACATCCGCTTTACAGTAAAATTCGCCCATGATCGAAATCCGCCCCCTGCTCCCCCATGAAACCGAAGCCGCCAAATGGGTCATCGCCTCGGTGGCCCAGCGTATTTACTACCCCGAAAAGACGCCGCAATATTTCTTCGACGTGCTGGCCGAGGAAGGCGAACTGCGCGACGTGGACGAATACCAAAACATTTACACCGGCGACCACGGCCTGTTCCTGGCCGTGCTGGACGAGGGCAGGCTGGTCGGCACGGGCGCGATCAAGCACCTCGAAGCGGACATCGCCGAACTCAAACGCCTGTGGCTGCTGGAGGAGTATCACGGGCGCGGAATCGGCTACCAGGTCGTCCAGCGTTTATTGGACTTTTCCCGCGCCCGTGGCTGGTCGCGCATCCGCCTGCAGACGGGCAGCGAACAACTCCGCGCCCTGGCTTTCTACAAAAGGCTGGGCTTCATCGAAATCCCCAGCTACCGCGAAAGCCTGGACGACCTCTCGATGGAATTGCGCTTATAAGCGTGGGGCGGGTTGGCAACCCGCCAAAACGTATCCTCATATTTCCAATTGAAGAAACTGAAACCGACTTCCGCAAGCGCATAAGTGCTCCCGCCGCAGTCCTCGGCCGCGGGGAACACAATTCGAATCCCTTCGTCTATAGTCTGGCCCGTCCAATGGACGAACCACGCGGCCCATGTCGCGTAAGTTCCCGTCAAGATATCTCTGAGGAGAGAAAAAATGAAAACACCCCCCCTCTACGCCCTGCTCGCCCTGCTGACCGTGTTCAGCCTGGCGCTATCCGCCTGCGGCAGCGCGGCGACCAATCCCATCCGCCAATCCAACCTGCGGCGCGAGAAACCCAATCTGCAGGCCGCCGACCTGCGCCCGCTGGCCGACGGCAACAATGCCTTCGCCTTCGACCTGTACCAGTCCATGCGCGGCGAAGACGGCAACCTGGCCTGCTCGCCGTTCAGCATCTCCCTGGCCCTGGCCATGACCTCGGCCGGCGCGCGCGGCCAGACCGAAGCCCAAATGACCCAGGCCATGCGCTTCCTGCCGCAAGCCGAACTACACCCCGCCTTCAACGCCCTCGACCAGGTCATCGAATCCGTCCCGTCCAGCTCGGACAAGGATCAGGAGCCGATGCAGCTCAACGTGGCCAACGCCGTGTGGACCGAGCAGACCCTGCCGCTCGAGTCCGCCTTCCTCGACACGCTGGCGCTGCATTACGGCGCGGGCATCCACCAGTCCGACTTCGTCAACCAGCCCGAGGCTGTGCGCAAAGAGATCAACACCTGGGTAAGCGATGAGACCCGTGAAAAGATCCAGAACCTGCTCGGCGAAAACGCCATCAGCCCCTTCACGCGCATGATCCTGGTCAACGCCATTTACTTCAAAGCCGACTGGCTCGACCAGTTCGACGCGAACGACACCAGCGACGGCCCCTTCCACCTGCTGGATGGGAGCGAAGTGCAGGTCCCGATCATGAGACAGGAAATGGACATCCCCTACGCCGCGGGCGACGGCTGGCAGATGGTGGAACTGCCCTACGCAGGCGGCACCGCCGCGATGGACATCCTCGTCCCCGACGAAGGCCGCTTCGACGAGATCGAAACCAGCCTGGACTTCGAGACTGCCTCCGCCATGTGGAACGGACTCGCGCCTGCGAATGTGGCCCTGGGCCTGCCCAAATTCAAAGTGGAAAGCAGCTTCTCGCTGGCCGAACAACTCGCCGACCTCGGCATGCCCGACGCCTTCGACCCCGGCCTGGCCGATTTCTCCGGCATGACCGGCAACCGCGACCTGTTCATCGGCCAGGTGATTCACAAAGCCTACGTGGCCGTCGACGAGGAAGGCACCGAAGCCGCCGCCGCCACCGCCGTCATCATGGAACTGGCCATGGCGCGCATCGCCGACATCTCGCTGACCGTCGACCGCCCCTTCATCTACATCATCCGCGACCTGCAAACGGGGCAAATCCTGTTCATGGGCCGCGTGCTCAACCCTGCCCAGTAAAAATCAGTAGCGCGAGATAATATCTCGCGCTACTCTTAAATCCATTCGGGTAATTGATCGAACAAATCTTTCATCACGACCCTTGTTCGCTGGTGGAACAATTCCAGGTTGCCGTAGGCCTCGCCCCCCTCACCGCCCACTACGTCACTGACGGCACGCAAAATCAACAGGCGCGTGCCGTTTTGTTTCGCCACCCAGGCAATCGCCCCCGACTCCCAATCCGCGGCGACAGCGCCGTACTTTTCGATCAACATCGGGATATCCTCGACCACAATGTCACGGTCGGCAGAGACCAACAGGCCGCGCATCACGGATGGGCGGTGCGCGGTCTTCGATCCATCGTCCAACCAGGAGAGATCGATATCCGTCGCGTAATGTTCGATGGCCTCAGCCCCATCTCCCATTTGCTCGATGATGTCGTAGACCAGGGTGCGCTCCACCAGCATGACCGTGCCCGTCTGGATGCGGCCCGCGAATCCGCCGCAGGTGCCCAGGTTGACCAGCAAGTCGGGCTGAAAATGATCGATGACGTATTGCGCCGTGGCCGCCGCGCTGATCTTGCCCCAGCCGCCGTGAAACAACGTTACACGTTTAACGTTTAACGTTGGGAAGGTCAAGTCGGCGTATTCACCGAAGGGGGATCGCTGAATGTCCAGGTCGGGATACAGTTCCTTCACAACGCGCCACTCGGCATTGGCGGAGACGATGACGATGATTTTCATTCCAGGTTCCCCTCCAGATAATCCAGCACAAACTGCAGGGCCGCATCGGCGGAAAGTTCCTTGTTGCCGCGGCGGTCGCGCTCCCACACGAACTTGCGCGCCCAATCCCCGTCGGGCGCAGACAGGCCAAACCAGGTGGTACCGACGGGTTTATCGGGCAGGCCGCCGGCGGGTCCCGCAATGCCGCTGACGCTGACGGCGATGTCGACGCCGAGCGCCTTGCGCGCGCCGCGGGCCATCTCCAGCACCGTCTCGCGGCTGACCGCGCCGTGCGCCTGCAAGGTATCCCAGGAGACTTCCAGCAGGGCCACTTTGGCCTCGTAGGCATAGGCCACAATGCCGCCCATGAAATAATCCGATGAGCCGGGCACATCCGTGATGCGGTCGGCAATCAGGCCGCCGGTGCAGGATTCTGCCGTGGCAAGTTTCAGGCCCCGCTCCCGCAGGAGCTGGCCCAGGGTCGTTTCGATTGGTTGTTGCAAGGTTTCACCTCAAGGCCCTTATTATATAATCAGTAGATCACGAAAGAGCGAAACGCGAGTGACGAAAGGCGACATC
>JBMOMS010000203.1:0-6877 GCA_049324895.1 Chloroflexota bacterium
CCGCCCGTGGCGATCAATTCCAGATCGCACAGGTTGCGCATGGTGATCTTGATCGAGGGCAGTTGGGCGGCGCGCGCCAGCTGCTCCCCGCGCTCCTTGCCCGTCAACACCAGGTCGACGAGTTTTCCGCCGTAGGGGGGAATCAGTTTTGCTTTTGCCATTGGTTGGTTACTCCAGTCGAATAATAAACTTCGGAAGTCTTTTGGGAGGCTTTTCACCGCAAGGCGAAAGGTGGATTTCCGAAGTTTTGAGTTTTCACAAGCGCGAATTATACTCCAAAATTCAGCCAATGAATTTTGGAATTTTATACAGAGCGAAATGGGGCACCACTCCCCCATGCGCCATTTTCCACAGTAACTCGGTATAATATCTGTATGGCTTCAGAAATACTGAAACAGGAACTTGAACTTGTCCGCAAAACCGTGCTGGAAAATTTGCGGGGCTATCGCGCCAGGGTGTACCTATTTGGTTCCCAGGCCACGGGAAGAGCGCGCCTGCATTCCGATATTGACATCGCCATTCTACCCCTCCAGCCCATTCCCAGCCTCACGCTTTTCAAAATTCGTGAAACCCTGGAAGAGAGTGAGGTGGTGCGGCATGTGGATGTGGTGGATTTATCCGAAACCGATGAAGTTTTTCGGAAAAGAGTGGAAAAGGAAGGCATTTTATGGAAAGAGTAAAAGAGCGGTTACAAGTGGCGCGATGGAAAAGCGAATCACAGAATAATCTCATATCATGAACTCCAAATTCCTGCGCAATCTTTTCTTCCTCCTGATCGTGGCGGGCTTTTTTTATTACGCCTGGCGCTACATCGAATCCACCAGCGTGACGGTGGACGGCGAAAAATACTATGTGCTGTTCGACGACGCCATGATCTCGATGCGCTACGCCTACAACCTGGCGCACGGCCTCGGCCCGGTCTGGAACGCGGGCGAACGCGTGGAGGGTTTCACCAACCCGCTCTGGGTGGCGCTGATGGCGCTCGTCCACCTGCTGCCGATTCCGCTTGCGCAAACCAGCCTGGTCGTGCAGTGGGCGGGGGCGGTCTTCATGGCGGGTACGCTCTTTTTTGTCAGGCGCATCGTCGAATATTTCAGCGACGACCTCTTCGCCATGCTTGGCGCGGTGGCGCTCACGGCTTTTTATTCCCCGCTCATTTCGTGGAATTTACTGGGGATGGAAACCAGCCTGCTGGGATTGCTGCTTGCCGCGGCGATTTTCCTCAGCCTGGAGCGTTCCCGCTTCCCCATTTGGACCTATATCCTGCTGGCCGTTTCGACACTGGTGCGCATCGACATGGCGGTCCCGTACCTTGTCGTGATGGCCGTGCTGCTCTTTGCCCAAAAGGAGCGCCGCTGGCAGCACCTGGCCTGGGGCCTGATTCTGCTGGCGGTCTTCCTCGGCGGGCAAATGTACGCGCGTCACGCCTATTATGGCGAATGGCTGCCCAACACCTATTATCTCAAGGTGGAAGGCTGGCCGGCTGCGCTGCGCCTGCTGCGCGGAGCCTACGCGCTGGTCATGTTTGCCTACCACTCGAACTGGCTGCTGGTGCTGCTGCCCTTTGCGCTGTACTTCTTCCGCCGCGACTGGCGTGTGCTGCTGCTCCTGGCGGTCGTCCTCGGGCAGATGGCCTACTCTGTCTACGTGGGCGGGGACGCCTGGGAGGAGCACGGCGGCGCCAACCGTTACCTTGCCGTCGCCATGCCGCTGCTGTTCGCCAGCCTGATGCTCACCGCAGAGGAGGTCCGCCAGGAGATGGCGGCGGAATTCGGGGAGCGGCGGGGTCCGCTGGCGGCCTATCGCCTGGCCTGGCTGGCCCTGTTCGTCATCGCCCTGCTGAACTTCAACGCGCTGGCCGGCGATTGGAAATCCATAGAACGCTGGGCCTTTTTGCGCAGGCCCGATTACACGGCCGGCAACGAACGCAACCTGCGCATCGCGCTGGCCCTGCAGGAAACGACGAAGCCAGGCGCGTCGGTGGCCGTGATCGGCGCAGGGACGATTCCCTACCTGCTGCCCGGGGATTACGCCCTCGACATCCTCGGCAAGGCCGACCCGTATATCGCGCACCAGAACGTGCGCGCGCCCATGAGCGTCATGGATGTGCCAACCATGCGCCCGGGCCACATGAAATGGGACTACGCCTACACCTTCGGCCAGTTGAAACCCGACATCATCGTCTCGATCTGGGAAGGCACCGACAAGGAAGCCGCGCCCTACCTGGACGACTACGTGTACGCCACCATCGGCGAGAAGCTGCAAGTCTACCTGCGCAAGGATTCCCCGTACGTGTTGTGGGACAGGGTGATCGTAAAATAGCCCTTCGACTGCGCCACAAGGAACACGCGGCTCCACTCAGGGCGAAGACAAAAAACAGCGCCATCCTCGGCGCTGTTTTCTTTCAAGTAGGGCGGGATAATATCCCGCCCTACGCCTAGAACATCACACTTCGCCCCGTGGTCTGCGATTCCTTCGCGCCCAGCGCCAGCTTCAAAGCCTGGATGCCGTCGTTCAGATCACAGATGGGCTGTGAGCCGCGCGCCACATCCAGGAAATGTTTCGTTTGCGCGACGAAGAGATGATTGCGGTCGAAGCCTTCGGGCAGGGGGAACTGCTCTTCAATCGCCGCGGGCGGATTGGCCGTATAGGTTCCAAATTCGGCGGGCATGCGCAGGTGATGCAGCACGCCGTCGGCGTTGTCCCAGCGCAGGGTACCCTGTGTCCCCACGATCTCCAGTGTATGAATCGGCGGGCGCTGGAAATAGTTGACATGCACGCCGCCCACCGCCCCATTCGCGAACCTCAAGCCGATCTCGGCCATGTCCTCCACGTCCACTTCGAGCGGGGAGAGATGCCCGTTGAACGACCACAGCGCCGACACGTCACCCAGCAGATAACGCAGATAATCCAGCGGATGCGTCAGCGTGACGATCACGCCGCCGCCCAACTCCGCGCGCGCGGCGTAGCTCTGGCGGTAATCCTCCCACGGATGCCAGTTGGGCAGGTACTCGCCCCAGTGCGCGTGGACGGTCAACACCTGGCCAAGCGCCCCCGCCTGGATCAACTCCCGCGCCTTGTTGAGCGTGGGATGATAGCGGAACTGAAACCCAACCAGGATGCGGCTGCCGCTTTTTTCGGCGGCCCGCTGCAGGAGGTCGAGACCCGCCAGCGAATGCGAGACCGGCTTTTCGAGCAGGATGTGACAACCCGCCTCGGCGGCTGGGAGGGCCACCTCCAGGTGCAGCGACGTGGGATTGGCCACGACGACCGCCTCGGGCTGGTGCTTTTTCAGCGCCTCCGCCAGGTCCGCTTCGACGGGATAGCCCGCCAACTCGTCGTCGGGCAGGGTCGCCTTGCGGGTGCGCAACAGAACCAGGTCCGTCTCGCCCAGGGCGACCAGGTTGCGAAAATGACGGCGGCCAATGGAGCCGAGGCCGGCAATGAGAATTTTCATTCCAATTCCTTGTGATAGGTAATCTGTTGGTTGACCCACTCGAAGCCCAGGTTGCGATAAATTTCGATGGCCTTTTCATCGTCCCCCCAATATTCGAGCGTGATGGGACGCGAGCCTTGTCCGCGCAGCCAGTTCATGACCGTCAGGGCCAGGGCGTGCTGAATGCCCTGGTGACGGTATTCCTTGATTAGGCCGGGGGCATCCAACAGGTCTGACACGCCGCGCTCATCCGACGTCGCTTCGGGTTTTGCAGCGCAGATTCCGATCAACCTTCCGCTCTCGTTGAAGAGCAGGTGGATGCCCTCGCTGCCGTAATAATCCATGTAACGGTCTGCGCTGGTGACATTTTGATGATGTCCCACCATATCCTTGTAGCAATCGTTCAATGCCTGGACAACGATGTGGGGATCGCCGAGTTCAGGATAACGACGGACAGCACAGCCCGCGGGAATTTCCGCCTGTGGCAGGGCGCTCACTGGGGCAACCATAACCCCTGATGTGCCAGCCGCCCCAAAGCCATGTCGGTTCATGAAGGCAACGGAGGCCGTATTCTTCCCATTCACGTAGACCAGGCTGTGTTTCGATTCGGTTTCGCGGGCGCGGGAGAGGATCAGCGCAAGCAGTGTACCGCCAAGTCCCTTTCTGCGTTGGGCGGGGTGGACGACCACATACATCGAGCAGTGCCGGTCGGTCTTCGGCAGGATTTGCCCGTAGCCGACGAAGTTCCCGTCCAATTCCGCAATCCACACATTTTGGCCGGGATCGAAATGGGGCCACTCCAGCATGGAGCGCAGGAAATCCTCGGAGGTTTCCTCGCCGTCGCGATCCATGGATTCGATCTCGGTCAACATCTGCGAGAGCGTTGGCAGGTCGGCTTCAGGGTTGTAATGGCGGATTTGGAATTCAGTCATGGGTCACCAACTCAAGTCTTTTTCGTATTTCCACTTGACCAGCATCTCGCCTGCGACCTCTTTGAAGACGGCCTTGTCGCGCGCGGTGAACAGGCGCTGCCAGTTGCCCGCCTGTCCCTTTGGCAGGAAGGAGGAGATGTCGCCGTTGCGCTGGGCCTGCCACTCCTCGTCGGGGTTGGAGGCCATCTCGGCGCGCAGGGTTGCCTCCATCGACGGGTCGGCGTCCACACCGAGGAAGGCCCACAACTTCCGCATCTCCTCGAAGGGCTGCGTCAGCAGGTCCTCGTAACGCATCCCGTAATAGTGATCGCCGAACAGGCGGCGGCCTTCGTCCTCGGTCTCTTTCAGGTTTTTGACCCAGCCCGAAGCCACGCGGCGGATGACGGTCTCGGTGAAGATCGAGCGCGCGCCATTCGTGAATTGCGACTGGTCCTTGCGCAGGTCTTCGATGATGCGCCTGTCCTCGGCGGTCAGGAATTTGGACTCCTCCACAAAGTTGCGGAAGCGCTCCGAGATGAGCACGTCGCGCCCGTCGCGGACGATGCAGACCAGCTTCGCGTCGGGGTAGACGGCGTGCATGTCGCGCACGGCCTGGCCGTGGATGGTGGACGAGGGGCTTTTGTCGCCGACGATGCGCTTGCCTTCGCGGGCGGCGTCGCGCTCCAGGATGAAGTCCGCCGCCGAGCGCAGCACCAGCGGCGACAGGTCGCGGCCCTGGTTCCAGCGGTTGGACTTGCGGGTCAGCCACTCCTCCGCCTCGGGCGTGTTGACCAGCGACTTGAGCAGCGGCTGGCGCGTGAAGAAATGCGCCTGGTAATTGCAATGCACCTCGGGGTGCAGGCGGGCGAGACGCATGAGCAGCGTCGTGCCCGAGCGGGCATGCCCGAAGATGAAGAACTTCTCGCGCGGGAAGAACTGCCTGACCTCGGCCACTTCCTCGGGCGTGATGGCGGGAATCGGGTTGCGTTTATTCTTTTTCGGGTCGCCCTTGAGCAGGATGCGGGCGGCAGATTTGAAGCGGGAAAACATTCGCGTTATATCTCCAATGATTTATTGTTCGAGCACGAGAACACAGCCATCCCCGGGAGCGTCTGCGCGGGTTATGTCGCTGATCAGGATGCCTTCCTCATCTTGCATAAGGTCAAAACGCACGAAATGGGGCGGAGTGGGAGTGACAGGTGAACTATCACTTCTGGGATAAAGCGTCTCTTCAGCAAGGACCACATTCGCACCGCAGTCGTAGAGTGTGTACGACACCGTCACTTTCCACCATTTTTGCTGGAACTTGGACGCATCACCGAGAGGTACGATCTTGGGATTACCCATGGCCATCGTGGTCAGCAGATTAAATGCAAGCAGCACGTCCGTCTCCGTCTGGGCCTCATTGATCCTCCTGTAAAAGGTGTCCACCGTCTCGACATAGGCGGATGTGGATCCGAGGGGTGCGGGTGTGGAGGTGGGCGCAGGCGCACATGCGGTGAAGAACAAAACAAATGAAAGCGTGATAAGCATAATCTTATTCATGGACACCAGTTCCTATCGTTTCCAGTTTAGCATAACCAAACCAACCAGACAGACAAAGATCCCAAGAATATTCACCCAGGAGATTTTATCCTTGAACAGGAAGATCGCCACGGGCAGCAGGATCAGCGACGCGACCACGTTGACCAGCACCGCGGCGATGCCCAAATTCCAGCCCGAACGGTAGACCAGCAGGAAGCCGAACTCGATGCCCACGATGGCCAGCGCCAGCGCAAAACTGGCCCAGTTGAGCTGTTTCAGCTCGAAGGCCAGTCCGCTGGGGGCGGGGAAGAAGATCGCCGCCGCCAGCGTAATCCCCAGCGCGATGGCGTAGGTCACAACCAGTGAGACGGCAAAGTTGATACCGGCCGGCACGCTCTTGGCGCTGAAGTGGTACAGTGCGCTGGAGCAAATGGCGAGGGTGATGGAGAAGTAGAAGAGGAACATGGATTTGTTTTTGTGTGCCATGAAATGGTTCCCGAAGGCGCGGGCGGCGGTCAAAGCGCATCGAGGGTATTGATCCTGGTCTCGAACTCATGAAATTGAGGGGGAAACCCCGAATTCTCATGAAGCCATGCGCAGCATCTTATTATATACCGCACTCGGTCACGAATTGCATTTTTCCAGGCAGGGGAAAGCGCACTTTGCGACCATGAGGATTCGCCCGCCACATCATCCCGCTGTCCTTCGGGAGGGCAGGTGTTGCGCGTTGAAATTTTGCTTTGGCGACTTTTTAATTCGTGACGATGCCTGTCCTGAGCGAAGTCGAAGGGTTCCTGATCGGCATGGCGTGATTCTACGATAAAAAACCCCTCTCCCGTCTACCACTCGCTATCGCTCGGGTACGCGTCCCCTGAGGGGGAGAAGCTAAAACCATCCTCATCCCAAGCCTTGCTCTGGAAACCCAACACGCCATCAGGCAGAAAAGAAGTTAAGCTCATACCCTCTCCATTTGGAGAGGGGCAAACGGACACGCCGATCAATCACG
>JBMOMS010000204.1:0-50415 GCA_049324895.1 Chloroflexota bacterium
GTTGTTCCGACCCGGCCCCACGATTTTACCTCGTCTGATCTGCCTTCTGCCACCACAGGTACGTGGATGCCAGTCCCAGCGCACAGGCCAAACCCACAACCATAAAGCTATGCAAACCGAGCAACTCCGCGCGCGGGCCGGCCGCGCCGCTGAACAGGGCGGGCACGGCCCAGGGGAACCAGTCGCCCCAGCCCATGACGGCGGCGACCTGGGCCAGGGCTACGGTCAGGATCGCCCAGCCGAAGGCGGGCAGGTAGCCGCGTCCCAGGCTGGCGGTCAGGGCCACGAAGGGCAGCAGCAGGATGGTCAAGGCCGCCGCGCCGAGCACGTCCACCGTGGAGGCACGCATTAAGTCTTGCGACCAGCCTGGGATGTCCACCGCGTTGCCGATGAGCAGTCCCAGCCCAAAGACCAGCAGGGAGAGTCCCATCGTCCACGCGGCCACGACGATAAACTTGGCCGTGATAATCGCTCCGCGCGAGGTGGGCAGGGCCAAAAATTCCTTGACGGTGCGGTCGGAGAATTCGCGCCCGAAGACCCAGGCGGTGATGACGGCGAAGACAATCGCCCCACCCACGGCAATGGCCTGTCCCAAAATATTGAAGAAGGTCGGCCAGTCGGCCACGCCAGCCATGAGTTGGGCCTTCGTGCTGATCAGGCCCATCTGCTTGGCGGCCTCGGGGTCTTTCAGGATGATCATGAACAGACCGTCCACCACGGCGGCCAGCGAAAAGCCGATGGCGGAAATCAGCGGCACCTTCGAGCGGCGCGCCTTCAAGGTCTCGGCCCATAATGCGGAGGTAAAGTATTTCATTTCAAAACTCCAGTCAGGCGCAGGAAATGCTCTTCGAGATTCTCCTGCTCCACTCCCAGGCGCGTGGGTGCTGTGCCCGCCTCCACCAGCAAACGCGCCACCTCATCGGGCGCAGTAATCGCGCGCGCATCCTTGACGACCAGCGACTCGCGGGCGCGATCCAACTCCACGGAATAGCCCGCAGAGGTCAGCGCCGTTTGCGCAGCAGACAGGTCACGCGCCTGCACCATCAGACGCTGGGCGCGCAGCTCTTCCATCGTGTCCGCGTCCAGTTCCTCGATCAGCCGTCCCTGGTGGATGATGCCGATGCGCGTCGCCAATCGATCCACCTCGGTCAGGATGTGGCTGGACATCAGGATGGTCACGCCTTCGCGCGCCAGTCCCGCCAGCAGTTCGCGGATTTCCACCACGCCCGCAGGGTCGAGTCCGTTGGCAGGCTCATCGAGGATCAACAATTCGGGACGATGCAGCAGGGTGCGCGCCAGCCCCAAACGCTGGAGGTTGCCCATCGAAAGCGTACCCGCCTTTCGGTCAGCGTATGGGGTGAGGCTGAGCTGCTCGATGACGCGGGAAACGGCTCCCGCATCCGCCATCCCATGCAGGCGGCGGGAAATTTCCAGATTCTCGCGCGTGGACAGATCGGGATAGGCGGATGGACTCTCGACGAGGTGCCCCACCCGCGCCCACGGCCCGCGTCCATACGGCCCGATGGCCTGCCCCAGCAAACGGGCGGAGCCTGCGCTGGGAGCGATCATCCCCAACAGCACGCGAATGGTGGTGGTCTTGCCCGCGCCGTTCAGGCCGAGGAAGCCGTAGATTTCGCCGACGCCCACGCGCAGGTCGACGGAATCGACCGCGTGTACGTCGCCATAGAATTTCGATAAACCCTGGGTTTCGATTGCGTAGTTCATGTTATTTCTTCTTTGCATCAAAAATGGAGCCGAGACTCTTTCGATACCCGTCAAAAGCCGCTTTCCCTTGCGGGGTGAGGCGATATTCGGTGTGTGGGATCTTCCCTCGGAAGGTCTTCTCCGCTTGCACGTAACCTGCCTCTTCCAGCCTGGACAAATGCACGGACAGGTTCCCCTTGGTCAGCTCACTTTCCTTGAGCAGGTACAGGAAGTCGGCGGATTCGACGGATGAAAGCAGGGCCACCAACATCAGGCGCGCAGGCTCGTGGATGACGCGATCCAGGCTCGAAAGATTTTGCAGGGATGGACTCATGACTCCTCCGTGTAGGGGGTCGGGTTTTCCGCGCGATAGCGCAGGAAAGTCACAAGGCCCGAGAGCGCCAAAACCACGCCAGAAACCAAGATCAGGAGGCCGAGACTGGTCAGCGCGCGGTTGATGATTTCCACCACCTCGGGCTGGAAAATCCCTGGCTGAACATCGGCGGGAAGAGTCGGCAGGCCTGCGGCCCATTGCCAAAATCCAGCCGCGATGCCTGACAACAGGAAGGCGGCCCCCAGCAGGCGGAAGCGGGCGATGCCCATCCACTCCCCCGCCAGTACGCACAGGACGGCCCAGATCAATCCCACGCCGATGGGGAACCAGACGGGCATGGAGGTTAACACGCTGTCCGCCGAGGCAACCAGCATGGACACGGCCAACAATCCAAAGATGGGCAGGAGCAGGAAGAGAATGACGTTCCGAATCACAAGCCATGCCTGCGCCGCCGTGATGCGGTTGCCCCGCACAAAGCCTGTGCGCGGATAGGTGAAGTGGTCTTTCAGCCACCACAGCGCCAGAACCACCACAAGGAAGCCGAACAACTTCGCGATGGATACCATGCCGACCAGCGACAGAAAGCGGGACGGGTCTGAGGCTTGCAGCGCATTGCCCTGCACAAGCAAAATCGCCGCCAGCAGGATAAACATTCCACCCGCCGCCAGTTCGGTGAATCCGTCCACGAACCAATAGCCACGCGCGCGCTTGACGACAGAGTCGATCTGCAGGTTGGTCTTCATTCTTTCTCCTTTTACAAACTGGTTTGTATTGTAAACCTGTTTGCACACAGAGTCAAGGAATAAGGAATGCAGTAGAAACTTCTGAATCACAGGTTGATATCTACAAATGAATTTCTTGTTTTGTGCAAGAAGTTCTCCCACCACAGAGACCACAAAGAACACAGAGAGAACCTTTTAGAAATCTCTGTGAATTCCGTGTTCTGATATGAAAATGTGGGGCGGATTGGCAATCCGCCTTACATACACGCCACAGAAATTTCATCCTTCGGAGTGAAACCCTTTCATGATTACTCTGTGGTTAAATCCTTTTCGGCTTGTCCAAGTTATGGAATCAAAAAGGCGGCTTGCGCCGCCTTCATCATTTGCTTCCGCTGGGTTGGTAATCCACTGCGAGCCTTGCCTAATGCTCTCCGCCCCTTGCCAAAGCCATGATCTCTTCCTTCGTCTCGAAGACCTGCACCAGCTTGCCGTCGCGCATCATGAGCACACGGTCGACGTACTGGCACATGCGCAGGTCATGTGTGACCATGATGCCCGCGCGCTGGTTCTCGTGGATCAGGTTGGCGAAGGTCTCCACCACCTGGTAGGCGCGCTCGGTGTCCAGCGAGGCGGTCGGCTCGTCGGCCAGCACCACGGTGGGATTGTGGATCAGGGCGCGGGCAATCGCCACGCGCTGCTGCTGTCCGCCCGACATCTGCGCGGGCAGGTTATGCAGGCGGTCGCTCAAGCCGAGGCGGGCCAGCAGCTCCTCCGTGCGGACGCGTCCCGCGCGATCCGCCTTGCGGTTCAGGCGCAGCATGAACTCCACGTTCTCCTTGGCGGTCAGGTAGGGAATCAGGTTATTGGCCTGGAAGGTGAAGCCGATCTTCTCGCGGCGCAGCACGACGCGCTTCTTTTCGCTCATCCTGGACAAGTCCTGCCCGTCGATCAAGACCTGACCTTCGGTGGGCGTCAACAGGGCCGCCAGAATGGACAGCATGGTCGTCTTGCCTGATCCGCTCGGGCCGACCAACGCGACGAACTCGCCAGAGTTGACCTTGAACGAAACATCGTCCACGGCGTTGATCTTGCCGCCATCCAGGCTGAAGGTTTTGATGACGTTCCTTACTTCGAGTGCAACAGTGCTCATAAGTTTCCTGCTTATTTCTCAAACAACAACCAAAGTCGGGAGACTTTGGACTCCAATATCACGACAGGCGCAGGGCCTTGAGCGGTTCGATGCGCACCGCATAAATGACAGAGACCAGTCCGCCCGCGGGGCCAATGAACAGCAGGGCCGCGATCGCGAAGGCCGAGGCCTGGCCGTTGAAAACCAGCGGGATGGTGGGCGGGAAGAACAGCGAGAAGACGTAGGTCAACAAGCCGCCGATGCCCACACCGATGGCGGTCACCACCATGATCTGGATCACCGCCGCCAATCCCACCACGCCGTTCGAGGAACCGATGGCCTTCAACACGCCGATCTGCGGCACCTTCTGCAGAATCTGGATCTGGAAGAATCCGCCGATGACCAGCACGCCGATCAACAGGGTAAAGATGCCCTGCGTCTGCACCGTGCCCTGCTGGGCTGAATAGCCGGGGATGTTGTTGATGGTGGTGGCAATATCCGCCGCCTGCACGTTGGACACCGTGGCATTGATCTTGGCCTTCATCACCTCGACCTGACTCGGGTCATCCAGTTTGATGGCGATCACGTTGATGTCGGGGATGGTCTTGTTGGCCTCGGCCTCCGATTTGGGACGCACCCGCTCCCAGGTCGAGGGCGGGACGAAGATGGTCGGCGCAAAGAAGTAGGCCTGGCCTTCGGTCAGTCCCACCACTTTGAGGGTGAAGAACTCATCCTTCGTGCCCTGTGTGGAGCGGATGGTGATCTCGTCGCCGACCTTGATGTCCGAACGCAGCGCCACGTTGCGGTCGATGACCACTTCCTTGGCGAGCTGGGTCTGATAGGTGCGTCCCTCGATGACCGGCGGCAGGCCAGGTCGGCCCGATTCCACGCCCAGCATCGACACCTTCAACACTTCCCCATCGGCGAGCAGGATGGCGGTCGAGGAAGTGGAGATCGGCCCCGCTTCGGCGACGCCGTCCAGGCGGCGCACCGCCTTGAGGGTCGATTGGTCGAGGCGGCTGGAGGTGATGATGAAATCCGATTTATCCAGGAAGACCACCAGCTGCGCATCCAGCTTCGATACATACTGACGGTTGTTCGTGCCCAGCCCCTCCCCGAGCGCGGCGATGAACAAGACCAGCAGCGTGATCAACGCAATGACCAGCGCGACGAGGAAGAACCGTCCGCGGTTACGCCAGATTTCCTTGAGAGCAAGATAAGTTGAAAGTCCCATACGATCCTATTCGTGAAGCGGTTTCTCAAAAGGTTCCGACCATTGCAGGCCCATCAGGCCGTGCAGCAGCAAATCCACGGGCGGATGATCGGCGATATCTTCGTAGTAGTACGGCAGGCGGATGCGGCCATCCGTGCCGATGATAAAGGTGCCCGACATTTGCAGGGCGTCCTGACCAGGCGGCGGAACCTCGGGCTTGTAGCCCTTGGTCTTCTCCAGCCTGCGGTTGGATTTCCAGATGTTCGGCGAAAGCAGGGTCTGCCAGGCGGATCCTCGTCCCAGACCGTAGGCCTGATAGGCGGCCCGTTCGGGATCGGCCAGGCAGCGCACACTGGGAGCGCGCTGGGCACAATATTCCTTCGTCTCGGCGGCCGTGGCGTGCGTGACGAGGGCCAGGGTCAGCCCCTTCTCCAGCAATTGCGGCTGGACCTCGACCAGCCGGTCGGTCATGTCCTTGCACTGCGGACAGCCGAAATGGCGGGTGAAGGCGAGCACCAGCACCTTGTCCTGCCAAAGCGAGGAAAGGCGGATTGGGTTGCCCTCGGTGTCGGACAGTTCCACGTCGGGGGCGGGATCGTTGAATTTAAGGGAAGCGATTGTCGTCATGAATTGGGTTCCATCACCGTCGAAAATTTAATGAAAAAAGCGGTCAGCTTGTAACTGACCGCGATTCTCAACGATAAACACTTGCAAAAGCTATCAAGTTGCACAGGTTTTGTACAGATTTTGCGTATGTCGTTGCGAGGGTGGTGGTCGAGTAGCCGCGTTCTTGTTCTTGGCGGCATATCGAGACCTGCCCCGAAGCAACCTCCCGATTTGAGGAGGAGGTTGCTTCGCAAAGAACGCTCGCAACGACATATAATTGACTATGCGATATGCAGGATGGACTTCTCCACCTTGTTGCCGACCTTTTGCAGGCGGCGCCAGGAGGAGTTGTCGTTGAGCGTGATCCAGCGGCGCTCTTCGGTGCGGTAGAACCAGTCCTTGTCCTGCTGGTACAAAACCTGCACGTCGGTCGATTCCCAGATGTTGAGAATCTCGTTGCCGTGGGCATGGGTATCGTCGAAGTCGGTGGTGGCGCGCTGGCCCATTTCGCTGTACAGCTCATTCAACTCCAGCAACAGGGCGTTGACCTGCGGGTCGAGCCGCGCCACATTCAAGCCGATGCGCTGGGCCTCGTTGTACAGGATCGGGTAACTGTGCGAAGGGTACTTAGAATTCAGCGTGGACGCGATCTGGTCGGCGATCTTTTCATCCTGGATGTGATGCGAAAGGATTTCCTTGCACAGCATGATCGACAGCGACTCGGCGCGGTCAACCGCCCCGATCACCAGCGGATGCACATGCTGGAAAAGCTCCTGGTACGGGTTGCCCTTCGACTCGGTGTTCTGGGCCTGCCACAGCCGCACCACACGGGTCAATTCATCCAGGCTGACGCTGACGCGGTCATTGTCGCGGTCGATGGGCGAAAGCGAATGCGTCAGGGAGGTATCCACGGCGGTCAGGTAGGCCATCGGCCCCATCTGGATTTCGTTCGCGCCCAGGGCGATCATCGTCGCAGCCGAGGCGCACTCCAACGGCACGACGGCGATCATCTGGCCGCAGTATTGCCGCAGCAGGTTGACCAGCAGCAGCGAGGACTGGCCGCTTCCGCCGCTGGACTTGATGAACAGGTAGATCGTCTCCTGCCTGCCCAGGTTTTCGAGCAATTCGTACAGCGCCACCACGTCATCCTGGCAGACGCTGCCGCGCGGATTGTTCCAATACGTGATCAGCGTCCCGCCCAGCATCTTGTTCAGGCGCGCAATCAGGGCCTGGGTCTTGTCGAAAAGAACAGGGGGCTGCTTTACCTTGGAGCTATTGTTCACGGTCATGGGTCTCTCCTACACCTTGGGTTGATTGACTTTCTCGATCATGCGGCAAAACGAACACAGGTCGGGCGCGGTGGTCGACTGCCCGCATTGGGTACAAGGATGCATATTCTGCACCGCCTCGGGCTGTTCGCGGAATAGCCCATTGGTTCGGGCTTCGAGAAAGCGCAGGTAAAAGGTCAGTTTTGCGCCAGGGCGGGTGGTCTCCAACTGGTTGAGCAACTCCTTGTAGTAGATGGAGGTGGAGCCTTCCGCAAAGGGGCATTCCTCGTAGATGTATTCGATGCCCGAGAGCAGCGCATAGGCGGTCATCTCACGCTCGTAGAAGCGGCACAACGGCTTGACCTTGCGCGCCAGCCCGTCCGCGGCGGGCAGGACGGGGCCTTGCCGCAACAGGTAGGTGCCCTCCCAGGCCAGGGTGTTGCCGAAGAGCACCGCCGCCTCATCATCCAGGTTGTGGCCCGTTGCCAGGACGTTGTACCCCAGGTCGCGCGCGATGCGATTCATCTCATGGCGCTTGACCAGTCCGCACACGGAGCACGGCTTATCGAATCCGCGGCGGGTCTTCACAGACAGCATGGGAATCGACTGGCCGTGCTCGCGCTCCACGTCCACCACGTGCAGCGTCAGTCCGCGCGCCTGGGCAAATTCCTGCGTCAGCCGCTGCGACTCGGACGAGTACTGGATGCCCCCGTCGATGCCCAGGCCGATGTACATCCCATCCGCCTGATAACCCAGTTTGACCAGGATGTCCCATAACGACAACGAATCCTTGCCGCCCGAGACGGCCACCAGAATCCTGTCCTCGCGGGTAAACATCTCGTATTTTTTGATGAAGCGCTCGGTCTGCTCTGGAACCCACTCCAGGTAATGCTCCCTGCACAGCGCCAGTTTGTGCTGGCGCATGTTGACCGAGGCTTTTTCGCCACACTTTCTACATTTCATGCTCTACCCGCCCGAAATCACAGACACAAGTTTAATCACGTCGCCGTTGCGCAAAATCTCATCGTCCACGATCAACTGGCCTTCGCGCACGGCAATCACCCCTTCGGGCACGATGTCGCTCTTCTTCAGCGCGTCCAGCAGGGTCATGCCTGCGCGCACTTCATATTCCTGATTGCGTAAAATCAATTTTGCCGTCATGAACACCTCGGACGGCCATTCTACCAGAAAACGAAACCCCACCCCCAATGGGCGCTTGACTGGATGCCCCGTATGCCTTAGCATTGCCGCACAACATGAAAAGAGGTTTTATGCGCATCGGAATGATGGCGGACACGTACAAGCCGCATATCAGCGGCATCACGAATTACATCGACCTGAACAAACGCTACCTCGAACAGGCGGGCCACGATGTCTACATCTTCACCTTTGGCGACCTGGAATACACAGATGACGAACCGCGCATCATCCGCTCACCCGGGCTGCCCCTGGCCGACACAGGCTATTATCTATCCCTGCGCTATTCCCGCGCCGCCAAGAAGACCCTGCAAACCATGGACGTGGTCCACGTCCACCACCCCTTCCTGAGCGGACGCCTGGCCCTGCACTACTGCCATCCGCTGCAAATCCCGGTCATCTTCACCAACCATACCCGCTACGACCTGTACGCCCAGGCCTACCTGCCCCTCATGCCCGAGGAGGTCAGCCAGGGGCTTTTGCAAGCCTACATGCCCTCCTTTTGCAATTCCGTCGACCTGGTCATCTCGCCATCGGCGGGCATGGAAAAGGTGCTGCGCCAGCTCAACGTGGAGGGCCACATCGAGGTCGTGCCCAACGGCGTCGACCTGCACCGCTTTCACTCGGCCCAGCCGCTCGACCGCTCCCAGTTCGGGTACAAGCCTAGCGACATCCTGCTCGTCTACGCCGGCCGCATCGCTGTCGAAAAAAACCTGGATTTCCTGCTGCGCGCCTTCGCCGGGGTCGCCCAGGCCGTCGAGAACGTTCAACTGATCCTGCTCGGCAGCGGCCCCCAGCCAATGATGGAAGAGATTCAATCCCTGGTGGTCGAACTCAACATCCAGCACCGCGTCCGTTTCACGGGCCTGATCCCCTACGAGCAGCTTCCCGCCTACCTGGCCATGTGCAACATTTTCGTCACCGCCTCGGTCACGGAGGTGCATCCGCTCTCGGTCATCGAGGCGATGGGCGCGGGCCTGCCTGTGGTCGGCATCCACTCGCCCGGCGTGGGCGATACGGTCGAGGATGGAAGGACCGGCTTCCTGGCGACTCACGACCTGGCGGCCTATACCGCCAAACTGACCCGCCTGTGCCTGGACCGGAGCCTGCTCCGCCAAATGGGCGACTCGGCCCGACAGGCCTCCACCCAATACGCCATCGAGCGCACCACCCAGTTGATGCTCAAACACTACGAGCGACTGGTCTACGCCTCCACCCCGCGCAAACGCCGCTGGGATGCGCGCCTGCGCAGCCTGGTGGAAAAATTCCTGAGCTGAATGGCGTCGAAAGTCTCCCGACTTTTGACAGGTTCCCCGAAACCCAATACCCATCTCATGCCCGCCAAACTTCCCACCCACAACCAACGCATCGGCCGCTGGGGCGAATCCGCCGCCGCGGAGTATCTCATTGCGCTGGGCTGCGAAGTGCTGGCCCGCAACCTCCGCACCCCCTACGGCGAGATCGACCTGGTCGCCCAACACGGAGACGTGACCCTCTTCGTCGAGGTCAAGACGCGCACCTCGGCCAGCTTCGGCCCGCCCGAGGTGGCCGTCTCCGCGCGCAAACAACAGCACATGCTGGCCGCCGCCGAGCACTACGCCGCCGAGCACGCCATCGACCACTGGCAGATCGACGTCATCGCCGTGGAAGGCCGGCCAGGGATGAAGCCGGTCATCACACATTTCGAGAATGCAATATGATGTCGAAGGATGGCCATTTCGTTCATGGTATCGTTATCTGGATCCAACAACCATGACCAACCCCCCCCTGCTCCTTCTCATCGGCCCGACGGCCGTAGGCAAGACCGAACTCGCCATCCGCCTCGCGGAACAACTCAACGGCGAGATCGTCTCGGCTGATTCGCGCCTGTTCTACCGCGGCATGGACATTGGCACCGCCAAGCCCACGCCCGCCGAACAGGCGCGCGCGCCGCATCACCTGATCGACGTGGCCGACCCCGACGAGACCTGGTCGCTGGCCTTGTTCCAGGAACGCGCGCGGCAGGTCATCGCAGACATCCACGCGCGCGGCAGGCTGCCCCTGCTGGTCGGCGGCACGGGACAATACGTCCGCGCGGTGACGCAGGGCTGGACTCCGCCGGAGGTGCTGCCGGATGCAAGGCTGCGGGCAGAGTTGGAGAAGATGAAAGAAGAAAGAGGGAAAGAGTGGCTGCATGAAAAATTGAAATCCCTCGACCCTGAAGCCGCCGCTGTCATCGACCTGCGCAACGCGCGCCGCACCATCCGCGCCCTGGAGGTTATCTTCACCACGGGCAGGAAATTCTCCGCACAACGCGGGCAAAGCGATTCACCCTACGACCTGCTGACCATCGGACTCAAACGTCCGCGCGAGGAGTTGTACGCGCGGGTGGATGCGCGCATCGAAGCCATGTTCGCGGCAGGCTTGCTGGACGAGGTGCGCGCCCTGCTGGCCAGGGGCTATTCGCCCGAACTGCCATCCATGTCGGGCATCGGGTATCGGGAGTGCTGTCAGGTGCTGGGAGGCCAGTTAAACGCGGAGCAGGCCCAGGTCCAGATGAGGCACAACACGCGGGTCTTCGTCCGCCGCCAGGCCAACTGGTTCAAGGAATCCGATCCCGCCATCCACTGGTTCGAGGCGGGCGATCCCGCCCTGCTTGAAAAGGTTATAACACTGATACAGGCAAAGGAATTCGCCTGAATATTGACTTTTGCCTTTTTCAGGCTATACTATTTCAAACATCAAATTCGCTGAAGGAGGAGGCACGATGAATCGACCGTGGGTGGCACACTATGACAAAGGGGTACCCGAGTCAATCGAATATCCCCAAGCGCCGCTGTTTCATTTTCTGGATGATTCTGCGCGCAAGTATCCCGACCGCGCCTGCACGATTTTCAAGGGCGCGGTTGTCACATATCGGGAGATGAACGACATCACCGACCGCCTGGCTGCGGCGCTGGTGGACATGGGCGTCAAGAAGGGCGACCGTGTGGGCATTTTCATGCCGAACTCGCCGCAATTCGTGATGGCCTATTACGCCATCCTCAAGGCGGGCGGCGTGGTGGTGGCCACCAACCCACTCTACACCGCGCCCGAGATCGAATACCAGGCCAGCGACGCGGGCATCGAAGTGATGTTCGTGATGACCAATTTCTACAAGACCATCAAGGCTGCCCAGCCGAAGACCAAGATCAAGAAATTGATCGTCACCAACCTGAAGGAAGCCCTGCCGCCCCTGCTGCGCATCCTGTTCACGCTGGCCAAGGAGAAGAAAGGCGGCTTCCGCATCGAAGGCGGCCTGGGCGAAGGCGAGGTCTGGATGCAGGACCTGATTGCCAAATACGCCAACGCGAAACGCCCCGAACTGGGAGTGGGCCCCGATGATACGGCCCTGTTCCAATATTCGGGCGGTACCACGGGCGTCTCGAAGGGCGCGGTCGCCATGCACCGCAACGTGGTGGCGAACACGCTCCAGATCAAATCATGGATGACCGGGTTGGAACCGGGCAAGGAAGTGGTGCTGATGGCCATCCCGCTCTTCCACGTCTACGGCATGGTGGCGGGCATGAACTTTGCCATGTCCAATGGCGGCAGTATGGTCATGGTGCCGAACGCGCGCGACCTGAAGGATGTGCTCGACAACATCAGCAAATACAAGGCCACCATTTTCCCCGGTGTGCCGGCGCTGTATAACGGCATCAACAACCACCCCGACGTGAAGGCCGGCAAGTACAACCTGTCCTCGATCAAGGCCTGCATCTCGGGTTCGGCCCCGCTGCTGCGCGAGACCAAGGAACAGTTCGAGAAGCTGACAGGCGGCAAGGTCTTCGAGGGCTACGGCCTTTCGGAGGCGCCGACCGCCACGCACTGCAACCCGCTCGTTGGCGTGAACAAGACCGGCTCCATCGGCATGCCCCTGCCCGATGTGGACGTGAAAATCATCAGCCTGGACGACGGCGAGACCGAACTGGGCCAGGGCGAGGTCGGTGAGATCATCATCCACGGCCCGCAGGTCATGAAGGGTTATCACAACATGCCCACCGAGACGGTCAACACCCTGCGCACCATGAAGGATGGCAAGGTCTGGCTGTTCACCGGCGACATCGCGCAGATGGATGAGGATGGCTATTTCTACATCGTCGACCGCAAGAAGGAACTGATCAAGCCGGGAGGATTCCAGGTCTGGCCGCGCGAGGTGGAAGAGGCGCTGGCCTCCAACCCCAAGATCCTGGAAGTCGGCGTGGCGGGCATCCCCGACCCGTACCGCGGCGAGACGGTCAAAGCCTGGATCGTGCTCAAGCCCGGCGAAACCGCCACCGAAGACGAACTCAAGGCCTGGTGCAAGGAACGCCTGGCCCCGTACAAGGTTCCCACCCACTACGAATTCCGCGGCGAACTGCCCAAGACCACCGTCGGCAAGATCCTGCGCCGTGAACTGGTGCGCCAGCACAAGGAATCGGGCAGCAAGTAGACAGGTGGACATAATCGCCTGCGAATCAAAAAGAGCCTTCTGGAAATCCAGAAGGCTCTTTCTCATTACCAGCTACTTGTGTGTACCAGCCCGCCCCTACGCCAATTGCGGGGTGCCGCTCTTCTTGGGATTGGGCGGCGGGAAGAGTTGCTCGAACTCCTCACGGGTGATCGATTCGACTTCCAGCAATTTACCCGCCACCATGTCCAACTGCGCGCGGTAGCGGCTGAGCATCTCCCGGGCAAGCTGATAGGATTCGTCCACGATCCTGCGGACTTCGCGGTCGATCTGTTCGGCCACGGCCTCAGAGTAGTCGCGCTGTTCGGAGATTTCGCGGCCCAGGAAGATCAACTCTTCCTTCTGGCCGTAGACCATGTTGCCGAGCGCATTGCTCATGCCCAGGCGGGTGACCATGGAGCGCGCCATGCGCGTGACCTGTTCGATGTCATTGGAGGCGCCCGAGGTGATATCGTCGAAGATCAATTCCTCGGCGGCGCGTCCGCCCAGGGCCATGGCCAGGGTGGCCAGCATCTTCTTGCGGGACATGAGGATGCGGTCTTCGTCGGGGCGGAACCAGGTCACGCCGCCGGCCTGTCCGCGGCCCACGATGGTCACCTTCTGGACGGGATCGGCCTCGGCCAGGGCATTGGCGACCACGGCATGGCCGGCCTCGTGATAGGCAATGATACGCTTCTCTTCATCGGAGATCAGGCGCGACTTGCGCTCGGGTCCCATCACAACACGCTCGATGGCATCCTCCATGTCCACCTGCCCGATGGATTTCTTGTTGCGGCGGGCGGCCAGGATGGCTGCCTCGTTGACCAGGTTTTCCAGGTCCGCGCCGACGAAACCGGGCGTGCCGCGCGCCAGCGAGCCGAGATCCGCTTCAGGATCCAGGGGCTTGCCCTTGACGTGAACCTTGAGGATGGCCTCGCGGCCCTTCACGTCGGGACGGTCCAGCGTCACGCGGCGGTCGAAGCGGCCCGGGCGCAGCAGGGCCGGGTCGAGGATGTCGGGACGGTTGGTGGCGGCGATGATGATGATATTGGTATCGGTGTCGAAGCCGTCCATTTCGACCAGCATTTGGTTGAGGGTTTGCTCGCGCTCGTCGTGCGAGCCGCCCAGTCCCGCGCCGCGCTGGCGGCCTACGGCGTCGATCTCGTCCACGAACACGATGCAGGGCGAGTGCCGTTTGGCCTGGTCGAACAGGTCGCGCACGCGGCTGGCGCCGACGCCCACGAACATCTCCACGAACTCGGAACCCGAGATCGAGAAGAACGGGACACCCGCTTCACCCGAAACGGCCTTGGCCAGCAGGGTCTTGCCCGTTCCGGGAGGGCCGACCAGCAGGACGCCCTTGGGAATACGCGCGCCCAACTGGATGAACTTCTGCGGCTCCTTGAGGAACTCGACCACCTCGGCCAGTTCCTGCTTGGATTCCTCCACCCCGGCCACATCCGCAAACGTGACGGTGGGATGCTCGCCGCTGAACATGCGGGCGCGGCTCTTGCCAAAGGACATGGCCGCGTTGTTCGAGCCTTGCGCCTGGCGGAAGACGAACCACAGCACACCCACCGTCAGCAGCAGCGGCAGGATGTACACCATCGGCCCGAGAATGTTCGTCCAGACCGAAGGCTGTTGCACCTCGATGGCGACACTCTCCGGGGATAACTGTTCCTCGGTCACACCCAGGCTTTTCAATTGCTCGACCAGGGTCGCATCCTGTTCCTTATAAGCGTCTTTTTCCTGTTCGCTGCCGCTCAGGTAGACCACTCGAATGCGGTTTTCCTCTTCGATGACAATACGGGCCACTTTGCCGTCTTTGACGTCCTGGGCCACCTGGTTGATCGTCAAGGCTTCCTGCCCCGGGGCTTCCTGTCGCAGGCTAAGATAGATCATAGCCGCGATTGCCACGATGAGCACGAAGTAGACGATGAAATTTTGACTGCGTGAATTCACGGAATCCTCCAAATCGTTTGCAAATTATACCAAGTCAGCCTTACAGACGCCGTGACTGGATAATTCTTTCTATGATTCTCTAACACTTTACCTTCAAAAACCATCAAAATCGAAAAAACGGGCAGGTCTAATCCAAAATTAATTCCACGGGGCAATGATCGGAGCCTTGCACGTCCGCATGAATGCTCACCTCGCGCACGCGCGGCAGGAGCGCCTCCGAAACCAGGAAATAATCCAGCCGCCAGCCAATGCCCCGCGCGCGGGCATTCACACGGTAGGTCCACCAGGTGTACTCCACCTTGTCGGGATACAGGCGACGGTAGGCGTCCACAAAACCATGGTCGAGGAATTTCTGCACCCAGGCGCGCTCCTCGGGCATGAACCCCGAGACCGTTTCGTTCTCCTTCGGATTCTTGAGGTCGATGGGCTGGTGGGCGGTGTTGAAATCGCCGGTGATGATGATGTGTTCCCCCCGCGCGTGCAGTTCGTCGCACAGGTCGAGCAGGCGGGCATAGAAATCCAGTTTATAGGCCACCCGCTCCTCGCCGCGACCGCCGTTCGGGAAATAAATGTTGAACAGGCGAAAGCCCGGGTGCAGGCTCTGGATCACCCGCCCCTCCACGTCGAAGGCGGGGGCGTCCATGCCGAGCTTTGTCTCCAGGGCGGGCGCGCGCAGGAAGGTGGCTACGCCGCTGTACCCCGCGCGTTCGGCGGGATTCCAAACGACCTGGGCTACCGGGAAGGCGCGCTGTTCATCGGTCAGCTGCTCCGGGCGGGCCTTGATTTCCTGCAGGCAGAGCACGTCCGGCTGGCGTTCCCAGGCCCAGGCGAGCGCATTCTTTCCCAGGGCGGCCCGCAGGCCGTTTACATTCCAGGTGATGATCCTCATGATCTTTCTTTCCGATTCCGCCGACCGCTTTGCCGGCCAACTGGTGATAAAATGAAGTGCATTCTTTTATGGTAAACTATTGGAAAGGTCTTTTATGAGCAGCCCAACAGCCAAGCGTATCCTTTGTATCGAAGACGAAACGGAAATGATCGACCTCATCCGGCTGATCCTCGGCAGGCGTGGGTACGAGGTCAAGGGCGCAACCGGCGGCAAGGAGGGCCTGCAAATCATCCGTGCCGAGCATCCCGACCTGGTATTGCTCGACCTGATGATGCCCGACATGGACGGGTGGGAAGTATACCAGCAAATGAAAGCCGACGAAAAAACCCGCGACATCCCGGTCATCGTGGTCACCGCCAAGGCCCAGAACATCGACCGCGTGCTGGGCATTCACATCGCCAAGGTGGACGACTACGTGACCAAACCCTTCAGCCCGCAGGAACTGCTTGCCAGTGTGGAAAGAATCCTGAACCAACAAAACCTGGTTTCCTGAACCAGGCCCGCGGGGCGACCCCACAGACACAGGGTCGCCCTCTTTCATTAAAGAAATATGCCCCGTTCCATCTCCATCCAAAACCTCACGCGTGCGCTGTCCAACCCGGCTGCGGTCGGTTATTGTGATTCGTTCCTGTGCCGCCTGCGGGGATTGATGTTCCGCCCGCAGCTGGGCGTCGACGAAGGCCTGCTGCTGGTCGAAGGCCGCGACTCCCGCATCGACTCGTCCATCCACATGTTCTTCGTGCCGTTCGACCTGGCCGTCTTCTGGATCGACTCGAGCCTGACGGTGGTGGACAGGGTCATTGCCCGCTCCTGGAAACCCGCCTACCTGCCCAAGCAGCCCGCCCGTTACATTTTGGAAATCCACCCCTCCCGCCTGGAGGACTACCAAATCGGGGATCGAGTCGAATTCAAAGATGCGTAAAATCCTGTCTGCCGCCTTTCTGATCGTCATCCTGTTCTCCGCCATCCAACCCGCCTCGGCCCAGGGCGGCGGCGCGTACTACATCGTCCAACCGGGCGATACGCTGTCCTCCATCGCAGCGCGCTTCAACATCTCGGTAAGCGAACTGATGAACGCCAATGGCATCATCGATCCCAACCTGCTTTCGGCCGGGCAACAGCTTTCCATCCCGGGGCTGGAAGGGGTCACGGGCGTGCTCGATACCGAGTTCATCAACTTCGGGGATTCGTACCGCAGCCTGATGCGCCGCACCCAAATTCCCCAGGACCTGTTCCGCAAACTCAACCGCATCATCAGCCCCACCGAGTTCTACGTCGGCGCAAGCATGATCGTGCCGCAGCAGGACAACGCGGCGGAATACATTGCCCTCAGCCCCAGGCCGGGCGAATCGATGCTGGAGGTGGCCGTCCGCAACCAGACCGACGTGTGGACAGTAAGCAGCCTCAACGGCCTGTCCGCGCCCTGGGCCGGCCTGCCCGGCGACAGCCTGTACGCGCCCGGCAGCGGTTCGGCGCAAGGCAACAGCGGCCTGCCCTCCGCCTTCGAGAGCGCCGCCATCCCCTACCTGCCCTTCAAACAAGGCGGCACCGCCGAGATCATCGTCAAGGCCCAGCCGGGCGTCACCCTGGGCGGGCAATTGATGGATTACCCGCTGCGCTTCTTCCCCCTGGACGACGGACGCCAGGTGGCCTTGCAGGGCATCCACGCCCTGCTGGCGCCGGGCCTGTACCCCTTGCGGGTGGATGCGACCCTGCCGGACGGCAGCGTGCAATCCTACGAGCAGCTGGTGGTCATCCTCTCGGGCAATTATCCCGACGACCCGTTGCTGTACGTCGACCCGGCCACCATCGACCCGGCCGCCACGGAACCCGAACAGCAGCAATTGGTCGCGCTGACCGCGCCTGCCACGCCAGACAAATTATGGCAGGGAGATTTCATCTCCCCGGCCATTCAATACGCCGAGTCGACCTATTTCACCTCGCGCTACGGCAACCGCCGCACCTACATCGGCCAGGGCACCGAATTGTCGATCAACGGCTTCCACACCGGCCTCGATTTCGGTGGCGGCACCGGCCTGCCCATCACCGCCCCGGCGGCCGGACGGGTCATCTTCGCCCAATTCTGGACCGTGCGCGGCAACGCCACGATCATCGACCATGGCTGGGGAGTGTACAGCGGCTTCTGGCACCAATCCGAATTCAAGGTTCAGGTGGGAGATTACGTCCAGCAGGGCCAGGTCATCGGCCTGGTGGGCGGCACGGGCCGCATCACCGGCCCGCACCTGCACTGGGAGCTGTGGGTCAACGGCATCCAGGTGGATCCGCTGGACTGGCTGCTCCAATCCTATCCATAACAGTTGCGCTTCATTCGCGATTATGCTACACTTTCAAATGCCATGACCTCATTTGCCAACTACCTCAAACAAAGCGACATCTTCTACCAGTTCACAGCCACCCAGCTCGAACTTGTGGCGAACCTTTGCCAGGAAATGGTGTTTAATGAAGGGGATGTCATTTTCCTGGAAAATCACGGCAGCAAGGAGCTGTACGTCATCACCCAGGGCGAAGTGGACATCTCGATCAACTCGGCCATCATCGGCCCGTCAGGCGCGGCTCAAAAGGACACGGTCGTTTCCAAGCTGCGGCGCGGGCAGTCCTTCGGCGAGATCGCCCTGGTGGATGAAGGCCTGCGCTCCGCCTCGGCGCGCGCCGCGCAAAAGGATACCCGCCTGCTGGTCATCCCGCGCGACAAGTTGATCATGCTGTGCGAAACCTACCCGCAACTGGGTTTCCGCCTGATGTACAACCTGGCCGCCGACCTGGCCATGAAGATCCGCAATTCGGACCTGCGCATGCGCGAACAACTACTCTATCGTCCGCCGGCCAAACCACAGACCAAGGCTTAAAAATAGCTTGACCGATGGGCAAAATTGCCTTACCATTGGCGTTTAATTACCCTGGAAGCACGTTTCACTGGACAGCAAAGCCGCGAGAATTTCCTACCTGGACTTTTCTCCGGCTTTCTTGTAAATGAGTTTCACCCCTCATATCACTGCCGAAAGGAGGTGGTGCAGACAGACAAGGCATGGTCTGCCGCGTTGTGCAACCCGTTTCACGGGTATCGATTTTGCGTAATTTCATCGGAGGAGTAAGAAATGACCAAACGTTTGTTCGTCCTGATTTCCCTGCTGGTCGTCGCCAGCATGGTGTTGGCTGGCTGTGGCGCCGGCGGCGGTGGCGGAGCCACCCTGAAGATCGTCTCCAGCCTGCCCATGACCGGTGCTTCCCTGACCCAGACCCAGACCATCGTCAACGCCATGCAGTTGCGCGTCGACCAGGCTGGCGGCAAGGCCTGCGGCGGCAAATACACCATCGTGTACGAAGCATGGGATGATGCTTCCGCCGCCCTCGGCAAGTGGGATCCCGCTGTCGAGACCGAAAACGCCAACAAGGCCGCTGCCGACCCGAGCATCGTGGCTTACCTCGGCACCTTTAACTCCGGCGCCGCCGCGCTGTCGATCCCGATCCTGAACCAGGCTGGCCCGCTGGCGATGATCTCGCCCGCCAACACCGCTCCCGGCCTGACCCACTATGTCGAAGGACAAACCGGGGACGATGAGCCTGACAAGTATTATCCGTCTGGCGTACGCAACTATGCGCGCGTGGCCGCCACCGACGACCTCCAGGGACCGGTAGCCGTCAACTTCATGGTTTCCCAGGGCGTCAAGAGTCTCTACATTCTCGATGACCAGGAACTTTACGGCAAGGGTGTAGCCGATTCCGTGAATCAGGCTGCCCAGGCTGCTGGCATCACCGTACTCGGACAGGAAGGCTACGATCCGAAGGCTGCCGACTACAAGGCTCTGATGACCAAGATCTCCACCAGCAACGCCGGCGGCCCGCCCGACGCCATCTTCCTGGGCGCAGTCGTCGATAACAACGCTGCCCAGGTACTCAAAGACAAATTCGCCATCATGGGCGATAACGAGACCGTCAAGTTCATCGGCCCCGATGGCATTTACACCGCGGCTCTGATCGAAGGCGCTGGCGAAGCTGCTGAAGGTGTCTTTGCCACCACCCCTGGCTTGGCGCTGAAAGACCTCGGCGAGAAGGGCAAGAAATTCTTCGCCGACTATGCCGCCAAGTTTGGCGAAACCAATGAACCCTACGCCATCATGGGGTACGATGCCATGAGCGCCGCCATCCAGGCGATTGAAGATGTATGTGCGGCCGGCGGCGATCCCACCAACCGCGCTGCTGTGACAGAAGCCGTGTTTGCCCTCAAGGACTTCGATGGCGCCCTCGGCACCTGGTCGTTCAATGAGAACGGCGACATCAGCCTGCCCTACTACCTGGTCGGACAAGTCCAGGGTGGTACCTACGTGGCTTTCGGTACCTTCACACCCTAAGCGCCTGTAACTTGCGAATCGAGAGAGGGGCAGTTTGACTGCCCCTCTCTCTGTATCAATCCTCGCAAAGGGAAGCATCCCAAGCTTTGCGAAGCATGGAGAGTAGTCAAAATGAAATCCACATTGCAAAAACTTGCGCGGCCAGCCGTGGCAATCATTACAATTTACTTGGTTTTATTGTTGGGGCCAATTGCGGCTTTGGATATTCCGGTCATTGCCAAAAGCATCTCGGCCAATCCGAGCCAACTAATTCAATTCCTGATTATTGGGCTGGCAAATGGCGCCATCATCGCGATTATTGCGTTGGGATACACCATGGTGTATGGCATCATTGAGTTGATTAATTTTGCGCATGGAGATGTTTACATGATCGGCGTCTTCGCGGCGCTGACCACACTTTCACTTACCGGGACACTGACCAGCCAGGACCCCGTGCATATCGGAATTGGCATTTTCATTGCCTTGATTGTTGCAATTATTGTAGGCGCAGCGCTCAACGCGACGATTGAGCGGGTCGCCTATCGTCATCTTCGCAATGCGCCGCGATTGGCTCCCCTGATCTCAGCCATCGGCATGTCTTTTATCGTTGAAAATATCGGCCTGATCTGGGCGGCGCAGTCCTGGCTCGTGCCCAGTTTTGGAACGACCGGTGGGGGCGCGCAAAAGGAATTCCCCGACTTGTTGAGCAGGATGTTCAACAACATGAACATGGATCCCAACCTGTTGGCAGGCATGGATTGGGGCCTGCGCTTTACCATCAAAGACCTGCTGGTGATCGTGCTGGCCGGCACCCTGATGATCGGCCTGCGCTTCTTCATCCAGAATACCCGCCTGGGCAAGGCCATGCGCGCCACGGCGCAAAACCGCGACGCCGCCAAAATGCTCGGCATCGACATCGACTGGGTCATCACGGCCACCTTCCTGATCGGCGGCGGCCTGGCCGGCGCAGCCGGCTTGATGGCCGGCCTGTACAATAACAATGCGTGGTGGTTCATGGGTTTCCGCGCCGGCCTGCAGTCCTTTACTGCGGCGGTGCTGGGCGGAATTGGCAACATCACCGGGGCCATGCTGGGCGGATTCCTGATTGGCCTGCTGGCCTCCTTCAGTGACGGCTACCTCAATGCCCGCTGGACCAACGCCTGGGTGTTTGCCACCCTGGTGCTGATCCTGCTCTTCCGCCCGACCGGCCTGCTGGGCGAACAAACCGGGCAAAAGGCATAGGAGGTTATCATGCAACACGCTCGAAGCGGTATCACATTCGGTATTTTTGGTGGATTGCTCACCTTCCTGTTCGGCGGCTGGTCCGTGGCGGTGTTGGGAGTGTTTGCGGGCGCGGGCCTGGGCCTGGCGCTCGAAAGCAAACTCGAACACGGCTCGCCCATCACCAAGGTCAAGGAGGCGCTGCCCGCCGCCCTCATTGCTGGCGTCCTGCTGGTCGTCCTGAGCCTCTTCCAGAACTTCGTCATGCAGCCTGCCACCGGCAAGTTCACCGCGGCCGGCAACGTGGTCGTCTTCGCCAACATCATCGGCTTCGTTGCCATGGTGGGCCTGGCCGCGCTGACCGCCTCCTTCCGCGGCTTCGACGAGAACACGGAAAAGTGGGCCAAGATCGCCCTGATGGCCGCCATCGCCATCGCCTTCCCCTTCATCGACAGTTTCACCGGCCTGCGTTGGACATCAAATGTAATCTTCGCGCTGATCTTCGTGATCCTGGGCCTGGGCCTGAACATCGTGGTCGGGTATGCCGGCCTGCTTGACCTGGGCTACGCCGCCTTCTTTGCAATCGGCGCGTACACCACCGGCATCCTGTCTTCGCCGCAACACGATATTTTTCTCAACTTCTGGCTGGTAATCTGGATTGCCGCTGGCATGGCTGCAATCTGGGGTCTGGTCCTGGGTGCGCCCACCCTGCCCCTGCGCGGCGATTATCTCGCCATCGTCACCCTGGGCTTCGGCGAGATCATCCCGGTCATCTTCAAGAACCTGATCGACGTGACCATCAACGAACCGCTGACCTGTTGGATCATTCCAGGCATCCAGCGTTTATTCGGCGCCACGAACACCGTGGCCTGCATCAACCTGATAAGCCACATGGACCTGACCGCGGGCGAAAAGGGGATCAACCCCATCGGCCGCCCCATCATCTTCGGCTATGAATTCCAGTCGAACAACACCATCCCGTGGTACTTCCTGATCGCGGCCATCATCCTGCTCTCGGTCTTCCTGATTCGCCGCCTGCACAAGAGCCGCCTGGGCCGCGCCTGGATGGCCATTCGCGAAGACGAACTGGCCGCCGCACAGATGGGCATCAACCCGGTCCGCACCAAGTTGATGGCCTTCGCCATGGGCGCCACCTTCTCGGGCTTCGCCGGCGCGTTCTACGCCGCCTACATTCGCGGCATCTTCCCGAGCGTCTTCGATTTCAGCGCCTCGATCATCATCCTGTGCGTGGTCATCCTGGGCGGCATCGGCAACATCAACGGCGTGATCGTCGGCGGCCTGGTCATCATGACAGCCGACCGCCTGTTCCTGCCCGCCCTCAAGGATTTCCTCAAGGGCCTGATGGACTTCTCCATCCTGCCCGCCCTCGAATCCAATCCCGGCTTGCAGGCGGCGGTTTCACAAAACGCCAATCCCATCTTATATCGTTTCCTGTTATTTGGCCTGACGCTGGTCATCATGATGGCCGTGCGGCCGGAAGGCCTGATCCCCAGCGCGCAGATGCGGGCCGAATTACACAGGGACGAAACGCCTGTGCCTGAGCCTGACACCGCCCAGGCGGAGAAAGGGTAGACTGCCATGAACCTCTTCGACGCAAAAGCAGTCACCATGGTCTTTGGCGGCCTGACCGCCGTCAACAAGGTGGATTTCACCATCCAGAAGGGCATGATCGCCAGCCTGATCGGCCCCAACGGTGCCGGCAAGACCACCTTTTTTAACACCATCACCCGCGTTTACACCCCCACCAGCGGCGACATGGTCTTCGACGGCCACAACCTGGCCGGCCTGAAACCCTTCGACATCACCGCCCTGGGCATCGCCCGCACCTTCCAGAACATCCGCCTGTTTGCGAACATGACCGCCATCGAGAACATCCTGGTCGGCGAGCACTGCCGCTTAAAATCGAACCTGCTCGGCCAGATCCTGCACCTGCCCGGCACGATGAAAGAGGAAGCCGAAGCCCGCGCCCGTGGCCTGGACATGCTCGAATACGTCGGCCTGCGGCGCACCGATGCGGACGTTACGGCCAAGAACCTGCCCTACGGCCTGCAGCGACGCCTGGAAATTGCCCGCGCCCTGGCCTCCAAACCCAAGCTGCTGCTGCTGGATGAACCCACAGCCGGCATGAACCCCAACGAGACCATCGACCTGACCAACTTCATCCAGCGCCTGCGCAAGGAACTCGACCTGACCATCCTGCTGATCGAGCACCACATGCGCGTGGTGATGTCCATCTCCGACCGCGTCACCGTGCTCGACTACGGCGAAAAGATTGCCGAAGGCACTCCCGCCGAAGTGCAAAAGAACGAGCGCGTGATCGAAGCCTATCTCGGCAAGGGCACGGCCACCAAATAAAGGCGAGGATACGATGCTTGAATTGAAGAACGTACACACCTACTACGGCAACATCCACGCCTTGAAGGGTATTTCCATCACCGTCAACGACGGCGAGATCGTCACCCTGATCGGCTCGAACGGAGCCGGCAAGAGCACCACCCTGCGCACCATCCAGGGCCTGATCCGCCCGCGCAGCGGCACCGTTCTGCTGGACGGGGTCGCGCTGGAAACCCTGCCGCCCCACCGCGTGGCCGAAATGGGCGTGGCGCAAAGCCCCGAAGGCCGCATGATCTTCCCGCGCATGACCGTGCTGGAAAACCTGGAAATGGGCGCCTACGCCCGCAAGGACAAATCCAGCTTCAAAGAGGACCTGGAACGGGTCTTCTCGCTCTTCCCGCGCCTGAAGGAACGCATCACCCAGAAAGGCGGCACCCTCTCCGGCGGCGAACAACAAATGCTGGCCATGGGACGCGCGCTGATGGCGCACCCCAAGATCCTGCTGCTGGACGAACCGTCCATGGGCCTCTCGCCCCTGCTGGTGGAGTTGATCTTCGACACCATCGTGGCGATCAACAAGGAAGGCACCACCGTCCTGTTGGTGGAGCAGAATGCGCTCATGGCGCTCTCCATCGCCAACCGCGGGTACGTACTGCAAACCGGCGAGATCATCCTGAGCGACGACGCCCAAAACCTCAAAAACAACGAAATGGTGCAAAAATCCTATCTCGGCGTGGAATGAGCCGGGCAGGCGCAACCTGAAGACAAGAGAAACCCGTTTTCCGCCCTGGCGCGAAAGCGGGTTTCTTGGCAGACACCCGAAATTATCGGGAAAGAGCAATGATTTCCCCGCACCCCGCGGGTTACAATGGCAAAAAACGGCGGCGGCATCCCATCCCACCCCTGAACGCCCGCCACCCCAAAAAGACCCCCGCGGCGCGAAATCCCCGGGGATAAAGCCTGGAGGCACGCGTGAAAAAATCATTCCTGCATTTGATCGGCCTGCTCATGGTCGCCAGCCTGCTGGCCGGGGCCTGCTCCGCTCCTGCGGAGTGCAGCGACCCGCTCGGCTGCGTATCCGTCGGCAGCGGGGAAAACATCAAAATCGCCGTCCTGGTCACCCTGAGCGGCCCGGACTCCCCCTACGGCATCGACGCATTGCGCGGCGTGGAAATCGCCGTGGCGGAAAAACAGAAAATCCTCGGGCACCCCATCGAATTGGTGCAGGTGGACGATAAATGCACCCCCCTCGGGGGCTATGAGGGCGCCGAACAGATCGCCGCCGACCCCTCCATCGTCGGGGTAATCGGCGCCACCTGCTCGGGCGCAACCGCCGCAGCCGCCCCGGCGCTCAGCCAGGTCGGCCTGACCACGATCTCCCCCTCCAGCACGGCCCCCTCCCTCACCGCAGAAGAGGAACACCAGGCGGGCTTCTTCCGCACCATCTATAATGACAAGGCCCAGGGCAAAGCCGTGGCCCAGTTCGTCTTCGAGGTGCTGGGCATGCGCACCATGAGCACCATCCACGACGGGCAGCCCTACGCCATGCAACTGCAGGCGGCCGCCTGCGAAAACTTCGAGAAACTCGGCGGCGACTGCCTGGGCAGGTTCGAGATCGAAACCGGCTCGGACATTTCGGCCAAGATGTTCTGGCTGTCCAAGCTGAAAACGGAAATATTGTACTTTCCCGTCTACTCGGTGGACGGGCACGCCATCCTCGAAAAGGTCGCAGAGTACAAAATCTCCAGCGCCCTGATCAGCTCCGACGGACTGCTGGGCACCGACTTCATCCAGCAAAACCAGGAAATGACCCGCGGCATGTACCTCTCCGGCCCGAAGGATCTGGAATCGCCGGACTTCGAGAAGCAATACGTGAGCCGGTACGGCGAGGCCCCCATCGCCTCCTTCCATCTGCAAGCCTACGACGCCGCCAACCTGCTGTTCGCCGCCATCGAAAAGGCCGCCGCGTCCCGGGCAGGCGCGCTCTCGATCCCGCGCCAGGCCCTGCGAAACGAGGTGGCCGCCACGCGCGGCATGAACGGGTTGAGCGGCATCCTGACCTGCTCGCCGTTGGGCGACTGCGCCGAAGCCCTCATCACCATCTACCAGGTGCGGGACGCCGCCTTCCATCCCATCTATCCCTAACCCGGGCGAACCAACCCGCGGCAAAAAAGATTCTCAACCACGCAGGCCGCAAAGGAAAAACTTGGCTCATATGCAAACAGTGCGCAAGTACCGTAGCGCAAGTCTATAGACTTGCGCTACCAGGCGCGGCCTGTTTGTAAACAGGTATTCGTCCCACTAAAAAGCGCTGTTTTCGGCGTCCAATGAGTAACCCGCAAAGAAAAGCGGTGACAGAGCCGGACAAGCGCGCCAGGTTTACACATGAGCCAAAAACTTTATTCCCCTTTGTATCCTTTGTTGTGAAAAATTTTGCACAAAAACAAGAATTCACTTGCAAGCTACCAGGAGACCATGGCCTCGGCAGAAATCATCACCATCGGCACCGAGATTCTGCTCGGTGAGATCGTCGACACCAACACCCGCTACATCGCCCGCAGCCTGCGCAACCTGGGCGTGGACCTGTACCGCGCCGTCACCATCGGCGACAACGTCGAACGCATCGCCTCGGCCATCCGCGAGGCGCTGGAGCGCGCCGAAATCGTCATCACCACCGGCGGCCTCGGCCCCACCGTGGACGACCCCACCCGCGAGGCCGTGGCGCGCGCAGTCGGCGTGCAGGTCGAATTCCGCGAGGAACTGTGGCAGCAGGTGGCGGCCACCATCCACCGCTATGGCCGCACCCCCACCGAGAACCAGAAACGCCAGGCCTTCGTCCCGCAGAACGCCCTGGCCATTCCCAACCCGGTCGGCACCGCGCCGGCCTTCATCGTCGAAATGGGGCGGGCCGCGGTCATTTCCCTGCCCGGCGTGCCCAAAGAGATGGAATATCTCCTGCACGAGTCGGTCATCCCCTACCTGCAAAAACGCTTCGACCTGCGCCAGCTCATCAAGGTGCGCGTCCTGCACACCTCGGGCCTGGGCGAAGGCGCCATCGACGAACAGATCGGCGACCTGGAGACCCTCGCCAACCCCACCGTGGGACTGGCCGCCCACAACGGCGTGGTCGACATTCGCATCGCCGCCAAAGCCGAGACGGAAGCCGAAGCCGACCGCAAGATCGCCGAGGTCGAACAAGACCTGCGCGCCCGCCTGGGAGGCTACATCTTCGGCGTGGATGACGACACCCTGGAAGGCGTGACGCTGGCCCTGGCCGAAGCCCGCGGATGGGGACTGGCCTGCCTCCAAAGCGGCCTGCCCGACTCGCTGGCCCGCCGCCTGCCCGCCCCCCTCACTCTGGACCTGCGGCCCGGCTCCGTCATGGATGAACTGCGCGCCGCCCTGGAGCGCGACCCCGCCAAAACCGCCGCCCTGGGCATCGCCTGCTACGTGGATGACATGTCCGCCGAACTGGGCCTGATCACTCCCGAGGGCGAAACCTGCACCCGCCTGACCTACGGCGGACACCCGCGCAACCTGCCCCGCTGGGCCTTCAACAACGGGTTGAACCTGCTGCGGCTGGCGGCCCGCCCGAAGGGGTAACCGCAATGCCTTCACACCGCAAACGGACGCCCATCCTGCTCGTCCTGGTTTGGGGCGTCAACGCGCTGGGCGCGCTGTTCCTCGGCGGACTCTTCCTCTTCTACTGGCTGCAAAACACCGCCCAGCCCATCCCGTCCGCTCCGCCGCCCGTCCTCCCGAGCGTCACCCCCGTCCCCAGTCTCACGCCGCCGCCCACCCGCTATTACCTGCCGACCATCACGCCCAACCCGCGCTCGACCGCCATCGTCTTCGAGTCGCCCACCCCCTTCATTTTCAGCAACACCAGCCGCGCGCAGTTGATCGGCCTGTCCGTGTCGGGCCGCCCCATCGAAGTCTACACCTTCGGAAACGGCGGGCGGCAGGTGATGATCGTGGCAGGCATCCATGGCGGCTACGAGTGGAACACCATTGCCCTGGCCGACCAGATGATCCTGTACCTCAACGACCACCCCGAGATCATCCCCCAGGACATCACGCTGTACATCCTGCGCAACCTCAACCCCGACGGGGACGCGCGCGACCACGGCATCGATGGGCGCGTCAACGATCACGGTGTGGACCTCAACCGCAACTTCCCGGTCAACTGGTCGGCCACCTGGGAGCGCGCCGGCTGCTTCGACCTGGCCCCCACCACCAGCGGCATCAGCCCAGGCTCCGAACCTGAGACCCTGGCCGTGATGAATTTCCTGATGTCGCATCGTGTCGAAGCGTTGATCAGCTACCACAGCGCCGGGCTGGGCATCTTCCCGGGCGGCGAACCCTGGGACGAGGCCTCCATGCAGCTGGCCCAGCGCATCGACGACATCAGCGATTACCCCTACCCGCCGGTCGAGACCGGCTGCACCTACACCGGCACCCTGGCCGATTACGCCGTCTCGCGCGGCGCGGCGGCCGTCGACCTGGAATTGAGCGACCACACCCACACCGAGTTCGGCGTCAACTTGCGGGTGCTGGGCGTGTTGCTGCATTTCAAGAAATAGGACTACAATCCGACAATAAAGTAACCTCGCCCCGAGCGTCGTCGAAGGGCAATGCAGGCAGAGCGTAGAATCGGTTGAAATTCATGGTTCGACTAGTTCAACACCTTTGCCAATTTTGAAAAAGTTACAGATGATGGTGCGGGATGACATCCCGCACCGCCAGAAGTCGCCAAAAACCTGCTGCAATTGCCGTATATCGTACCCGAAAGATCATCCGCCACACAAATTAGCCTCACCATCCATTCCTCAAAAGGAGCCTGAATGACCCAGATCGCAGACCTCATCCTGACCAATGCCCACGTCCTGACCATGGACGAAAAACTGACCCAATACTCGCCCGGCGCGGTGGCCGTGCGGGCCGATTGCATCCTGGCGGTCGGCCCCGAAGCCGACATCCTGCAAGAATACTCCGCCGCAGAGACCTTCGATTGCGGCGGGAAGGTGCTGATGCCCGGCCTGGTCAACGCCCACACGCACGTGCCCATGACCCTGCTGCGCGGCCTGGCCGACGACCTGCGCCTGGACGTGTGGCTGATGGGCTACATGATGCCGGTCGAACGCGAGTTCGTCTCGCCCGAGTTCGTGCGCCTCGGCACCCTGCTGGCCTGCGCCGAACAGATCCGCAGCGGCGTGACCACCTTCAACGACATGTACTACTTCGAAGACGCCGTGGCCCAGGCCGCCGCCGACGCGGGCGTGCGCGCCGTGTGCGGCCAGACCGTGATGAAATTCCCCGCTCCCGACGCCCCCTCCTACGAAGACTCCTTCACCCTGGCGCGCGAATTCATCAAGAAATGGAAGGATCACCCGCTGATCGTTCCCGCCGTGGCCCCGCACGCCGTCTACACCACCACCCCTGAAATCCTGCGCGAGACCGCCGAACTGGCCAGGGAATTCGACGTGCCCCTGCACGTTCACATTTCCGAGACCGCCCTGGAGGTGGATAACATCCGCAAGGAACACGGTATGCCGGTCATGCCCTACGTCAAGAAGCAGGGTCTGTTCGAGGCCAAGGTCATTGCGGCCCACTGTGTCCACATCGACGCGGGCGAGATCCGCACGCTCAAGAACCACGGCGCGGGCGTCTCGCACAACCCCTCCTCCAACCTCAAGCTGGCCTCGGGCTTCGCGCCCGTCCAGAAGATGCTGGAAGCCGGCCTGAACGTGGGCATCGGCACCGACGGCCCGGCCTCGAACAACGACCTGGACATGTTCGAAGAGGTGCGCCTGGCCTCCTTCGTCGCCAAGGCCTTTTCCAACGACCCGACCGTCGTCCCCGCCCAGACCGCGCTGACCATGGCCACCCGCATGGGCGCGCAGGCCCTGCACCTGGGAGAGATCACCGGCTCGCTGGAGGTTGGCAAACGCGCCGACCTGATCGTGGTCGACCTTTCGCCCGCGCACAACTCACCCAAGTTCCGCCGCGACCCCAACAATGCCTACGCGCAACTGGTGTACGCCGCCAAATCCACCGACGTGACCGACGTGATGGTCAACGGCCAATGGCTGATGCGCGCCCGCCAACTGCTGACCCTTGACGAAGCCGCCCTGCTGGCCGAAGCCCAGGAGATCGCCCACAAAATCGACGCCTTCCTCATCCAGCGCGAACAGTCGGTGCTCTCCAAACTGATCGCCCTGGGCGGCTCGGCGGAGGAGGAATCCTTCGAGGCCCAGGTCAAGGTCAGGATCACGGAACCCGACCTGGTCGTCAAGGCCCTGATGAGCGCCGACATCCAGATCGCGGCCTTCAAGCACTATCGCCAGTTCGACAACTACTTCTTCTTCACCGACGAAGACCAGACGCGCCTGCGCTACCGCGAGGACGACCTGATCAACGACAAGGGCGATTCGGTCAACGTGCGCTCCCGCCTGACCCTGATCGGGCAGAAACGCGAGGACCGCCTGGGACACGACGTGCTGCTCTCGCGCAGCCGCTTCCTGGCCCCCGCCACCCACAGCCTGCGCTTCTACCGCGAATACTTCAAGCCCGCCGCTGAGGCGGTTATCGAGAAAGACCGCCTGCGCTGGCACATCCAATACAAGGACACCGAGTTCTACCTGAACCTGGACGAGGTCACCCAGCCCGCCGCCGGCCATTACCTGGAGATCAAGAGCCGCACCTGGAGCCGCAAGGACGCCGAGCGCAAGGCCGAACTGACCAGCGAGCTGCTGGCCCTGCTGGGCGCCGCCGACAGTCCAACCGTGACCAAGGATTACATCGACCTGCTTGGACAAAAACAGGAGGCCTGACATGGATGCGCTGCGCAAGGGACTGGCGGCGCTGCTGGCGGTCCTGTTCATCCCAATCGCTGCCCTATCCCTGCTGGGCGTCAACCTGGAGCGCAAGGCCTTCGAGTCTGGCACCTACAAACAGGCCCTGGCAGATGGGAACTTCTACGAGAACCTGCCCGCCAGCATGGCGCAGGCCATCGTCGGCTCCGAAGAGATGCAATCCCTGCCGGTGGTCATCCGCTCACTGGGCGCGGAGCAGTGGGAGGAATTCCTGCGCGAGCTGCTGCCCGCCAATCTGCTCAAAGAGATGGGCGACCAGGCCTTCGATTCCCTCTTCGCCTACCTGGCCGGCGAGGCGGATGAAGCCGTGGTGGACGTGACGCCGCTCAAGGCCCAGATGTCCGGGGGAGCGGGCGCGCAGGCCGTGGTCAGGCTGATGCAAAACCTGCCGCCCTGCACGCTGGAGGAACTGGCCCGCATCACGATTGGGCTGCTCAACGAACAGGAGATCGCCTTTTGCAACCCGCCCGCCGAGTGGGAGGGCGTCGTCCGCCCGCTGATCCAGGAGCAGGTGCAGACAGCCACGCTTGGGCTGCCCGACCAGTTGGTGATCGCCAGTTACGACCCCGCCGCGGGCCTGCCCGACCCGCGCCAGCGCATCCTGGCGGCGCGCGCCGTCCTGCGCTTCCTGCCGATTCTGCCCCTGCTGCTGCTCTTCGTTTGGACGGTGCTGGCCGTGCGCAGCCTGCGCGGCTGGCTGGGCTGGTGGGGACTGCCCTTCCTGGGAACCGGCCTGGCCGCCAACATCATGGCCTGGACGGGCGCACCGCTGGCCTCGCGCCTGCTGCTGAACCTGCTGGCCGCGCGGGCGCCAGCCGTCCTGCCGCCCGCCCTGCTGAACGACCTTGCCGCGCTGGTCTCGGCTGTGATGGCCCAGGCCCTGCGCCCGCTCAGCCTCCAAGCCTGGATCCTGCTCCTGCTCGGGCTGGGGATGAGCACCCTGGCCCTCGCGCTCTCCCTGTTCCAGGACGAGCCGCGCCGCAAGTAACGCCAGCCAACCCCATATTCCTTCCATCGAAAAACGGCCCCGTGGACGGTTGTCCCGGGGCCGTTCGTTTTCGCAACTCAGGGCCGCGATCCTATCGGGTCGCGTATTCGGTGCCCAGGTAGTTATTTCCCCAAACGCCCCAGATACCGTCCAGGTCGCCGTTGGGCTGGATGGAGTACAGCGCCACCCCACAGCCGGCCCCGCCATAGGCGGCGGCCAGCACATTGCCGCTGCTGATCCCGATGCCGTCGAAGGCGTCCGAGCCAATGTCCCAGGCCAATTGCCAGACCTGGCCCTGCTGGATGATATTCAGCGAACCCGAGTACCCGCTTCCATTCGAATTCGTGCCTTGAACGGAATAGCTGCCCGCGAAGGAGGATGGAACCGTGTACGGCGCGGCGTTTTCGGTGCCCAGCTCCTTGGGCTGCAGCGTGACCCAAATGCCGGTCAGATTCATGCCGGCGTCGGCGGTGTAGAAGACTGCGCCGCAGGAACTCCCGCCGAAACTGGCCGCCAGGACATCGTTGATCAGGATACCCGTGCCGTAACTCATCCCGCCCGTGTCCCAGGCAAGATCATAGACCACGTCGGTGACCTGGGGGGTGTTGTTGTTCACCTGGATGGACAGGCTGCCGGCATACGAGCTGCCATCGTCGGCGTTGTAACCGCCGATGGAATACAACCCCTCGACGTTCAAGTCGACGGGTGGGGCCTCGGTCGGAAGCATTTCGGTGGGCGGCGCATCGGTGGGAATGAGGGGAACGGTCGGCTGGGGCGCAACAGGTTCGGGCGTGCCAGAAACGGCGCCGCAGGCCAGCGTCACCAGGGCAAGCGCACTAACGGCAGACAAGATGCGCCAGGGAAAGGGTACAGATTTCATGCTTTTCTCCGTGAACACAAAATGGTTGCCTGGCACGGTCGCAAATATCGCTGGCAGCCCTGGGGCAGCAACGAAAATCCCCACAGGCGGGAAGTCCCTTTCGACGCATTTGGCGCGGCGATGGGGGACGACGGCTGGCGGAGTTTTTTCGACGAAATACCCGGGGCTGAGGTGCTGTTCTCCCCGCCAAAATGAGCAAGGCGCAATTTGCTCCCATATTCGGCATGAAAGTCAGTATAGCATGGATGCGGGGCCAAACCCGCCCGCGCGCAGGTTTTGGGACTTATTTACCACTCCGCGCGCAAGATTATTCCCCCGATGGCCTGACCCGCTAAGCATGTGAAGATTCCCAGGAAAGATCAAAACTGCGAATCTTTGTATCTGTTCAGCCTTCGGTTTATCTGCTACCCCTTCGACTGTGCTCCGACAAGCCAATCCAATATGAAAGGCACGCCTGGGCTACAACGCGGATGGCAAACGCATCAAACCTGCCGTGGCAGCTGGCAGGGCCTGGTTGGGCCGCTCAAAGTTCACTTCTGGATGGACTGCAAATACAACTCCTCCACCTTTTTCCTGGCCCAGGGAGTCTTGCGCAAAAACTTCAAACTGGATTTGATGCTTGGTTCGTTGAAAAAACAACGGATGGGAATGCGACGGGCCAGTTCGGCCCAGCCGTATTGTTCCACCAGGCGGGTCACGATCATTTCGAGGGTGACGCCGTGCAGGGGATCCTTGTGCGGTTCGTTGTTGACCATGTCCCGATCTTACCATTTTTTGGCATCGTAAGAGACTGTTTGAGAACCCTGTGTCCTGTCATGCTGAGCGCCGCTTTTCAGGCGCGAAGCATCTCCATACCGGCTTGGAAAAACCCGTTGGGCGCTGGGAAACGCGCGCTCAGGGAGACGGGTGGTGACTTATTAACTCAACACACTCCCCAGGCCGGGTGGGCCTGGGGAGTGTGTTACACGTCGGTGGCTGAAAGAACAACGCTCAGCCCAACAGGTTCTTCACGTACTCGAACTTGTAGAATTTGGGCACCCAATACCCATCGGGCATCTGCACCCAGGCGATGGTGTACTCCGTGCCATTCACCTCGGGAATGACCTCGGTCACCACCTGGGTCACATCGCTTTCGAAGGTGGTTCCCACAGGCAGGTTCAGCTTGGTGTCGGTTTCGTACATGCTGGGCGTCCTGCGCGGCTTGACCGGCTTGACCACCATGTAATCGTTGCTGGGAGGCAGGACGATCCCCCCAACCCACATGACGAGATGGTCGCCCACCAGGCGCTCCTGGCCGGGCACCCCGTCTTCGATGGGCGAGTTGACAATGCGATCATGCACCCACATGGCGCTGCTGCCGCCACCGTCCAGGTCGATGGCCTCCCAGGCGCCAAACTCGATCATGATGCGCGCCGCGTCGAACAGGTTCACGCCAATGTTTTTGGGGCCCTGGCGTCCGTCCACCACGCACTCGATCAGCTTGCCATCCTGGGTCACGCCCACCAGCGTGCGCGGGTGGACTTCCCTCCAGGCGTTGGAAGTGTTCGGGCTGATCGCGCCCGACTTGACGATGTAGCGCTTGCCCGCCAGCGCGTTGTACCTTTTGGCCTTCGAGTTATGCGGATTGATCTGCGGACGGTGATCCTCGGTCAGGTTGATCCACGGCTCATACTCGGACACGCCCACAAATTCCGTTCCCTGGGAGGCGTGCAATCCGACGGCGCTGTACCCGCGATAAGCCCCGCCGTTGATGACGATCTGCGCGCCCAGTTCGCGCGCCACCGTGGAGACCTTCTTGTGGCCGAACTTGGTCACCAGGAAGGTCTTGCCGGCCGGGTCGATCTCGGCCACGTAGCAGTGCGAATGATAGCGGTAGACCTTGTGGAATTTCACGCCCGCGAACGGCTCGGTGTGTTCTTCGATGAAGGGATTGGGATCGACCACATCCTTCTCATTGGCCCAGGCTTTAAGCTCGGCCAGCGTTCCGGGGAAGACGTTCACGTCGATGGGTTTGGCGCTGCCCGGCAGGATCAGGCGGTCGCCCGAGGCCTGCCACATCTTCCAGTTGCCGCCCGGGACCTTGTCCACGTTGGAAGGGCCGGGCAGCCCGTCAATGGTGGCCCGCACCTGGTTCCAGGTGCGATTCTCGGCATGGCTGGGGTACATCGAAAACGGGTACTGCGCCCACCAGTAGGGCAGGTCGGTCGGCCACTCGCTCAACAGGTCTGTGAAGCCTTCGCCGGTATAGATCATCACGTTCCACTTCAGCTTGGCCAGGTCACAGAAGATGCGCAGTTCGGAGGCGTATTTGGAGGGGGAATAGCCGAACTTCTTGACCTCCACATCCACCATGACGGCTCCCGCTTCGAGGGGCATGTGCTTGACCAGCCATTCGTAGTTTGTCTCGCCATTCACCCAGGGGTTGTAGACAAAATAGGGAATGCGCACCAGCCCAGCCAGGCCCGTCTCCACCCATTGGGTCGTGAAGGTTTCGTCCAGGTGATGGCCACCCTCAATGTGATTCAGGCGGATGATCTGGCCGGCCACGCCGCTTGCAACCAGGGCATGCTCGTCGATCGTCTCCGCTTCGTACGTATCCACCAAGAGCAGATAATTATTCATCGCGCCTCCTGCGCTGGGCCGCGCCCGCCCAAATCCAACAATCGGACGTCGCCGCCAGGCGGGCAAACCCAAGTGTGGCGGGAACGTCACGAATCAGTATACAACGTCCGCCGCGCGGCTTCAACCGGAGCAGGACCTTCGGATGGGGACAGCCTGTCGAGGGGCTAGGTGAACAACGGTTCCATCTTGAGGCGCTCGCTCAAGTCCTGCATTTGGGCATCGCTGGGGCGCGCGCTGAAACTGCGGGCGGCATCCAGGATGCGCGGCAGCAGGTGGATGTCGCCGGCCATGTTGAGGAAGACCTGCGGGTGGCCGAAGATCCAATGGATGGCCAGGTCGATGTCGGCCTGTTCTTCGAGCGGACGGTACCAGGTGGTGCGATTCTGCTGCACGTCGTTCCACGGCGAGCGGGTGATGCCCTTGATGGTTTGCACGGCCACGTTGCGCTGGCTGCATATCGCCAGCAGTTTGTGGAAATTTTCGGCATAGCGCGGATTTTGCATCATCACAAAGCTATAGGGCAGCAGCACGGCATCGAAGTCGAATTGGGCCAGGGAGCGCAGGTGGAACTCAGGGACGGGAACACCGTGGCCGGTCACGCCGATGAAGCGCGCCAGGCCCTCCTCCCGCGCCTGGATCACCGCCTCGATGACGCCGCCGGGACCGAAAGCGGTCTGCCAATCGGGTTCCTCGTGCAGGGCGTGGAGCTGGATCAGGTCGACCTGGTCGACGTGCAGCAGGTCGAGCGAGCGGCGGATCTGGTCATAGGCGGCCGCGCGGGTGCGCTGGTCGGTCTTGGTCGCCAGGAAGAACGGCCTGCCGTGACGGCGAATCCAATCGCCGAGCAGCTGCTCGGATTTGCCGTAGCTGGCCGCCGTGTCGACATGATTGACCCCGTTTTGCAGGAGCAGGTCCATCGTTGCGTCCACATCCGCCTGGGGCGTATCCGAAAACGCGGCTGCGCCGAAGATGGTGCGGGTGCTCTCGTGGCCCGTGCGTCCAAAGGAAAGGGTGGGCAGCGTGTTCATTTATTGAACCACAATCCACTGACCTGCTGCGGGTCGGCGATGCGGAACACCACGCGCACGATCACGTCGGGGTCCTTCTCGAAGACGGCCTTGTAAATCACGATGTAGAAATCGCCCTGTTGAACCACGCTGGATACCTCCCTCGAAACGTACAGGCCCAGCTTGGCGTCCCGATCCTTTTTCAGGGTGTCGAACTGCGCCGGGGTCATGGCGTTCAACATGTCCTGGTCGAAATCGGCGGAGAAGACATCGTAATCGTTCGCGTTCATACCCGCCAGCAGGTTGTCGGTTTTGGGTTCGCTGAAGGCGAGAACTGCATCCTGCTCGTCCCCAGTCAGGGTGGTTTCCTGCGGCGCGCAGCCCGCCAGCAGGCCAAACAACACAGCCACCAACAGGATGTGGATACTCTTTTGGGTCTTCATAATGACTCCTTTCCTTGAAATTATATCTCGGATGAACGCCACGAAAAAAAACGGCTCATTGGGAATCAGCGTGATTAAACCCTTTTGCACACAGGTTTCACGGAAAACACGGATTTTTTAAAGGCTTTTTCGGTATCTTCTCAATAATCAGGGTATTTTGGAGTGCGCAAGTTCTACTTGCGAGTTATCCCGAAGTAGAACTTCGGGACTCCAGAGCACGCCCCGAAATTTTGAGAAGGTGCCTTTTTCGGCGTAATTCCGTGAAACCTGTGTGATCCGTGTACAGAATCACGGCAAATTCCAAAGAGCCAAAAAAACGCCATCCAGGGGACGGCGTTTTTTTGAACGTGCTCGAAGCTACGCGATCGTGACGCTCTCATCCAGGTACACATCCTGGATGGTGTTGAGCAGCTTCACGCCCTCGGCCATCGGGCGTTGGAAGGCCTTGCGGCCCGAGATCAGGCCCTGCCCGCCCGCGCGCTTGTTGATGACGGCGGTCGCGGCTGCTTCGGCGAAGTCGTTGCTGCCCGAAGCGCCGCCGCTATTGATCAGGCCGGCGCGGCCGGCGTAGTTGTTCAAAACCTGGTAGCGGCACAGGTCGATGGGATGATCGCTGGACAGTTCGCTGTACATGCGCTTGTCCAGTTTGCCGTAGGAGCTGTCGCCCGTGTTCAAGGCCAGGAAGCCGCCGTTGTTCTCGGGCAGTTTCTGCTTGATGATGTCCGCTTCGAGGGTCACGCCCAGGTGATTGGCCTGGCCGGTCAGGTCGGCGGAGACGTGGTAATCCTTGTCCTTCTTGAAGGACGGGTTGCGCAGGTAGCACCACAACACAGTGGCCATGCCCAGCTCGTGCGCCAGGGAGAAGGCCTGCGCGACCTCGATGATCTCGCGGTGCGAATCGTCCGAGCCGAAATAGATGGTCGCGCCGACAGCCGCCGCGCCCATATCGTAGGCCTGCTCCACCGTTCCGAACAGGATCTGCTCGAAGCTGTTGGGATAGGTCAGCAGTTCGTTGTGGTTGATCTTGACCAGGAAGGGAATCTTGTGGGCATACTTGCGCGCCACCATGCCCAGCACGCCAAAGGTCGAAGCCACCGCATTGCAGCCGCCCTCGACCGCCAGTTCGACGATTTTCTCGGGGTCGAAATAATCGGGATTCTTGGCGAAGCTCGCGCCGCCCGAGTGCTCGATGCCCTGGTCGACCGGCAGGATCGAGAGGTAGCCCGTGCCGCCCAGGCGGCCATGGTTGTACATGCGCGCCAGGTTGCCGAGCGTGCGGTTGTTGCGGTCCGAGTGCGCGAAGACGCGGTCCACGAAATCGGGACCGGGCAGGTGCAGGCGCTGCTTGGGAACCTTGGGGGCATCGAAGCCCAGCAGGAATTCGGCCTTGTCGCCCAGCAGGGTTTGAATATCTGTTGTCATTGTGTGTGTCTCCTTGTCCGGCTCAGGCCGGCGGGTTGTGAAATCGTTTACGATCCAATTATACACTTGTCTGAATGAGGCGGGAAAAGAGATCGATGGCGCGCGCCATTCGATGCCGGGTGTACCAATGGCAGATCGGAAATTGCCGGCAAAAAGCGCAATTCTCCCGCGTCCCGGGTATAATGGCGTCATTGTCGTGAGACCAATTGACAAATTGGACGTATATTATCGAAGGAGGCTCCAATGAGCGATTTCTTTGAAAAGATCAAATCACAGGTGGACCCGTTCAAGAAACTGATCGGGTTCATCCCGGGCTTCAACGGCTATGTCGAACGCCAGAACCGCCGTGACGCCGATAAAGTATTGCGCGACACCGTCGCGCGCCGCTTCGAGGAACAATGGAAGCGCGCATCGAACCTGCAGGTCGAGATGGTCAACGGCGGCATGATCGCCCACCTCGACGACATGGAGAAGGCCGCCCTCCAGTTGCGCACCTTCATCGACAAGATCAGCACGGCCCCGCGCGGCTACTCGGGCCTGTTCGACGCCGTCAAGATCAACGAAGCCGAACTGGAAGCCATCTACCAGTTCGACGCGGCCTTCTTCGACCTGGCCGAACAGATCGGCAGCGCGCTCGACAACGTCGAAGCCAGCCTGGCCGACGAAGCCGCCCTGCCGGCCGCCATCCGCAACGTGACCTCGCTGGCGCGCCTGTCGGTCGAGACCTATAACAAACGCTCCGAAGTCGTCACCGGCAGCGGACAATAGAATTCCACACCGGGGCGGGAGGGCAACTCCCGCCCCACTCATTCAGAGGTTCATCATGTGGCGTGAATACGTAACCGCAACAACCACTGATGAAGTCGTGAACCGGCTGGCCGAAAAGGGGGCCTCAGCCCGCATTGTGGCGGGAGCCACGGACCTGATCCTTGAGCTGGAACGCGGGGCGCGCAAAGGGGTGGAGACGCTCATCGATGTGACCCGCATTCCCTCCCTCGACCTCATCACCCTCGACGAAGACGATGTCATCCACCTGGGGCCCCTGGTGACGCACAACCACTGCGTCGCCTCCAAACTGGTTCGCGAGCGCGCCTTTCCGTTGCTGCGCGCCGCCTGGGAAGTGGGCGCCCCCCAGATCCGCAACCGCGGCACCGTGGCCGGCAACCTGATCACCGCCTCGCCGGCCAACGACACCATCTCACCGCTCATGGCCCTGGGCGCATCCGTCACCCTGCTTTCGGCGCGCGGCGAACGCACCGTGCCCTTGCAGGATTTCTACAGCGGCGTGCGCAAAACCGTGATGCAGCCCGACGAGATGCTGGTGGATATTTCCTTCCCTGCCATGAAAGCCAGCCAGCGCGGGACCTTCATCAAGCTGGCCCTGCGCCGCGCCCAGGCCATTTCGGTGGTCAACGTGACCGTCCTGCTGGACCTGGAGGCGGATACCGTCAAATCGGCCGCCATCACGCTGGGAGCGGTGGCCCCCACCATCATCCACGCCCACAGCGCCGAGGCCTACCTGGCCGGCAAAGCGTTGACCGAGGAGGTCATGACCGAAGCCGCCCGCCTGGCCATGACCGATTCCCGCCCCATCGACGACCTGCGCGGCTCCGCCGATTACCGCCGCGAGATGGTGCGCGTCTGCACCCTGCGCGGGCTGAAGCACATCGCCAATGGACAGGAGCAGGCCGGGGTCCCGGGCAAGCCCATCCTGTTGTGGGGCCGGACAGAGCGCGAGCCTTCCCCCGTCGCGCATCAATCCCCCGCTCCCATCGTAACCACCGTCAACGGCAAAGAGATGACCTTCACCGGCGGGCACGACAAGACCCTGCTGCGCCTGCTGCGCGAAGAAGGCCTGCTGATCGGCACCAAGGAAGGCTGCGCCGAGGGTGAGTGCGGCGCCTGCACCGTCTTCCTGGATGGCAAAGCCGTCATGGCCTGCCTGGTGCCTGCCCCGCGCGCGCACGGCGCACAGATCGTCACCGTCGAAGGGCTGGCAGACGGCGACCAGTTGCACCCGCTCCAGGAAGCCTTCATCCAGGATAACGCCGTACAGTGCGGTTATTGCACGCCCGGCTTTTTGATGTCTGGCGCAAAACTGCTCGAAGAGAATCCGCACCCGACCCGCAACGAAATCGAGCAGGCCTTCACGGGCAACCTGTGCCGCTGCACGGGCTATTACAAGATCGTCCAGGCGGTCGAAGACGCCGGCCGTGTGAGGAGTGAGCCATGACCCGCACCAATATCCGCAAGGCGGAACAAAGGGCCGCCCCCAAAGGCCCGCACCCAATCTGGAACGGGCTGGGCTGCCTGATGATGATCGTCATCCCGGTCATGTCCCTGGGCATCAGCATGGTTGCGCTGGATTTCGCCCTCGGCCAAAAATGGCCCGTGCCCTACATGCTGCTCGGGTATCCGCGTTTTCCCGACCTTTTCTACAGCACCAAAGGCCTGGCAAACATCTTTGTCTACCTGCGCGGCATCGAGCACCTGTATGCTTACATCACGCTGACCGCGCTCATCTCCATCCTGCTGGGCGGGTTCATCGCCGTCCTGTATGCGTTGATCTACCGCTACGTCGGCCCCTCGAAATATGGCCCGACGGATTCGCCCCCCATCAAACTCAAAGTCTCCAAAAAGCAGCGGTAAAGACATGGCTATTCCATCCGTTGGTCAATCCATTCCGCGCGTCGACGCCCTGGGCAAGGTCACGGGCGCGGCGCCCTATTCCGGCGACCTGTCGATGCCGGGCATGTTGTTCATGAAGATTCTCTTCGCGGAGCGCCCGTACGCGCGCGTCAGGAGTATCGACACCTCCAAGGCTGAAGCCGCGCCCGGCGTGGCTGCGGTCTACACCGCCAGGGATGTGCCCGTCAACGAGTATGGCCTGCAAATCCCCGACCAGCCTGTGTTGTGCGGACCCGGCGCGGCCAAGCCCTACACCGATGTGGTGCGCTTCGTGGGCGACCAGGTGGCCGTGGTGGTGGCCGAAACCGAGGCCCAGGCCCAGGCCGCCCTCAAGTTGATCGAGGTCGAGTACGAGGACCTGCCGCCCCTGCTCGATCCCGTCCAGGCCATGCAGCCGGGCGCGCCCGTGCTGCACCCCGACCGCGGCTCGGACAACGTCTGTGTGCATTACCGCATCCGCAAGGGCGACATCGATGAGGCCTTCAAACAGGCCGACGTGATTGTGGAGGGCGAGTACCGCACCCCGGTGCAGGAACACGCCTACCTCCAGCCCGAGGCGGGCCTGACCTACATCGATGAAGAAGGCCGCATCGCGGTGGTCAGCGCGGGCCAGTGGACTCATGCCGACCGCAAGTCGATTGCCCATGCACTCGACCTTCCCGAGGAACAGGTGCGCGTCATCTATCCCGCCATCGGCGGCGCCTTCGGCGGACGCGAAGACCTGTCGGTGCAGATTGTGCTGGCCCTGGCCACCCTGAAACTGCGCAAGCCGGTCAAGATCGTCTGGAGCCGCCGCGAATCGATCATCGGGCACGGCAAGCGCCATGCGGTGCTGCTCAAGGCCAAATGGGGCGCCACGAAGGACGGCAAACTGGTGGCCGCCGAAAGCGAGTTGATCGGCGACGGCGGCGCGTACATGTACACCACCAACAAGGTGCTCGGCAACGCCACCATCACCCACACCGGGCCGTACTTCATCCCCAACATCAAGGCAGACGTGTACGGCATCTACACCAACAACGTGCCGGGCGCGGCCTTCCGCGGCTTTGGCGCGCCGCAGGCCCTGTACATGGCCGAACTGCAAATGGACAAACTGGCCGAAAAACTCGGCATGGACCCGGTCGAATTCCGCCTGAAGAACGCCCTCCAGCAGGACGACACGCTGGCCGTGGGCACCCCCGCCCCCAACCCCGTCAGCATCACCGAAGTGATCCAGGCCGCGCGCGACAAGTTCGGCTGGGATGCGAAACCCGAATCGAAGACTGTGAAGGGTTCCCCCATCGTCCGCGGCCGCGGCTTTGCGGCCGGCTTCAAGAACGTGGGGTTCTCCTTTGGCTACCAGGAGAACTGCTGGGCCAAAGTCGAGATCCACGGAAACGGGAAGATCGAGCGCGTCGTGCTGCATCACGCCGGCGCGGAGGTCGGCCAGGGCACGCATACCGTCATGGCCCAAATGGCCGCGCACCCGCTGGGCGTTTCCACCGACCTGGTCGAAATCCGCACCTCCGACTCGGCCAAACAGGGCAACTCCGGCTCGGTTTCGGCCTCGCGCATGACCTTCATGGCGGGCAACGCCATCAAGGGCGCGGCGGAGGCGGCCCTCGCCAAGTGGAACGCCGAGGAACGTCCGGCCATCGCCGAGTTCAAGTACCTGGCCCCGCCCACCACTCACATGGACAAGGAAACGGGCTATGCGATGCCCAACTTCCAGTACGCCTACGCGGCCCAGGCCGTGGAAGTGGAAGTCGACACCGAGACCGGCCACGTGCGCATCACCCGCGTGGTGGCTGCCGATGACGTGGGCAAGGCCATCAACCCCGACCTGGTCGTCGGCCAGATCGAGGGCGCGGTGGTGCAGGCCCACGGCTATGCCATCACCGAGGAGTACAAGACCCGGGCGGACGGCCGCGTATTGACCGACCAGTTCAGCACCTACCTGCTGCCCACCATCCTCGACATCCCCGAAAAGGTCGAATCGGTGGTGGTCGAGGTGCCCGACCCGAACGGTCCGTGGGGCGCGCGCGGACTGGGCGAACTGCCCTACCTGCCCTACGCTCCCGCTGTGGCCGCCGCCATCCACGACGCGACAGGCGTATGGATACACGAATTTCCGTTTACCCCCGAGCGCGTGCTGCGGGCGTTGGGAAAAATCTAAACCGTGGGCGGGAGGTTTCCCGCCCTTTTACAAATCACATGTCCTTTCCTTATCTTGGCGAAACCCTCGAACTGAACGAAACGACCCGTGCCTCCGCGGACGGGTCGTTTGCCTCCCTGCCCGACGGCATCACCCATTACGAGTTGGGCGGCCCCTATGCGGCCCTGCCCGGCGGCGAGGACCGCCCCACCGAACCCATCCGCGCTGCGCGCCCGACCGTGGCGCTGGTGCATGGCTTCTCGGGCCCTTATTTCATTTTCGACCCGACCTTTGCCCATCTCACCCGCGCGGGCTTTCGCGTCCTGCGCTACGACCTGTTCGGGCGCGGCTGGTCGGACCGTCCGCAGACGGCCTACAATATCGATCTGTTCGTCCGCCAGTTGCGCGACCTGCTGGATGCGCTCGACCTGTACGAACCCATACACCTGGTGGGACTCTCGATGGGCGGGGTGATCAGCGCAGCCTTCACGGTGCGCCATCCCGACCGTGTGGCCTCCAACATCTTCATCGACCCGGCCGGCGCGCGGGCCGTGAAACTGCGCGGACTGGGCCTGCTCAAGCTGCCCGTGCTGGGCGAGCTGGCCATCGGCTTCGGCGGCGAACGCATGGTCAAGGGTGCCGCCGAAGGCTTCTTCGATCCCGAGACCGTGGCGTTGTTCCAGGCCCGCTATCGCGTGCAGATGCAATTCAAGGGTTTCCGCCGCGCCATCCTCTCGACCCTGCGCAATGGAATGCTGGGCGACTTCTCAGAAACCTATCGGCGGCTGGGCGCGCTCGGAAAACCCGTCCGCCTGTTCTGGGGCGGGAAGGACAAAGCCGTCCCCCCGGCCCACAGCGCCGACCTGTTGAAGTTGATTCCCCAGGCCACCCTGCACGTCTTCGAGCAATGCGGCCACATCCCGCACTACGAACGCCCCGCAGAGTTCAATGCCCTGCTGGCAGAATTCCTGGCGCACTGAGCAGGACCCAAGCCCGCATCAACTGGAGGAAGGCTGGGGCTGAATATCCTTCTTCACGCCGAACGTCATCGTCAGCATGAAAATATCCGTCAGGATCCAGAACAGGTTCTGCGGGATCGCGCTGGGATTTATCGAGAAGACATAGCTGGTCATGTTGATCGTGTTGGCAATCCCATAACTTGTCATGGCGAAAAATAGAAGCAGCGCGAGCCTGTCCCACGTGGATCGGCGCGCCGCGCGATAGCGCAGCCAGGCCAGCGCAATCAGGCCCGCGTCCAGCACAGGGTACATGGCAACGCCCAGAAAATCGGTCCAGGGCCCGTTTTTGAGAGCCATCAGCGGATCGAAATAGACCGCCCAAACGAGCGCATTGACCGCCAGCATCGCCGCCCCAATCCAGAGCCAGGCGCGTCGAGGCAGGGACGTTGGATATTGCCAGAGGGCCATCGCAATGAACACATAATGCGCCACGTAGAACAGGTCGACCGCCGAAAACGTATCCAGCGGCGTCCCGGTCACGAGGTCGTGTATGATCCAGGCGATGTTGCCGAACAGATTCATCATCCAGGCCAGGGCGAGCAAAATCCAAAAGCCACGAAGGTACGGCTGGCGGGCCGCCTTGATCCAGAAAAAGGTCAGGACCACCAGCAACAACAAATAGCCCAGGGCCTGAAGAATTTGCGAGATTAGATCCATCGACATGCTGCCTCCATGCAGGAACGAATGACGTTATTGTATGCCTGCACAGCCTGTAATTCAAGGGAACTTTGTCACCTGCGCCCCGCCAAAAGAGACGGGAAAATGCTACAATGGGCGGCATGTTCCAAACCATCCTCCCCTTTGTTAACCGCCACAAGTATAAGATCGCCATTTTGGCCCTGATGGCGGGGGCCTCCTTCATCAGCCTCCTGCTGGTGGGCGCGCGCATGACCGTCAGCGACTCGGGGCGCTATGCCAGCCTGTCCTGGAATCTGTTCCTGGCCTGGATTCCCTTCCTGGTGGCCTACGCCGCCTACTCCCTGGCATGGAGCCGACGCTGGCTGTACGTGGTCATCCCCGTCGCCGCTTTCGTCTGGCTGATCTTCTTCCCCAACGCTCCCTACATCCTGACCGACCTGCAGCACCTGGCGCGCCAATCCACCGACACCCCGCTGTGGTACGACGTGATCATGCTGGTCTGGTTCTCGTGGACCGGCATGTTGCTGGGCCTGGTCTCGCTCTACCTGATGCAGGCGATCATCCAACGTACCTTCGGGAAATGGACCGGCTGGAGTTTCGTGCTGCTGGTTTCGGTGCTGGGCAGCTTCGGCGTGTACCTGGGGCGCTTCGTGCGCTTCAACTCCTGGGACCTGCTGCAGGCCCCGGGCGAGGTGGCCGTCACCATCCTGGGTCTGGTCATCGACCCCACCCTGCGGCTGATGGCCTTCACCCTGCTGTTCGCGGCCTTCTACCTGTTCGTCTACCTGACCCTGTATTCCTTCGGGCACCTCCTGCGCGAGGATGGAGACTCCGTCCATGATCGCTAGACTGCGCGCCCTTTTTGCGGGCAACAAGTACCGCCTGTTCATCTTTGGCATCCTGGCCCTGGCCTCCCTGGCCTGCATCGGATTGTTCCGCTGGCGCGCTTCGCTGACCGGCAGCGAGAATTACGCCTTCCTGGTCTGGAACCTGTTCCTGGCCTGGATTCCCTTCATCGTGGCCTACTTCACCTATACCACCAGCCTGCGGCCCACGCGTATGCGGGTGCTCGTCCCCCTGGCCGCCTTCGTGTGGCTGATCTTCTTCCCCAACGCGCCCTACATCCTGACCGATTTCCAGCACCTGGCCGTGATCGACTGGCAGGACATCGACACCTGGTATGACGTGCTCATGCTGCTCTGGTTCGCCTTCACCGGCCTGCTGCTGGGGCTGGTCTCGCTCTTCATGATGCAGGAGATCATCCGCCGCGAGTTCGGGCGCTGGAGCGGCTGGGGCTTCGTGGCCCTGGTCACGGCGCTGACGGCGGCGGGCGTCTACGTGGGCCGCTTCCTGCGCTGGAACTCCTGGGACATCTTCTCGCGCCCGCAGGAACTGGCGCAAGTCACGCTGGCCGGCGCGCAAAATATGAGCCTGCGCCCGCCCATTTTCACCGCCATCTTTGCCGCGTTGATCCTCTTTCTATACCTCACGCTGTACGCCTTCGGCCACCTATTGCAGGAGCGGCAGGCACGGGCCTCCCACAGCGGGGAACAAGGAGCTTGAATGCAACCCGATTTGATCGTGATCCGCGGGGGCGGTGACCTGGCCTCGGGCGTGGCCTTGCGCCTGCGCCGCGTGGGCTTCCCCGTGCTGATCCTGGAACTGCCGCAGCCCCTGACGGTGCGGCGCACCGTCTCGTTTGCCGAGGCGGTCTATGCAGGCAGTTGGAGCATCGAGGGGGTGACCGCGCGCGTGGTTTCGCCCGACCAATTCCAGGCGGCGATGGACTTGGGCGAAATTCCCGTGCTGGTCGACCCGCAGGCCAACGTGCTCTCCAACGCCCTGCTGACCAGCCCGCGCTCCACCATCGTGATCGACGCGCGCCTGCTCAAACGCGACCCGGGCCTGCTCCCCGTCCGCCCGCTGCTGCACATCGGGCTGGGACCTGGCTTCACGGCGGGCATCCATTGCGATGCGGTCATCGAAACCCGCCGCAGTCACACCCTGGGCCGCGTCTACTGGGAAGGCCGCACCCAATCCGACAGCGGCCAGCCCGAAGGCGACCCGCAGCGCGTCCTGCGCGCACCCGCAGATGGGAACGTGATCCCGCGCGCCCAGATCGGCGAGCGCCTGGCCGCCGGCCAACTCATCGCCGAGATGAAGACCCCCGAGGGCAGCCTGCCCATCCACAGCCCGCTTGCGGGTGTGCTGCGCGGGCTGCTGCATCCCCAGGCCCCCGCGCAAAAAGGCATGAAGATCGGCGACGTCGACCCGCGCAACGACCCCAGCGCCTGCCGCCTGGTCTCCGACAAGGCCCTCTCCATCGGCGGCGGCGTGCTGGAGGCGATCTTGGGGAGGGAGAAGGATGGGCATCGCGTGTAAGGGAAGTGGGAAGCCTGCGCACGGCAAAATCGGTCTTGAAATTAGAGACAGTATCCTTATAATGGAATCGAGAAGCGGACTATACAAATTCCTTAGCGGTTCAGCAGCGTTGTTTCTTGTATCGAGCAAAGGAGAGAACAATGAACGCGTTATGGATCGTATGGATTGTGGTGGGCATTTTCATCCTCGTATTTGCCATTGCGTTTAAGCCCTATCGGATGCAAGGCTCAAATGGCGGAGGGGGATGGTTATTTCCCAGCAGAAAGAAATTTGACGAATGGGATGAGGAAGGCGACAAAGCGGATGAAAATCCGGCGGGCGACAATCAGGCCGAGCATGAGCAAGAGAAATTCAATCTCGAGCCGTGGGATGAAAAAATAAACGTCCCGGTAAACCGACTCAAGCTGGCATCTTCGAGTTTCCTGCTGATTCTTCTGGGCCTTTTGGTCACCGTGGGCATGCTTGCCTGGGATGGAGTCTCGCAGAGCCTCGACAAACTTGCCGCCCAGGCCGTTACGCTCACGCCTACCATCACACCTACACCTACCATCACACCAACATACACCCCAGCAAGTGAAAACACCGCCGAGGCGGCCGCTGCAACCGCCATCCCAACAGACCCCATATCAACGCCTGCGCCTGCCTGGAAGAATGACGCGGACCTGCGGCGACATGCCGCCGCTTCGCAGTTTTACACGCTGGTCGTGGTGACAGGCATCCTGGTGCTGCTGCCCGCACTGCTGCTGCTGGCTTTCGCCTTCCAAAGAGTGCCGCGCCTTTCCAGGGATCTCGTGCGCGACCTGGAGCAATTGGGCCTCCTCAAAGGCCCGGATGCCTCCAGTCGGGACCTGGCCAAAAGGATCAGCCAGAAGGAACCCGATCTAAACAAGGAGGAGGTGAAGGCGCTTGCCCGGGCGAGGGTATTCGGTAATACCAGGCAAAAAAGGGGGGATATACAAAAAATCCTTAAATTGCCGAAAACAGCAAGAACCAACATCGAAGAGAGCGTCAAAGAAAGCGAAGACCAACGGAATATACAAATGGAGAATTTGCTTTCCAACCGCTATGGCTGGCAGGAATACCTGATCCCGCTGATTCCCCTGTCACTCTTCCTGCTGGCCTGCTTCACCTGGATCTTCTGGCCCAGCGGAATACCCGATTTCGTGGAAGGCACAGGGGATTTCCCCCAACACTTCAGCACAAAGATGAAGGAGCTTTCACCGGCCTTGGCGGGGGTCGTAACCGCATTCGTCTTCCTGACTTACATGTTGGTGCGGCGCAATAACAGTTCCGACCTGACGCCCGGGGCCCTCTGGGAGGCCCTCAAGCGCCTGTCGATCGTTTTCGGCATCGGATTGATCCTGACTGCTTTTTCCGGGTACGACTTCAGCGGAACCGATTCTACAACCGGGCCAAAAGCGGTCACCCTCGTGTACCTGCTGGTCGCCATGTTCGCCGGCGTATTCCCAATGGGCGCCCTGACCACGCTGGCGCGCAGCGGCCAGGTGGCGATGGAAGCCTGGCTGCAAGCGCTGGTAAGCAGCCTGGCAAAGGATGTCAAACTGCCCGCGCTGGAGAATCTTTCCGAACGCTTATCCCCCCGCCATCCGCTGTATCAATTGGACGATCTCGACGAGTGGGACCTGGGCCGCCTGGAAGAAGCCGGGATCATCGGCATGCAGGGCCTGGCCTCCGCCGACCTGGCACACCTGCTCGCCTGGACACCCTACTCCACGTCCCAGATTCTCGACTGGGTCGACCAGTCCATCCTGTACCTGGCCTGCGGGGCTGAACCCGATGCGTCCTTTGCAAAAACCTTCCGCACCATCGGACTGCGGCGCGCCTCCGCGCTGATCGAACTGGCCGGGCCACAAGCCAAACAGGTCGACAAAAACAAGGAAACCATCATCCTGGCTGCGCGCGCAGTGCAATCCAGCGGCACCTTCGACCCGCTGCCTGTCGCGCAACTGGCGGCGGTCCGCGCGCAACTGCGCTGCAAAGAAACAAAGGATAAACTTGCCGCTGCCAAGTCGGCCACAGAAAGCAAGACCACCTCGGATAAACTGGAGGAAATCGCCCGAAGCGACATCGCTTCTGCGGTTATTTTGATTCGCAATGCCAAATCCCTGGCAGACCAGGCGCAGGCGCAGGTCAAAGCCGGCGGTGAATTGTTGAAGAATGTCCTGACCAAGAACGCCGACAAACTACAAAAGATGCTCGACGATGTGCAAACCCACGCGGACGCAGCGCAAACCGCCCTGGACAAAGTCGCCAAGGATGGCAACTATACCGATGACCTGGTGAAAGCGCTGTCTAAGCTGTATAGCGGGCTTCTGTCCCCCCAGGATGTCGAGAAATGCGCCACAGACCTGGTCTCTACTCTCGACAAGACCGTCAACCCGTTGAGCGAACCGTTGCAAAAGTCCTTGGACCTGGCGAAGAAAGCAGAGGCGCTGGAAGGCTTGGCCGGCCAAAAGCAATCTGCCCTGCCCAAGGAAGTACAGGAGGCCGCCACACTTCGCGACGAACTCGTGCAGAGTGTAAAGGATGCCCAGGCGTTGATCGAAGCCGACTCAACGCTCAAGGATATGCTCGAAGCCGTCAAGGCGTTGCTCAAGGAACTGGAAGCCGACGAAGATGGCAAAATCAAAAAATTGCTGGGCGACGAGAAACTGAAGAAGGCCGATCTTTGGACGACCGAGGAAAACGGCAAAGCCAAATGTCACCCCGAGGCGCAAAAACTTGCCAGCCTGGTCAGGGACTCCATTCTCGCCAGCGCCAAGTCCATCGAAAAGTCCGTGCGCGAGGCGCGCGCCGCCCAGGCCGCCGCAGGCGCATCCCTGCCGCTGACCCTGGAAGTCCTCGAAACCATCCTGGCCGGATTGGAAAAGAATGCCACCTTGAAGCGCATTTGCCATTACTTGTCAGTGGATGAAGCCAATGTGCCTGATCCGGGTGAGACTTCCGAAGTCTGAACGTCCCCAGCCGCCTGGGTGACGGCCGGGAATGGCGCATGAAAGACAGCGACCTGAGTGATGAACTGCTGGCAAAGATCTGCGAGTTGAATTACCTGTACAGCCGATAAGAACTCCATGTCGTTCCCCAAAGGGGACGCTGTGCGAGGTTGAGACGCGACAGCGTCGAAATCCCGAAGCAACCTCCTGTTTTCCAGATGACATTTTTACAAATGACCGCCCTCTTTGAGAGCGGTCATTTATTTTCGCCTATGGACTTACCCCGAAGAGACCCTCAGGACAATAAGAGGCTTTTGGGTTGGAAATATCTGTTCCGCAGCCAACCAGTGTTTGCATGTAAGTATTGACGACCCAGAAAGGCCCAATCCCACTGGCATAGCAGGTTAAATCGTTGACACCGTCTGAAAAGATGACCCAGGATTGAAATACAAATTGATAGGTGTGTTCGTGCTTCCAGATTGCATAGCCTTTGACATTCATTGCAACATTTCGGCACACGGCATACGCAGAATATTGTCTGGTTTCCACCAGACCAAAAAATACCGTTGTAAGGACGATGGCCAGGAGAAGCTTTGACGCGCCCTTGATCCATTTCTTCACTGTTTTTTTCATGTTGCCATCCCATCGTGATAATCAGTCTTACTCTTTCGCCGGGGCGTTGGGAGAGTTGGAGGTTTCGACTTTGGGCATGACTCTTCCTTTCGTCATTGCGAGCGAGCGGTAGCGAGCGAAGCAATCTCATGTCCGCTGTAACTTGAGATTGCTTCGTCGGGCGGGCACAGTGCGCCCGAGCGCCCTCCTCGCAATGACATCAAATCACAGGCTTCTCGCGGTCGGTCAAATTGACCACGATGGCATGACAGGCCTGGATCAGGTTTGCGGGCGTGATGAAGATTTCCTCGCCCCATTGTCCCGCGCCGACTCCGAGGATGGGTTCGTCCACCA